>JAIRPW010000010.1 GCA_031256795.1 Zoogloeaceae bacterium | reverse complement strand
AATAGTAAAAAAGGGACTCCTTACCTATGGCGAAGGGTTTCATAGCGTTAATATTGGAGATTATATTCAGTCAATCGCGGCAAGAACATTTTACGATACGGTAGAGATATTTCTAGAGCGTGAAAAATTGGAGAGTTACAGCAATGCGGGAAGAATTCAGATAATACTGAACGGATGGTTTATGCATTCCGCGCGTAATTGGCCGCCGTCAGAAAATATCATTCCTAAAATCACCTCCTTTCATATTTCTCCAAATAGCGCCAAAACCATGCTGGGTGAGGAAGGAGTTCGATATTTCAAGGACCACGCGCCTATTGGGTGCCGGGATAATTCTACGAAAGCGTTGCTGGATAGCCATAACATTCCAGCGTATTTTTCTGGCTGTCTGACGTTGACGCTGGGCAGGAAATACAAACGAGCAGAGAGAAACGGAAAGATATACTTTGTCGACGTTCCTTTGCAGCGGCCAGGGTTTTGGAAAATACTATTGTGGACTCCGGTAATCGTATCGTCATGGCGCAAAATTATGAAAATACGCGCGCATATGAAAATGGGAGCGCGCCGTGCGGCAGTATTTTATTGCGTTTACCGGAAAATGTTTGCGGACGATCTATTAACAAGCTGTGAATTTATAAAACATTCGTTCGTCAGGAAGGAATTTCCTGATGATAAAGCTCGATTCGAGTTTGCCGAGGCATTGATCCAAAAGTACGCCGGGGCAGAGTTGGTAGTCACCGCAAGGCTGCATGCGGCTCTGCCATGTTTGGCGCTAGAAACGCCGTGTATTTTTGTTCACCGGGATATGCAGGATGAACGGTTTGCTGGATTGTTGGAACTTCTGCGCGTCGTCGTATTTAAGAATAATGATCTAAAACCCGCAGATGAGATACTGAAAAATATAAAAGGAAAAATATCAAGGACAACGAAGATAGAAAATAAAAATGGATATATCCCAATAAAACAAAGGCTGGAGAAAGAGTGCGCGGAGTTTATGGAGAACGCATCGGGCGGCGCTGCGTCAGAAAAGCAGAGGGAACATGGAATACATGAGCGTCCGTTCGCTGAAACGGATATGGCCGCTCTGGATGCGGAAACTCCAAAGCCAAAAGTAAGCATCATCGTTCCGGTATATAACGTTGAAAAATACATTGCGCAATGCATTGACAGTATAGTATCGCAAACATTTACAGATTTTGAATGTATTTTGGTGGATGATTGTTCCCCGGATCGCTGCCCGCAAATATGCGACGAATATGCGAGAAAAGACGCGCGGATCCAAGTAATTCATAAAAGAAAAAATGAAGGATTACCGCAGGCGCGAAAAACAGGATTCGAAGCCGCGCGCGGAGAGTATATCCAATTCGTTGACGGCGATGACTGGATAGAAGCGGAGATGACAGAACGGCTCTACAGGAAAGCCGTTCATGGGAATTTTGCTATTGTTTACTGCGATTTTGTCCAGGTGTACGAGAACGGGAGTAGAGTCGTAAGAAAACATTTTGACGCCAGAGGAATGGAGAAACAACAAATTGTGGCCGCGCTTCTTTTCGGGGAACTCCCATGGAGTCTGTGTAATAAAATATTTCACAGGAAACTATTTCATGACTTGACATTTCCGATAGTAAACATAGCCGAAGACGGCGTGCTTTGTTCGCAATTATTTCTAAACGCGGATAAAATCGGCTATGAATATTCGCACTTGTATAATTACCGAATCCATCCAAAATCTATCGTTGGGAATCTTGAAAACAGAAAACGAAATGCAATGAGGAGAAGAGAAAACATAATATTGCTGAACGCGATCCTGAAGAAACGGCAGGACTATGATTTATACAGAGAAAACCTGTCCGTATTGCTGAAAGGGAATAGGTATCCGCTATGGAAAGAAATGATCATAGCCATCGCGCCGCGAAAACTTTTAACCTCCTATTGTAATTGGAGAAGGACTATTTAATCCGCGCGCGCATAAAATGATTTATACGCCGACGTCATTCTGAAGTCATGAACGGTATGGAGGAGAAAATGGCAAAACCAGAGCCAAAGGTTTCAATCATTGTCCCGGTGTATAACGGTGAAAAATACATTGCGCAATGCATTGACAGCATAGTATCGCAAACATTTACGGACTTTGAATGTATTTTGGTGGATGATTGTTCCCCAGACCGCTGCCCGCAAATATGCGACGAATACGCGAGAAAAGACGCGCGGATTCAAGTAATTCATAAAAGAAAAAATGAAGGAATGGCGCAGGCGCGAAAAACAGGATTCGACGCCGCGCGCGGAGAGTACATCCAATTCGTTGACGGCGATGACTGGATAGAAGCGGAGATGACAGAACGGCTCTACAAGAAAGCCGTTCATGGGGATTTTGATATTGTTTACTGCGATTTTGTCTGCGAGTACGAGGGCGGCGCGAAAAAAAGTAAATCTTTCTTCGACGCGCGAGGGAGAGAAAAGCGGCAGATCATGCTCGCGCTCCTGGACGGGAAAATTACGTGGGCGACATGGAATAAAATTTTCCATAGAAAATTATTCAATGGGCTAATATTTCCGACGTTAAACGCCGGAGAGGACGTTGTAATAACCCCGCAGTTGTTTATGAATGCCGATAAAATCGGCTATGAATATTCTACGCTCTATCATTATCGGATCCATTCAGAATCCTTTACTTACCATCCTCATCCTGAAAAAGCGGAGGCGAGGCGGAATCAATATAAGGAAAATTGCGCCTTGTTACAGAAAATCATGACGGGGCATCCGGATTATGCGCTGTACGAAACGGCGCTCTCCAGGGCTCTGAACAGAGTGTGCGGATCTCAGCGGACTTTGTCGCCGCTGAGGAATTTGGCAAAAGCAGCGCTTCCAAATAGACTTTTGCGCATGTACAGAGATTGGAGATTTAATAGGGGTTAATAAATGATTCTTTCGAGTCATAGTTTCCGGGCGGCGCAATGAGGAGAAAACGCCCTGAAAATCATCCGGGCGTTTTTGTAACTTTCTCTCGCGCGTCAGAAAATTTGCCACCAAGTCTTGGGTTTCTTTAAGCCCTGAGTCAGGAAAAGGCTGTTGGGATAGTTCAGGCGCATAATGCGCTCCGCGTCCGCGCGCAGTTCTTCTATGCCTAATTTTTCGTAGGACATCATCAGCAGATAGGTCGCCTCTTCCTGCGCGGGCGTGCCCGGATAATGCCGCAAGGCATATTGGCTGCGGTTGGCTGCGGCCAGATACGCGCCCCGCTGGTAGTAATACCGCGCTACGTGCGTTTCATGCGCGGCCAGCGCGTTGATCAGATAATTCAGGCGCAGACGCGCGTCCTCCGCGTACTTGCTTTCCGGGAAGCGCGCGACGAGCTCCTTTAAAGTCTCAAAGGATTCCAGCGCCGCTTTTGGATCGCGCTCGCTTTGATCCTGCCCGCTGAAATATCCCATGTACCCCAAATCGCCATTGAAGCTGATCAGCCCTTTCAGATAATAGAGGTAATCCACGTTGGGGTGATTCGGATGCAGTTTGATGAAACGGTCGCAGTCTGCCAGCGCCGCCGCGACGTCTCCGTCTTTCCAGTGCGCGTAGGCGGTTTCCATCTGCGCCTGCTGGGCGTAGCGCCCATAGGGATACCGCGATTCCAGCTTCTGATAGTATTTCAGTGCCTGTCCCCAGTTTTTTTCATCAAAGGCGGCTTTGGCCTCTGTGTAAAGGCGGGCGGCAGACCAATCGGCCGTGACGTCAATTTCCTCCGGGAAAATTCCGCAGGCCGTGAGAACAAAGGAAAAAGCGAGCGCCGCAAGCGCGGCGGGGCGAATTTTGATCTGAATACGCATTGGGGAAAAGGAACGCAGTGGAAAAGACGGCGAAAGAAAACGAGGAGGATTATAGCCGAAAGAAAGCCGCCTCTTCGGAAACCGCACGGGAACTTCCTGTCGAAGGGGAAAGCGCGCCGCAGGTCAAAATATGCCCGGACACTTTCGCGGGGCTGCGTCTGGACGTAGCGCTGGCGCGGCTTTTCCCTGAATATTCGCGCAGCCGCCTGCAAATATGGCTGCGCGAGGGACGGCTGACGCTGGACGCGGCGGTTACGCACGATACGCGCCGCAAAATGCGTGGCGGCGAAGTGGCGCGGCTCCATCCGGCGCCAGAGGAAAACGCGCTGGCCGCGCGCCCGGAAGCGATCGCGCTGGAGATTCTTTTTCGCGATCCGCACCTCATGATTCTCAATAAGCCCGCCGGACTGGTTGTGCATCCGGGCAACGGCAACCGGGAAGGGACGCTTCTGAACGCCCTCCTGCACCACGATCCGGCTCTGTCCGGGCTGCCGCGCGCGGGCATTGTGCACCGTCTGGATAAGGATACCAGCGGCGCGTTGGCGGTCGCGCGCACCCTCGCGGCGCAAACCGAACTCACGCGCCAGCTGGCGGCGCGATCCATCAAGCGGGAATATCTCGCGGTGGTTCTGGGGGAGGTTTTACGCGACGGCTTCGTGGACGCGCCGATTGGCCGACACCCGGTTGATCGCGTCAAAATGGCCGTGGCGGAACGCGGAAAGCCCGCCCGCACTCATTACCGCGTATTGCGGCGTTTTGCTGGCGCGACGCTTCTTGCCTGTCAATTGGAAACCGGGCGCACCCACCAAATTCGCGTGCATCTCGCGCATGTGGGACATCCCTTGCTGGGCGATCCGGTCTATGGGCGCACCCGCGCCCGTCTGCCGCAACTTCCGGACTTTCACCGCCAGGCGCTGCACGCCCTGCGCCTGACTCTCCTTCATCCAGAAAGCGGCGAGACGATTTGCCGGGAAGCTCCGATTCCTGAAGATCTGCGGCGGCTGCTGGCAAGTCTGGAGGCGGCGGCGGCAAAAAGCGCGTTGTCGGAAATGGCGTAACGGCGCCGCTTTTCTCTGCGCGCCGCCTATGCGGAATCCGCTTTGCGGTCATCCAGAATCAACCGGCTGTCCGCGAGGCGGTCGTGCAAAAACTGCTTTTCCGGGTCAAAAAGTCGCCAGAAAAACCCCATGCCTAAGAGCAAGAGGCTCATCCATGCCGCGCAGTAGCGAAAAATCGCCTGCGCGAGGCGCAGAGGCTGTCCGCTTTTGTCGACTACGCGCAGACGCCATGTGCGCATGGCCAGCGTCTGCCCGGCTTTGTGCCAAAACCAGACAAAATAAAAGAGCAGCAGCAAAAAAAAATGCAGATTGCCGACCCAGCGCGGCGGCACAACCTGTGCCAGCGCGGGAAGCATGATTTGCGGCAAAAGCCAGCAGAAAGCCAAAACGCCCGCCAGCAGGAGGCATTCGTAGAGCATCGCGGCAAGGCAGCGGGCGAAACCGGGCGGATTTATGGTCATGAAAGAAACGCGTCTGGGGCAAAAAATATTCCCCAAGCCCGCGCAATACGGATACATCTTCGCTTGACCAGGCACAGGGGGAAGATTATCTTACTCCCCTTTTGAAAAATCAGGCAAAGCCATGACGATCAGCGGCGCGGAGATTTTAATCAGATGCCTTCAGGAGGAAAAGGTCGAGCATATTTTCGGCTATCCCGGCGGCTCTGTTTTGCATATTTATGACGAGTTGTTCAAGCAGGATAACATCCGGCACATTCTGGTTCGCCATGAGCAGGCTGCCGTACACGCGGCCGATGCGTATTCCCGCTCCTCCAATCGCATCGGCGTCGCGCTGGTTACTTCCGGGCCGGGCGTGACCAATGCGGTGACGGGTATTGCTACCGCCTATTCGGATTCGGTGCCGTTGGTGATTTTATGCGGCCAGGTGCCGACTTCTTCCATTGGTCAGGACGCCTTTCAGGAATGCGACACGGTGGGCATTACCCGCCCCTGCGTCAAGCATAACTTTCTGGTCAAAGACGTCAGCCTTCTGGCGCAGACGATTAAAAAAGCCTTTCACATCGCGACTACCGGCAGACCGGGGCCCGTGGTTGTTGATTTGCCAAAAGACATTACGGCGGCAAAATGCGCGTTCCATTATCCGGCGGCGGTTGCCATGCGCTCCTACAACCCTGTCACCAAGGGGCATCTGGGGCAGATCAAAAAAGCGCTGCATCTGCTCCTCTCGGCCAAGCGTCCCATTCTTTATATTGGCGGCGGCGTCATCTTGTCGGACGCCGCGCCGCTTTTGACCGACTTCGCGCGGCGGCTTAACTTTCCGGTCACCAACACGCTGATGGCGCTGGGCGGTTTTCCGGGTACGGATCGGCAAAATCTGGGAATGCCGGGGATGCACGGCTCCTATGAGGCAAATATGGCTCTGCACCACGCGGATGTGGTGCTGACGGTAGGCGCGCGTTTTGATGACCGGGTCATCGGCAATGTGGAGCATTTTGCGCGCGAGCCGCGCCGCGTGATTCATCTGGATATTGACCCTTCCTCCATTTCCAAGCGGGTAAAGGCGGACGTTCCCATTGTGGGGCATATCCGGGATGTGCTGGAGGAAATGCTGAAATTGTTGGAGGACGGGTTTGAGACTTCCGCGGATTTGGCGGACTGGTGGGCGCGCATTGAAAAATGGCGGGAAAAGAATGGTTTGGCGTACCGGCAGTCGGAACACATCATGCCGCAGTTTGTGGTGCAAAGCCTTTATGAAGTCACGAAGGGGGAGGCGTTCATCACTTCCGACGTCGGACAGCACCAGATGTTCGCCGCGCAATTTTATAAATTTGATCAGCCGCGCCGCTGGATCAATTCCGGCGGTCTCGGCACGATGGGGGTCGGGCTGCCCTACGCCATGGGGACAAGTTTCGCCAATCCGGGCGCGCCGGTAGCCTGTATTACGGGCGAAGGCTCTATTCAGATGTGCATTCAGGAGTTGTCTACCTGCAAGCAGTTTGAGCTGCCAATCAAAATCATCAACCTTAACAATGGCATGTTGGGCATGGTGCGGCAGTGGCAGGAAATGTTCTATTCCAAGCGGTATTCCCAGTCGTATGTGACTTCGCTTCCGGATTTCGTCCGGTTGGCGGAGGCGTATGGGCATGTCGGAATGAAAATTGAGAAACCGGAAGATGTGAAAGGCGCGCTGACGAAAGCCTTTACAGACTATAAAGACCGGTTGGTTTTCATGGACTTCATCATTGATCCTGCCGCCAACGTTTTTCCAATGGTCGCGGCGGGCAAGGGGTTGACCGAAATGGTGCTGGCGAACGATCTGTGAGGGAGAACATCATGCGGCGTATCATTTCCATTTTGCTGGAAAACGAAGCGGGGGCGCTCTCGCGGGTGGCGGGGCTTTTTTCCGCGCGCGGTTATAACATTGAGACGCTGACGGTCGCGCCCACCGAAGACGAATCTCTTTCGCGCATGACGATTGTCACGCGCGGTTCGGACGAAGTGCTGGAACAGATCACAAAGCAGTTAAACAAGCTGGTGGATGTGGTCAAGGTCGTCGACCTTTCCGAATTCGCGCATGTGGAGCGCGAGCTTATGCTGATTAAGGTTCGCGCGATTGGCAAGGATCGGGAAGAAATGAAACGAATGTCGGACATTTTCCGGGGACGGGTGCTGGACGTGACGGATTCCTCGTTTGTGATCGAGCTTACCGGAACCAGCGCCAAGCTGGATTCTTTCATCGCCGCGCTGGACGCAGGCCTCATTTTGGAGACGGCGCGCACAGGCGTTTCCGGCATTGGGCGCGGAGATCGCATTCTCAAGATTTGAGTTTTGATTTGTTGTTTTTTTAACCCGGACGCGGGAAAACCGTCTGCGCGGGATTTCCGGAGTTCCTTCAAGGACTGACGACATGAAAGTGTATTACGACAAAGACGCCGATCTTTCTCTGATCAAGAGCAAAAAAGTGACGATTGTGGGCTATGGCTCGCAAGGACACGCACATGCCCAGAATCTGAATGATTCCGGAGTCAAGGTGACGGTTGGGTTGCGCAAGGGCGGCGTTTCCTGGAAAAAGGCCAAGGCGGCAGGGCTGAAAGTGGAAGAGATCGCCGAGGCCGTCAAAAGCGCGGATGTGGTCATGATGCTTTTGCCGGATGAGAACATTCCGCAGGTGTATCGGGAAGACGTTGCGCCAAACTTGAAAAAGGGCGCGGCGCTGGCGTTTGCCCACGGCTTTAATATTCATTACAACCAGGTCGTGCCCGACAAGGACGTGGACGTCATCATGATCGCGCCCAAGGGGCCGGGGCATACCGTGCGTTCTGAATATCTCAAAGGCGGCGGCGTTCCTTCCCTGATCGCCGTGTATCAAGATAAGTCCGGGAAGGCGCGCGACATTGCTCTTTCCTACGCGGCCGCCAATGGCGGTACCAAGGGCGGCGTGATTGAGACCAGTTTCCGCGAAGAGACCGAGACGGACCTTTTTGGCGAGCAATCGGTGCTGTGCGGCGGTTTGGTTGAGCTCATCAAAATGGGGTTTGAAACGCTCACCGAGGCGGGCTACGCGCCGGAAATGGCCTACTTCGAGTGTTTGCACGAGGTCAAGTTGATTGTTGATCTGATTTATGAGGGCGGTATCGCCAACATGAATTATTCGATCTCCAACAATGCCGAATTTGGCGAATACGTGACCGGCCCGAAGGTGGTAAACGCGACTTCACGCGAGGCGATGCGCGAGGCTTTAAAGCGCATTCAAAACGGCGATTATGCCCGCGAGTTTATTCTGGAAGGGCGCACCGGCTATCCCGCCATGACCGCGCGTCGGCGTTTGACTGCGGAGCATCCGGTGGAAAAGGTTGGCGCGCAGCTGCGCGACATGATGCCCTGGATCAAGAAAAACAAACTGGTGGATCAGTCGAAAAACTGATTGCCGGGACTGGCCGCTGTTGCGCGGGTCTGGATTGCGGGTCTGTAGATGGTAAACAACTGGTTTTGCATAGCGACGCGCATGAAAAAAAGCTGGATAGGTTGCTGTGCGCGAGCGCGGCGGCGCTGACGGTAGGCGGCCAGTCTGGAAACGCAGTTTTCGGCGATGAGCGAGTCTGCCGACGGCGCGCGTGTGCGCGTGAACCGGCGGAGCAGGGAAAACAAACTGGCGAATGGAATTCTTTTTTGGGAGCGTTGTTATGACGGAAACTGCGGAAACGAAAGCCTATGGCGCGTATGCGGGCAATGCGCCTTTGACTCCCATGCGGATTACGCGCCGGACGCCAGGGGCGGAGGACGTGCAGATTGACATTGCCTATTGCGGCGTATGTCACTCTGATCTGCATCAGGTACGCGCTGAGTGGGCGGGAACGCTTTTTCCCTGTGTACCCGGTCATGAGATTGTCGGGCGCGTTTCTGCGGTTGGCGCGCGGGTGACGGGTTTCAAAATCGGCGACCTTGTCGGCGTCGGCTGCATCGTGGACAGCTGCAAACATTGCGAGGAGTGTGACGCCGGCCTGGAAAACTATTGTGACGGCATGGTTGGCACCTACAACGGTCGGACGGCGGACGCGCCGGGGCATACGCTGGGCGGATATTCCCAGCGCATTGTCGTGCATGAGCGCTATGTGCTGCGCGTTCGTCATTCGGAAGAACGCCTGGCTGCGGTCGCGCCGCTTTTGTGCGCGGGGATTACAACCTACTCGCCCCTGCGTCATTGGAAGGCGGGTCCGGGCATGAAGGTGGGCGTCGTCGGCGTAGGCGGTTTGGGTCATATGGGCGTCAAGCTCGCGCGCGCGATGGGCGCTCAGGTCGTAGCGTTTACCACATCGGAGAACAAACGCGACGCGGCAAGGGCGCTGGGCGCGCATGAAGTCGTGGTTTCGCGCAATTCAGGGGAAATGGCCGCATACCGGCAGGGTCTGGACTTTATTCTCAATACGGTGGCCGCGCCGCATGATTTGGACGCCTTTCTGGCGCTGCTTCGCCGGGACGGAGTGATGACTTTGGTGGGCGCGCCCGCGTCGCCGCATCCTTCTCCTGAAGTTTTTTCCTTGCTTGCCCGCCGCCGCGCGATCGCGGGGTCAATGATTGGCGGCATACCGGAAACGCAGGAGATGCTTGATTTTTGCGCCAAAAACGACGTCGTCGCGGACATTGAGCTGATTCGCGCGGATGAAATCAATACCGCGTACGAACGGATGCTAAAAGGCGATGTACGCTATCGTTTCGTAATGGATATTGCAACGCTGGCCGCCTAAATGCCGTTCAGGAGAAACTTCTTCGCCTTACCGCGCCTCTCAAAAATGTGGATTCCTTGTTTCGTGAAGCAAATGGGGCTGCACGCAAACATATCCGGGTTTGTGATCGTCTGCGCGCCCTAAATAAATCCTCTTACGCGCCAACTGCGGCGGAAAGACGGGAAGGATTCGCCTCAATCCATCGCTTAATCCGGTTGGCGTCTCCCACGCGGGTCATTTTCCCTTGCGCGTCCAGAAGCACCATCACGACAGGTCTTCCCGCAACCCATGCCTGCATTACCAGGCAACGTCCCGCCTCGGAAATATAACCGGTCTTGGAAAGTCCAATTTGCCACTGCGGGTTTTTGACCAGCGCGTTGGTATTGGTAAAAGACAGTATGCGCGTTCCTGTGTCCAGGCGCACGCCTGTCATCGTGGAATATTCGCGGATTTTTGGATATTGGTGCGCCGCCTCGACCATGCGCGCCAAATCCCGCGCGGTTGAAACGTTCCGCGCGGAAAGCCCCGTCGGTTCGGAGAAGTGCGTTTGTCTTAACCCAAGAGCGCGCGCTTTTTGGTTCATCGCCGCGACAAAAGCCGGAATTCCTCCGGGATAATGCCGCCCCAGCGCGTTCGCCGCGCGGTTTTCAGAAGACATAAGCGCCAGTAAAAGCGCGGTATCCCTCGTCATGCTCAAGCCTGGGCGTACACGAGAACCGCTTCCGCGCAGATAATCCACGTCCTCTTCCGTAATTTGGATCAATTCTTCCAGCGGCTGATGCGCGTCCAGCACAACCATGGCCGTCATCAGCTTGGTGATGGACGCGATGGGAACGATCATTGCCGCGTTTTTTTCCAGCAGCGCCTGACCGTTTGATTGGTCCAGCACGAGCGCGGATGTGGAACGCAAGGTCATCTGCCCGTTTACAAAAAGCTCCTGGGGGGCAGAAGCGGATTTAGAGACCGGCGAACGCTTTTGCGCCAGTTTTCGTGTCGGCTTTTGTTTTTGCCCCTGTTTTTTCGCGCGCACGGGATGTTTTTCGGATGCTTCCGCCGCGATTGCCGACGTCCAGCCGCCAGACATGAGAAAGTATGCGGATAGCACAAGCGTGCCGCAAAACGCGGAAAACAAGCGGTTTTTCATGGCGCGAAAATCATTCCAGAATAATTTGCGGGAAAGTATAGCAAGGAAATAGGATATTTCAATAAAAATAGAGAGATAGAAGAAACTTCTAAACAACTTCTTTCAATTGAAAACATTTCGTCAAAGTAAAAGCGTCTTTGTTGCCTCATGGCTTCCTGATTTCAGGCAGCCGCGGATAAATCAGATAGAATCTTTCCCTTTGCTTGGCTTTTCTGTTTTCGCACTCGTTCTTCGTAAAATATGAGTTATAACGCCGAATCCATTGCCGTCCTGAAAGGTTTGGAGCCCGTGCGCCACCGACCGGGCATGTACACTCGCACGGATTGCCCGCTGCATATCATTCAGGAAGCCATTGATAACGCCGCTGACGAGGCGCTCGCGGGATTTTGCCGGGGCATTGCCGTGACTCTGCACTCGGATGGCTCCGTCACGGTTGAAGACGACGGGCGCGGCATTCCGGTGGAAATTCACCCGGCGGAAGGAGTGCCGACGGTGGAAATCGTGTTTACGCACTTACATGCCGGCGGCAAATTCAACAAGACGGACGAGGGCGCGGCCTATCGTTTTTCCGGAGGGTTGCACGGCGTAGGCGTTTCCGTGACCAACGCGCTTTCTAGCCGTCTGGAAGTGGAAGTGATGCGCGGCGGCGTGTGTCACCGCCTTGTTTTTGCGAATGGCGCGGTCAGTGAGCCGCTTCGGCAGGTCAGTTCTCCGACGCCGGGCGTTCTCGGCAAAAAGAAAAACGGCACGCGCGCGCGCATCTGGCCGGACGCGCGTTTTTTCGATACTCCGGAAATTCCCATTCATGATCTGGAACGCCTTCTGCGCAGCAAGGCGGTGCTTTTGCCGGGGCTGGAAGTTCATCTTCACGTAGAAGGCGGCGATCTTTCCCAAAACCGCGTCTGGCGCTTTTCCGGGGGGTTGCGGCAATACCTTGCCGAACGGCTTTCTAGCCCGCAAAGCAGTGTCTTTTCTTCCAGCAATCTCTTTGACAAAGAGAGCCTTCTGTACCAAAACAACGTCCTGGATTCGCAAGATGGAACGCCTTTGGCCATTTTTGCCGCGGAAAAATATGTGACGGAGCAGGACGAAACGTTCGCCCAGGGCGCGGGCGCGGCCTGGGCGCTTTCCTGGACTTCGGAGGGCGCGCTCGCGCGGGAATCCTATGTCAACCTCATTCCCACGCCTGCGGGCGGCACGCATGAGGCGGGGCTGCGTCAGGCCGCGTTTGAGGCGATGCGGAGCTTCACGGAGCATCACGCTCTTTTGCCCAAAGGGGTCAAACTGGCGGCCGAGGATGTTTTCGCCCGCCTGAATTTTGTGCTGGCGGCGCGGCTTCTTGATCCTTCCTTTCAGGGGCAGACCAAGGAACGTCTGATTTCGCGCGACGCTCTGCCGCTCATGGCGCGTATGCTGCGCGATCCGCTGGAACTTTGGCTCAATGAAAATCCAGAAACCGCAAAGGCCATCGCGGAGATGGCCATCCGCGCGGCGCAGGCGCGCAGCCGCGCCGGACAAAAAGTGGAGAAAAAAAAGCAGTCCGGCGTGGCCGTCCTTCCCGGAAAACTCTCTGACTGCCAGTCGGAGGACTTGGGCCGCAACGAGCTTTTTTTGGTGGAAGGCGACTCTGCGGGAGGCTCCGCCAAATCTGGCCGGGACAAAGAGACGCAAGCCATTTTGCCTCTGCGCGGCAAGGTGCTGAATACCTGGGAAATTGACGCGGATAACCTGTTCGCCAACCGCGAAATCCATGACGTCTCCGTTGCTCTGGGCATTGATCCGCATGGCCCCGACGCGGACGACGCCGTGCTTTCCGGTTTGCGCTACGGCAAAGTCATCGTCATGACGGACGCGGACGTTGATGGCTCGCACATTCGGGTGCTGCTGGCCACGTTGTTTTACCGGCATTTTCCGCGCCTTGTGGCGCGCGGACATTTGTATTTCGCGCAGCCGCCGCTGTACCGCCTGGATGTTCCCGGACAGGGCAAGCGTCGGCCCCCGCTTAAAATTTACGCGCTGGACGCGGAGGAGCGCGACGCGGCGTTGCAAAAACTTGCCAAGGAGCATATCCGCGTGAGCGAAGTAAGCGTTTCCCGTTTCAAGGGCCTGGGAGAAATGAACCCTGAACAGCTTTGGGAAACGACTATGTGTCCAGATACCCGGCGGCTGCTGCGCGTGCGTTTCCCGGAAGCGCGGGCGGCGTTGCCGGTGATGAACATGCTGATGGGCAAAAATGAAGCCGCGGGCCGCCGCGCCTGGATGGAAAAAAACGGCGCTGCGGTCGGAGCGGAAGGATAGCGCGATGCGCTGGCTGGATCGTTTGGCGGAAGAACGGATTCGCGCCGCCGCCGCGCGCGGAGAGCTTTCCGGGCTGTCCGGCGAAGGACGCCCGCTCAACCTCGCGGAGGATCCGCTTGTTCCTGAGGACCTGCGCGCCGTCTACCGGGTTTTGAAAAACGCGGGGTTTTTGCCGCCGGAAATGGAGACGCTGCGGGAGCGTCAAGCTCTTCTTGCACATTTGCGCCGCGCCCAGGGGGAACGCCCAGACACAGAGACCGCGCGGCAGCTTTACGCGCGGCTGTTGACTCTGGAATTGATTCTGGAGCAAAAAAGCGTAAAACCGGTTTCTATCCCCCTGGAATACCGGCGGAAGATGCTGGAATCGCTTGCTCGCCGTCACGGGAAAGCAGAAGAAGCGTCGCGCCAGGAAACGTAACCGCGCCGTCCGTTTACGGCGTTTTTCTTTACAACCGTTACCGCAAAGGAGTCCTTCATGCGATACATCGTCTTATGGGATATTCCCACCCGTTTGTCTCACTGGCTGCTCGTGCTGGCCGTCGCCTTTTTGTTCATGAGCGGCGTTTTGGGCGGCGGCCTCATGGAGTGGCACGGGAAAATTGGAGTGCTGGTCATTGCGCTGGTCGCGTTTCGGATTGTTTGGGGATTTTTGGGGTCGACCTATGCGCGGTTCTCCCAGTTTTTCCCGACGCCCGCCAAAATCCTCGCCTATTTGAAGGGGGAGTGGCGCGGCCTGGGACATAATCCCCTGGGAGCGCTTTCGGTATTTGCGCTTTTGACTCTCGCGTTGATTCAAGCGTTGACCGGGCTTTTCGCCACGGATGAAATCAGCGTAAACGGGCCTTTATACCCGCTTATCGCGCATGATCTGGCGCTTGCCGTCACGGGCGCGCATCAAAAACTCGCATGGATTTTTTGCGGCGTGATCGCTTTGCATGTAGCGTCCATTGCCTTTTATAAAATCGTCAAGAAAGACAACCTTCTTTTCCCCATGCTGACCGGGAAAAAGGAGGTGTCGCCAAAAGACGAGGATAAGGCAGCGCGCGGCGGCGGCTGGGGCGCGTTTGTCGCGGCGGTTTTTTTCGCCGCGCTGGCCTTTTGTGCCGCGTCGGGGGTTTGGAATCCTGAGCCGCCGCCCGCGCCCGCGCCCGCGGTTACTGATACGCCCGACTGGTAATTTTTCTGCGTCATGCGGTATTTTTCGCCAGAAGCCGCTGTTACGCCCGCGCCGCCGCTCCTTTCCGTTCGCGCCTTGTCCATCGCGCTTACTGCGGGAAAAGGGCGGCAAACGCCGCTTGTGGAACGCCTGGAATTTGACCTGGCAAAAGGGGAAACCTTCGTTTTGGTCGGCGAATCCGGTTCGGGAAAATCCATTTCCGCGTTGGCGCTGATGCGCCTTTTGCCGCCTGAATTGCGCGTGACAGGCGGCGAAATTTTATTTTCCGGGCAGGATATTTTGAGGCTTCCGGAATCCGCCATGCGCGCGCGGCGCGGCAGGAACATGGCCATCATTTTTCAGGAACCTGGCATGAGCCTTAACGCGGTGCTCACGGTGGGCAGTCAATTGCGCGAAGCGCTCGCGCTCTGCAATATCACCGGACGCGCCGCGCGCGCGGAGGCGGAATCGCTTCTGGCGCAGGTCGGTATCGGCAATCCGCGCCGCTGTCTTGCGGAATATCCGTTTCAGCTTTCCGGCGGCATGAAGCAGCGGGTAATGATCGCCATCGCGCTTGCGGGATCGCCCGCTTTGCTCATTGCCGACGAGCCTACTACCGCTCTGGACGTTACCGTTCAGGCGCAGATACTGGATTTGCTGCTTGATTTGCAGGAAAAGCGCGGGATGTCCATCCTGCTGATTACGCATGACCTTGGCGTTGCCGCCCGCATGGCGCGCCGAATTGGCGTAATGTACGCGGGACAGATGGTGGAATTGGCCGAAGCAAAGACCTTTTTTCGCGCCAGAGCGCATCCGTACAGTCAGGCGCTGTTTGCCGCGCTGCCGGAAAACGTTCCGCGCGAAGGAACTGGCGCGCGGCGTCTTGCGGCATTGCCGGGACAAATCCCCGCGTTTCCGGGCGCAATCCCGGGATGCCGCTTTGCCGAACGCTGCGCTTTTGCCTTGCCGCGCTGCGCGACGGAAGCCCCCGCGTTTTTGTCTGCGGACTCCGGGGCGTTGTCACGCTGCCACTTTCCGGCCAGTACATCCCATCCGCCCGGAGAACGTCAGGCGCGAATCCATCCCGCTGCTTCAGAAAACAGCGCGCTTTCTTGCAAGCAGACTTCGGACCTTCTGCGCGTGGAAAATTTGCGCGTCTGGTTTCCTGTCCGCTCTGGCGTATTGCGCCGGATTGCCTATTCGGTGCGCGCGGTGGATGACGTCAGTTTTTCCATTGCGCCCGGACGCACGCTCGCGCTCGTGGGAGAATCCGGGTGCGGCAAGACTACCGTGGGGCGTGCTTTGATGCGGCTTCTGCCCACGCAAGGCGGAGCGGCGTTTTGGCAAAACCGTTCCCTGGATGCGCGGCGGCAGGGGGAAAACTGGCGGCGAAATCTGCAAATGGTATTCCAGGATCCTTTTGCCTCGCTCAACCCGCGCTTGACTATCCGGGAAACGCTGCATGAAGGGATTCGGGCGCTAGGCGTCGCGCCGGAATCCGCCTTGCGGGGAGAGGCTGGACAAAAGCTCGCTACCGCGCTGCTCAGTCAGGTGGGGCTGGATGCGGAGGCGCAGAACCGTTATCCGCACGAATTCTCCGGAGGGCAGCGCCAGCGGATTGCCATTGCCCGCGCGCTTGCGGTTTCTCCGCGCCTCATCATCTGCGATGAGCCGACTTCCGCGTTGGACGTTTCCGTTCAGGCGCAGATTCTCAATTTGCTGTGCGATGTACAGGAAACGCTGGGCGTCGCCTATCTTTTTATCACCCATAACTTCGCGGTCGTGGAGCATATGGCGCACGAAATCGCGGTGATGTATCTGGGACGTATTGTGGAGCAGGGGAAAGCGGAAGCGGTGCTGCAAAATCCGGCGCATCCTTACACGCAAACGCTTCTTGCCTCTGTGCCGCGGTTACCGGTCGCTGAATCTCAAGAAATTGCCGCCCGTTCCGGGAACGAAGCCTCGCGTCCCACAAAAGAACTTGCCCATGATTCTTCGCGCCGGCTGCCGGGAGAAGCCTCTTCTCCTGCGGGATGCTATTTTCATCCGCGCTGTCCTGACGCGCGCCCGGAATGCCGGGAAACCTACCCGACGGTTACGCGCCTTGACGACGGTCGACAAGTCGCCTGCCACAACGCGGGGAGAAACGAATAAGACGGGGATTGGATTGGGCGCGTCAGGCGCGCGAGCGGGTTTCTTGCTGCGCGGCTAGTTTTGCGAGGGCGTCTTTTGCCCATTCCGGGGGCGCCATCGGGAAACCCAAGCGCGCGCGGGATTCCAGATAGCTTTGCGCGACATTTTTCGCCAGATCGCGGATGCGTCCGATATAGGCCGCGCGTTCCGTAACGGAAATCGCGCCGCGGGCGTCCAGCAAGTTGAAAGTATGCGCGGCTTTCAAAACCTGTTCGTAGGCAGGCAGCGCCAGCTGCGCGGTCATGAGCGCGCCCGCCTCGCGCTCATGCGCGGCGAAGGCGTGGAAAAGAAAGCTCGCGTCGGAATGCTCAAAGTTATAGGCGGACTGTTCCATCTCGTTTTGGTGATATACGTCGCCGTAACTTAACCCGTCCGTCCACAAAAGGTCATAGACGTTTTCCACGCCCTGTAGATACATGGCGAGCCGTTCCAGGCCATAGGTAATTTCTCCGGTCACGGGTTTTGCGTCAATTCCGCCGACCTGCTGGAAGTAAGTAAACTGCGTCACTTCCATCCCGTTCATCCAGACTTCCCAGCCCAGCCCCCAGGCGCCGAGCGAGGGATTTTCCCAATCATCTTCGACAAAACGCACGTCGTTTCGCGCAAGGTCAAAACCCAAGGCCGACAACGATCCCAGGTAAAGATCGAGAATGTTTTCTGGGGCGGGCTTCAGGACGACCTGAAACTGGTAATAATGCTGCATCCGATTGGGGTTTTCGCCGTAGCGTCCGTCTTTTGGGCGGCGAGAGGGCTGCACATAGGCCGCTTTCCAGGGTTCTGGACCGACGGCGCGCAGGAAGGTGGCTGTATGGCTGGTTCCCGCGCCGACTTCCATGTCATAGGGTTGCAGCAAGGCGCAGCCTTGCCGCCCCCAGTAGTCCTGTAAACGCAGAATGACTTCTTGAAAGGAAAGGCACGCGCCTGAAAAAACCTCGCCGCGCGCGACGGCATTGACGGCAGAAGACATGATGAAAGGCAGAAGAGAAAGACGATAAGCCAATTCTACAACGGCTTCTTTCCTTTCTCGGCAAAATGTACGATTTCCGGCATTCGCGCACGGGGAGGTCTGTAGGCGGACCGCCAGTGTTTTGGCGCGAACGCGAGGGATGTTTCCGCCGCTGGAATCCGATTTGCCCATGCGCGCCCTACGTGCGCATTGAATCGCGTCAGCAAGGAAGAAATGTGGGAGAATTCCCGCCTATGAAATTCGCGCGCGGTCTTTTTTTTCGTTTGTCGGCCTCATCGGCTTTTTGTCTCGCACTCGCGGCGCTGGGCGGGTGCGAGCAGCTGGAATCTCGCCTGGGTTTGGAGAATCCCGCCCGAAAGGCCGCGCGTCTGGAAGCGGAAGGCAAAGCGGTAGGCGGGGCGTGCCGTCAGTCTGGCCGCGCCATTGAGGATTGTTATTCCATTTACACCTGGGTCCCGAAAGAAGCGATTTTTTCCGGATGGCTGGAAATGGATCAGTACATGCGGGAAAACAAACTGGATACCATCGCGCCTCTTTTGCCGCCCGCGCCGCCGCCAGAGAGCGGCATAAAAAAGAAGAAAAAAACCGTGCCTCCAGAGCATTCGGAAAACGCGCCCGCGGAAAATAACGAAACCCGCGGCGGCGCGGAAGAAAAAAATACGGATGCGTCCGCAGACTCTTCCACTGCCGCTCCGCCGTCTGCGGCAGATACTCCTTAACTTTTCTGTTTTGTCCTTTTGTCATGCGTCAGGCTGAAATTATTCGCAATACCCAGGAGACCAGCATTCGGGTTCACCTGAATCTGGACGGTACGGGACAGTGCCGCTTTGAAACTGGAGTGCCGTTTCTTGAGCATATGCTGGCGCAAGTCGCGCGGCATGGCCTCTTGGACGTCACGGTAGAGGCGCGCGGTGATTTGGAAGTGGATGACCACCACACAGTGGAAGATGTTGGCATCTCGCTAGGGCAGGCGATTGCGCGCGCGCTGGGGGAGAAAAAAGGAATTACCCGCTATGGCTACGCGCTTATCCCTCTGGATGAGGCTTTATCCAGCGTAGCGATAGATATTTCCGGACGTCCCGGCCTTTTCATGCGCGTGAACTTTTCCCGCGCGCAGATTGGCCAGTTTGACACTGAGCTGGTGGAAGAATTTTTTCGCGGCCTTGTCAATCATGCCGGGATTACCCTGCACATTGACAACCTCAAGGGGAAAAACGCGCATCATCAGGCGGAGACTATGTTCAAGGCTTTTGGACGCGCGTTGCGCATGGCGGTCGCGCCTGACGCGCGTATGCCGGATGTTTTGCCGTCTACCAAGGGATTTCTGTAAACATGACGGTTGCGGTTGTAGATTATGGAATGGGCAATCTGCGCTCGGTGGCGCAGGCGTTGCGCGCGGTGTCTGCGGAAGATCCGGTCTGCGTAACGGGAGACCCCGGCGTTATCAAGGCGGCGTCGCGCGTGGTTTTTCCTGGTCAGGGAGCGATGCCGGATTGCATGGCGGAACTGGAGCGTCGCCATTTGCGCGGCGCGGTTCTGGCGGCTGCCCGCGAAAAACCGTTTTTGGGCGTCTGCATTGGTTTGCAGATGTTATTTACGCGCAGCGAGGAAGGCGATACTCCAGGTCTGGACTTTTTTTCCGGCGCGGTGCGTCGCTTTCAGGATCGCGCGGCGGATTCCGGGGAGCGGCTGAAAGTGCCGCACATGGGCTGGAATCGGGTAAGGCAGACGGCGGAGCATCCGTTATGGCAAGGCGTTGCGCAAGACGCGCGGTTTTATTTTGTGCACAGCTATTATGCGCATGCGGACGATGAGACGCTGGTGGCGAGCCGCACGGACTATGGCCTACCCTTTACCTCGGCGATTGCGCGCGATAATATTTTCGCTGTCCAATTCCACCCGGAAAAGAGCGCGCGAGATGGTTTGACGTTGCTTGCCAATTTCATGCGCTGGAATCCGTAAGTTTTTCTCTGTTTTTCATGTGTGCGTATCATGCTGATTATCCCCGCCATTGATTTGAAGAATGGGCAGTGCGTCCGTTTACGACAAGGTTTGATGAACGATGTGACGGTGTTTTCCGGGGCGCCCGAAAAACAGGCGCGGCATTGGTTGGATCAAGGCGCGCGCCGATTGCACCTGGTGGATCTGGACGGCGCGTTTGCCGGCGCTCCGAAGAACCGGGAGGCGATTCTGGCGATCCTCCAGGAAGTCGGAAACGAGATTCCGGTGCAATTGGGCGGCGGTTTTCGCTCATTGGATACGATTGAGGCCGCGCTGGACGCCGGGCTGCGCTATGCCATCATCGGTACGGCCGCGGTGAAGAATCCCGGCTTTTTACGGGACGCCTGTTCAGTGTTCGCGGGGCATATCCTGGTGGGTCTGGATGCGCGGGATGGCAAGGTCGCAACAGACGGCTGGTCAAAACTGAGCGGGCATGAAGTCGTAGATCTCGCGAAAAAATATGAGGATTATGGTGTGGAAGCGATTATCTATACGGATATTGGGCGTGATGGCATGTTGAGCGGCGTCAATGTACAGGCTACGGCGCGGTTGGCGGAAGCCTTGTCTATCCCGGTGATCGCGTCAGGCGGTCTGTCGTCGCTTGCGGATATTGACGCGCTGTGCGCGGCGGAGGACAAGGGAATTTTTGCCACCATTGCGGGGCGCGCCATTTATGACGGCTCACTGGATTTTCGTGAAGCTCAGGCCCGCGCGGACAAAAGCGCTGCATAATCGTTATTGCTTTGGCGTAAACAAAATCTTTTTCCCCAAATGCGGCATTGCCTCTGCGGCGGCTACGGCGTCTCCCACAATCAATATGGCGGGTTTTTCGCACAGTTCCGCCATTTCGTTGAGCGCTCCAAGATTTCCGATCACCGTAGTTTGTTCGGGGGAATCAATTTTTGAAACAAACGCTGCGGGAATATCCAGCGGAATGTTTTTATCCATTGCGCTTTGCTGAATTTCTAAAGCAAAACTATAAGCCATCAATACAATGACGGTATATTTGCGTTCCCGCACAATTTCAAGCCATCCATTATTAAACCGGCA
>JAIRPW010000035.1 GCA_031256795.1 Zoogloeaceae bacterium | reverse complement strand
GCCATGTCCGAATGCAGGAACATCGCGGAAGAAGAGGTAGCGCCAAACAGTTATGGTCTGTGGGAAGCGGTATTTTTATCGCGCTTGCCGTACCCTGATCCGTTGCCGGACGTGCCGGATCCGAAAGAAGACGTCGCCGTCAAGACAGGCGAACAAGTGCCGTGCTTCGGCGTCTGGGAGCCTACGGAAAACGGGCGCTGCGTGGGCGTGATGAACTATCTGTTAGGCGATACCCGCGCGCCAGCGTATGAAAAGACGTTTTTAGACCCGTCCGATACGAACTATGGCTACGGCTATGTCGGAGGCATTGATGACTATGGCCATGTCAACGGTTCTGATGTTGTCTGGCGCTTAATTTGGCGCGATGACCGCTACGAGGACGGTACAATTCCAGAGGAAGAAGAAGGCTATATCTTTTTGTGCCCCGTACCGGAAGGCGTAGAAGATCCTTACTGCCAAGCCCCGCTGGATTACATCAGAAAACACAAGCTCCCGCACCCATTTCTGGACGGTTCACGCCAATTGCCGAAGAAAGAACAGCCCGAAGGCGAAGGCGAGAGAGAAAAGGACGCGCCGTCGTTTTTGCAGTGCCGATGATTTTTTCTGGAGAGGATGATTAACGGTTATTTGCGAGGTTTGGCGCGAGCGCAAAGGCATTACAGTCACGAAAAGCTGTATGAAGTTGAGTTTCCGGAAAGGGATGGCGGCAAGTATCCGTTGCCGTGTGAAGGCAGAAAACAAACGGATCGCTAAAATGATAAAAGCCGCCGTAGGTAGGCTAGAATCCTTTTAATGCGGCGAAGGAATGGCGCGCCCGAGACGATTCGAACGTCCGACCCCTGCCTTCGGAGGGCAGTACTCTATCCAGCTGAGCTACGGGCGCGCGGAAGGGCGCGATTGTACGTGGCTTCTGTTTTTGTGTCTATTGTCGCTACCGGATATTTTTTCTCGCCGCCGATAGGCTTTTGTCGTATCAGGGCAGAGCTTTATGAGGCGCGGTTCTGAAAATCAGGGGGGCGGCATTGAAGTTTTTTCCGGCCATTCGCATAGATCGGCGATCACGCATTCCGCGCACTTTGGCGTTCTGGCGCGGCATATATAACGGCCATGCAAAATCAGCCAATGGTGCGCGTTTTTCCGATATTCGGGCGCGGTGAGGCGTGTGAGCTTGTCTTCCACCTCGCGGACATTTTTTCCCGGCGCAAGCCCTGTTCTGTTGGAGAGGCGAAAAAGGTGCGTATCAACCGCGATGGTAGGTTCGCCGAAAGCGGTGTTCAGAATCACATTGGCGGTTTTTCGTCCGACTCCCGGTAAAGCCTCCAGCGCCGCGCGCTCTGCCGGAACTTCGCCTTTGTGCCGCTCCAGTAAAATTTTGCAGGTGGCAAGGATGTTTTTTGCTTTGGAGCGGTAAAGCCCAATGCTTTGAATGGCCTGAATCAGCGCCGCTTCGCCTAGCGCTAGTATGGCTTTCGGCGTGGGCGCAACCGGAAACAGCTTCCGGGTCGCCTTGTTGACGCTGACGTCTGTGGCCTGCGCCGAAAGCATTACGGCAATAAGCAGCTGAAAGGGCGTAGCGTATTCCAGTTCCGTGGTCGGCGCGGGATTGGCGTTTTTCAGACGTTCGTAAATTTTTTTTCTGTTTTGCGCGTTCATTGGTTTTTTGTGGAGAGCCAATTTTTACCGGCGATCAGGAATCCCAGAAAAATAAAGGCGCCCGGCGGCAGGGCCGCGAGTAAAAATCCGGGATACGTTTCCGGGAGAATTTGCAGGGCGGTCATTCCAGGGATAACGAGGTCAATGCCTGAAAGGAGCGTCCCGCCCGCGATCAATTCGCGTAGCGCACCTAAAAGCGCCAGTAGCCACAAAAGACCTACGCCCATAAAAATACCGTCCAGCGCGGAGAGGAAGGGTGGGTTTTTGGCGGCGAAAGCTTCCACGCGCGCAAGCACGATGCAGTTGGTCGTGATGAGCGGGATGAACACGCCAAGAATGACATAAAGCCCATGGAACCAGGCATTGAATAGAAGATCAATCATGGTTACGAGCGCGGCGATAATCAGGACAAAGAGCGGAATGCGGATTTCATGCGGAATCCAGCGGCGCAGGGCGGAAACGACGGCGTTGGCAAGCGCCATGACAATCAGGGTTGCGGTTGCCAGCATGGCGGCGTTGACCATGCTGGAGGAAATAGCGAGCAGAGGACAGAGGCCCAGCAGCTGCACGAGCCCTGTGTTCTGTTTCCAGACGCCATTGAAAGCAATGGCGCGGATTTGTTCTTGATTTCTCATGGCGTTTGCTCCTGGAAAAGCGCGTCACGGTGTTCAAAGACAAAACGGGAGGCCCGATGCACGGCGGCGATGACCGCGCGCGGCGAGATGGTCGCGCCCGTGCGGTAATAAAATCGCCCCTTATCCTTGCGGACTTTCCAGTCCCCGTCCGGGGTTTTGGGGTAACTGACGCCGTTGAACTGGAGAATCCACGGATATTTTTTGTCCTTGTCGCGCTTCAGATCAACGTAGTCGCCAAGGCCGGGCGTTTCCTTATGCTCAATTACGCGCACGCCCGTCAGGGTTCCATCCCAGGTAATTCCCAGGACGATGCGAATGGGACCGGCGTAGCCATCCGGAGCGATGGCCTCCAGCACCAGAGCGGCGGGTTTTCCCTTCATCCGGGCGCGGAAAACGTGGCTTGCAGATGTTTGTCCCAGCTCTGGCGTGGCGGGAAGCGCGAGCGTATCGGCAATCGGGTTGTTGTCATAATGGCCTGCCGGCAGAACTTCGTTGATGAAATGCTGTTTTTCCGCCGCGAGGGAGGCTTCTATCGCCGGTTTGGTGACGCGGTGCGCTACAGCGAGCAAACCGGTAAAAACAAGCGTAAAACAGAAAAGCGTGAAAGCGGCGGAAACAGAGGAGATCGTCCGCGCGGACTTTTCTGTTTCCGCCTTGTCATTCGGCGTCGCTTCCGAAGGCGTTGCGGTCATGGCGTTTTCTCTCCAGGAACGCGCACCTGAGGCCGGGAGCCGAAAACAGCGGGCTGAGACATGGAATCCAATAGCGGAGCGCACAGGTTCATGAGCAGAATGGAAAAGGCGATGCCGTCCGGGAAAACGCCAAATACGCGAATCAAATAGGCGAGCAATCCCGCGCCTATGCCAAAAATAATTTTCCCGCGCGGCGTGGCGCACCCGGACACGGGGTCAGTGGCGATGAAAAACGCGCCCAGCATGGAACCTCCGGAAAAAAGATGAAAGAGCGGCGCGGAAAAGCGGCTGGGGTCAATGATCCAAAAAACCAGCGCGATCAATGTCATGCTGGCGATAAAAGCAAGCGGCACGTGCCAGGTAATGACTCCCATGATGAGCAGAAAAACGCCGCCGACAAGATAGGCGGTTGCCACCCATTCCCAGCCGCGTCCCGCGAAAGTACCGTAGAGGTTCTGGCTCATCAGCAATTCTTGGACGGTGCCGTGCGTGATGCCCGCTGTTTTTTGCAGCACGGTTTTGATGACGTCCAGCGGGGTGGCGGACGTCAGCGCGTCCAGGCGCGGCGCGAAGCCGAAAATAAGCTCCAGCTGCTCTGGAAGGGAAAGAGAAAGACTCATTGCCGGCCATTGCGACATGAGGGCGGGAAAGGCAATGATGCAAACAGCAAAAGCCACCATAGCCGGATTGAAGGGATTTTGTCCCAGACCGCCATAGAGTTGTTTGGTGATGACGATGGCGAAAAAGACCCCGGTTATGGTCAGCCACCAGGGGGAAAGCGGCGGGAAAGTGAGCGCGATAAGCCAGGCGCTGACCAGGGCGGAATGGTCCGTCAGGGCCGCGCGCGCTGGTCTTTTCCGCAGGAAAAATACCGCGAACTCAAAACCCAGCGCGGCTAAACTTGCCAATAAAATCTGGATGAGGAGCGCGGGACCAATCAGCGCGGCATAGACCGCGATACCAGGGAGAAGCGAGAGCAGCACCAGACGCATGATGCGGCGGGTGCTATTGGAACGGCGCAGATAGGGCGAAGATAGCGGAATCATGGCGCGTTTTCCGTGGTGGGCGTCTGTGCGTTGGCGGGAGAGTCTGTGTCTGTAACGGCGGCCAGCGCGAGTTTTTCGGCTTGCAGGGCGGCGGCGCGGGCAAGTTTTTCCGCGCGCTCCGCTTTTTCCCGCTCGGCGCGGAGCTGCCGGAACTCAAAGCGCTCTTTTGCGCGCGCGGCCATATCCTGTGCCTTTTCGGCGGCGCGTACTTCCCCTTTGGCGAAACGGAAATACTGCACGAGCGGGATATGCGCTGGGCAAACATAGGCGCAGCAACCGCATTCAATGCACTCCATAAGTTGGTAACGCGCTGCTTTTTCGCTGTTTTTGGCGCGGCTCCACCAATAAAGCTCATAAGGCTGTAAACCTTGCGGACAAACCTGGGCGCAGGAAGTGCAGCGGATGCAGGAGGTTTCCGGTTCAAGAGGCGGGAAGAAAGCGTCGGACCGGGCAATGAGACAGTTGCTGCCTTTGACGACAGGCGCGCGTTCATCGGTGAGCAAAAAGCCCATCATCGGCCCGCCCACGATACAGGCGTCGGTTTCCGGGCGGGGGCGCGCCAGGGCGAGCAGCTGACCCATCGGCATTCCCAGCGGGACCTCCATGTTTCCCGGATGTTCGACGTTTCCGGTCAGGGTTACGACGCGATGCGTCACGGGCTCGCCGTGCGCGACGGCGCGCCAGACACAATATACCGTGGCGGCGTTGAAACATTGCACGCCCAGCGCGGTAGGCAGCACATGAGCGGGGGCGCGTTTGCCGGTGAGCGCGAAAATAAGCTGCTTGATGCTCCCCGCCGGATAAATCGCGGGAAGCTCCATAACGGCTACGTCACGGATCTCGCGCGCCGCGTCTGCCCGCGCGAGCGCGGCGCGCAAGGCGTCTGCGGCTTCCGGCTTGTTATTTTCCACGGCAATCAACGTTTCCTTGACCTCCAGGAGATCGCGCAAAAAAAGCGTGCCGGAGATGACGTCGTCCGCGCGCTCGCGCATGAGCCGGTCGTCGCAGGTGATGAAAGGCTCGCATTCCGCTCCGTTGATGATCAGGGTCTGGAGCGGTGTGTTCGGCGCGCGGCTCAATTTGACGTGGCTGGGAAAAACCGCGCCGCCCAGACCGACAACGCCCATATTCTGCAGAAAACGCTGCGTCTCTTCCGGGGAAAGCGCGGCACGGTTGGCGGCAGAGCGCGCGGGACTGTCCAGCAGAGGCGTTTTTTCGCCCCATTCGTCCGCGCCGTCCGCCTCGATTACGATGGCGGGCGCGGAAAGCCCGGAAGGATGCGCGACCGGAAACGGGCCGATGGCGCGCACAGTTCCGGAAGTAGGCGCATGCAGGCTGGCGGAAATCCACTCTTCGGCGGCGGCGATTCTGTCTCCCTTTTTGACCCGGTCGCCTTCGCGCACGATGGGCTCCGGCGCGCGCCCCGCGCTTTGCCTGAGCGGCAAAATCAGACGCTCTGGAAGGGGGGCGGAGGCAATGGGCGAATGAGCGGATTCGTATTTGTGATGCGCGAGCCGGATTCCGCCGCGAAAGGCCAGTGGACGCTTCAGCATGAGTTTTCTCCAGAGGCGGCGGGGGAGAGCGCGAGGGGCGGCAAGGCGGGAACGCGCGCCGGATAGCGCCATGCCCAGTTTTCTGTCGTTTCCTGAACCGGCAGCATCTCAATGCAATTTTCCGGACACGGCGGCAGACAGAGTTCGCAACCGGTGCACAACGACGAAATTACGGTATGCATCTGCTTGGCCGCGCCGACAATGGCGTCAACCGGGCATGCCTGAATGCAAAGCGTGCAGCCGATGCAGCGGTCTTCCACAATACGGGCGACCGCGGGCGGTTTTTGCGCCGCGCCTTCGGCGAGCGGCTTGATTTCCAGACCCAGCAATTCGGCGATTTTACGCACGCCGTCCTCGCCGCCGGGCGCGCATAGGTTGATGTCCGCGCCGCCCTGGGCGATGGCTTCGGCATAGGGTTTACAGCCGGGATAGCCGCATTGTCCGCACTGGGTCTGCGGCAGGAGCGCGGCGATTTTTTCCGTGAGCGGATTGCCTTCTACCCGGAAATGGACGGCGGCAAATCCCAGCGCGGCGCCCAGCAGCGCCGCGCCCAGCGTCAGAATGGCGATAGCGGTGAGAACGTCCATTCAGCGATCCAGTCCCGCAAAGCCCATGAACGCCAGACTCATCAATCCGGCCGTGATCATGGCGATGGCCGCGCCCTGGAAGGGGCGCGGAATGTCTGCGGACTCCATGCGTTCGCGGATTCCCGCGAACAAAATGAGCGCCAGAGAAAAGCCAATGGCGCTGCCCGCTCCGAAGAGCAGCGATTCCACAAAACCGTGATCCCGCGAAATATTGAGAAGCGGCACGCCCAGCACGGCGCAATTGGTGGTAATGAGCGGCAGATAAATTCCCAGGGTTTGCTGCAGCGCGGGCGAAGTTTTGGCAATAATCATTTCGGTAAGCTGCACCACGGCGGCAATGGTGATAATAAAAGCGATGGTGCGCAGATAATCAAGGCCGAAAGGCGTGAGTAAATGGTGATCAATGACAAAACACGCGCCTGTGGCAAAGGTAAGCACGAAGGTTGTGGCGACTCCCATCCCGTAAGCCGTTTCCCGCTTTTTGGAAACGCCCATGAAAGGACAGAGGCCAAGAATTTTGACGAACACGATGTTATTGACCAACACCGCGCTAATCAGAAGGAAAATATAGGAACTCACGCGCGCACCGGGGAAATAGAAAAGATTCGCGCGGTATTATCAGGCAATGCCGCGCGGGTTTGGCAACAGGGAAAGATCATCATGGGGTTTTTATGCGGGAAAAGGGGATTTTGCCAGAGCGCGCGCGATCTCCCGCGCGAAGCCGGGTCCCTGGTAAATCAGGCCTGTGTAAATTTGCACGAGCGACGCGCCCGCCGCGATTTTCGCGCGCGCGTCCTCGGCGCTTAGAATTCCTCCCGCGCCGACGACGGGCAGCTCGCCTTCCAGCGCCGCGACGAGGTTTTTCAGCGTTTCCGTGGAGCGCGCGAATAATGGCGCGCCGGAAAGTCCTCCTGTTTCGCCGCCGTGCGGCAAGTGTTCAACGCCCGCGCGGGAGAGCGTGGTATTGGTGGCGATGGCCGCGTCTATCCGGTGGCGGCGCAGCGCCTGCGCAATGGCGGGAATGCGCGCTTCCTCCAGGTCTGGCGCGATTTTGAGCGCCAGCGGCACATAACGCCCCCGCTGATCGGCAAGACGGTCTCGCGCGCTTTTCAGTCGGGCCAGCAGAGTATCCAGCGCCTCGTCGTGCTGCAGGTCGCGCAGATTCTTTGTGTTTGGGCTGGAAATATTGATCGTGACGTAGCTGGCGACCGGGTAGACCTTCTCCAGGCAGAAAAGATAATCGTCCGCGGCCTTGGCAAGCGGAGTGTCGGCGTTTTTGCCGATATTGACGCCGAGAATGCCGCCATTCTTTGGGAATCCGGCGCGTCCGACGTTGCGCAAGAGGGCGTCTACGCCCAGATTATTGAATCCCATGCGGTTGATGATGGCGTGTGCTTCGGGCAGGCGGAAAAGGCGCGGCGCGGGGTTGCCGGGCTGCGGGCGGGGCGTGACGGTTCCGATTTCGATATGTCCGAAGCCGAGGGCGGCGAGGGCGTCAATAGCCGCGCCATTTTTGTCGAGACCGGCCGCCAAACCCACGCGATTGGGGAATGCAAGCCCCATGACCGTCACGGGATCGCGCGCGGGCGGGGAAAGCCGGGACAACAAAGACGCCATGCCCGACGCGGAGACAAGCGAGAGCGCCTTCATGCTGACGTCGTGCGCGGTTTCGGCGTCCAGGGTGAAAAGAAGGCGGGAGAGCAGAGAATACGCGGGATTAGGCATTGCGGTGATTCAGCAAACGTTTCAGGCCGTGAATGTCGAGAATGTGGATGTATTTTTTGTGGATGGCAATGAGTTTTTCTTCCTGAAAACGGGAAAAAAGCCGGGAAACCGTTTCCATTTTGAGGCCGAGATAGGTTCCAATTTCATGCCGCGTCATGCACAGGTTGAACTCGGCGGGAGAAAAGCCGCGCGCGGTAAAGCGCTGCGATAAATTGAGCAGGAATGTCGCCAGACGCTCTTCCGCGCGCATTGTACCCAAAAGCAGCATCACGCCGTGATCGCGCACGATTTCCCTGCTCATGATTTTGTGCAGGTGATGCCGCAGCGGGTGAATCTCGCGCGACAGCTGATCCATGCTGCGGAAGGGGATGTAGCAGACTTCGCTGTCCAGGAGCGCGATGGCGTTGCAGGAGTGATGATCGCTGCCGATGCCGTCCAGTCCCAGCAGTTCTCCGGGCATTTGAAAGCCGGTGACCTGGTCGCGTCCGTCTTCGAGGATGATGTCTGTCTTGAAAAACCCGGAGCGTATGGCGTAGATGGATTCAAAGCGCGCGCCGGTGCGATAGAGGTAGCTGCCGCGCCGGATGCGCCGACGCACATTGATAAGCTGGTCGACGGAGCGCATTTCTTCGTCGGAGAGGCCGACTGGCAGACAAAGCTCGCGCAGATTGCAATTGGAACAGGAGGTTTCAATGCTGGGGGGCTGGGCTTCCTGCTCTGGCGTGGAAGGGTTCATGCGGCGTCTCGGTGCTTTCTGCAAGAGGGGTTGACTATTTTTGTTTTTTTACAGGCGATGCGGCCCTGGGATTTTCTGCGCGAGTTGACTCAGGTCAAGACGCGCGAAAAGTTTTTTTGCATAATCGGTTGCTGTGTCTTGTTTTTACGCATTATCTGTTTCCAATGAGTCTTGTGACCGAACAATTGGTTTTTGATGAGGAAGTCATTCGCCGTTTTGACGTGAATGGTCCCCGTTACACATCATACCCGACCGCTGACCGCTTTGTGGAAGCCTTCAACGCGGACGCGCTGCGCTTGTGGCTGGACAAACGCAGTATCGGCGGGGTTTGCCGTCCGCTGTCATTATACTTTCACATCCCTTTTTGCAATACCATCTGTTACTACTGCGGCTGCAACAAAACCATTACCAAGGATCACGGGCGCAGCGCGAAGTATCTCAAATATCTCGCGCGCGAGGTTGCGTTGCAGAGCGCCTGTCTGGATGGCGGGCGTGAAGTGGCGCAGCTGCACTGGGGCGGCGGCACGCCGACTTTTTTATCGCGTGAGGAAATGCGCCAGCTGATGGCGGTGACGCGGCAGTATTTTCATTTGCAGGAAGGCGGGGAGTTTTCCATTGAGGTAGACCCGCGCAAGGTGGATGGCGAGACGGTTGCGCTTTTGGGGGAGTTGGGCTTTAACCGCATGAGCGTGGGGATACAGGATTTTGACGAGGCGGTGCAGCGCGCGATCAATCGTTTGCAAAGTGAGGAAGAGACCGCGCGGGTGATTCATGACGCGCGGAAGAATGGTTTCGCGTCCATTTCGGTGGATTTGATTTATGGTTTGCCGAAGCAGAGCGCGGCGGGGTTTGCGCGCACGCTGGAGCGTGTGCTGGCGATGGAGCCGGACCGTTTTTCCATTTATAACTACGCGCATTTGCCGGGGATTTTTAAGCCGCAGCGCCGGATTTTGGAGGCGGATTTGCCTTCTCCCGAAACGCGGCTGGCGATTTTGGCGCTGGCCATTGAGAAGCTGACGGCGGCGGGTTATGTCTATATTGGCATGGATCATTTTGCCAGACCGGGGGACGAATTGGCGGTCGCGCAGCGGCAGGGGCGGCTGCACCGCAATTTTCAGGGGTATTCCACACACGCGGACTGCGACATGCTGGCGTTTGGAATTTCCTCCATTGCCAAGGTGGGGCCTTCCTACGCGCAGAATGTCAAGACGCTGGACGAGTATTACGATCTTCTGGACGCGCAGATTTTGCCGGTCTTTCGCGGCGTGGAGCTAAACGCGGATGATATTTTGCGCCGCGCCATTATTCAGGCTTTGATGTGTCATTTTGAATTGTCCATTGAGTCGATTGAGAGCGCGCATTTAATTGATTTCAAAAAATATTTTGCGGAGGAGTTGGCCGATCTTGCCCAGATGCAGGCGGATGGTTTGCTGCGGGTGGATGAGGAGTGGATTACGGTGCTGCCGCCGGGACGGCTTTTGGTCAGAGTGATCGCGATGGTATTTGATCGCTATCTGCGCGCGGATCGTCAGAGAAAGCGTTATTCCAAGGTGATTTAAGGCGCGCGGGCGATATTTTGGTCCGGCGCGAAGCGCGTTTTTTGGCGGGGAAAAGCGGGTTCGTAAAAAACAGGGAAAACAAAAATGCCGGTGTTGCAATGGCTCACGAGAAACGAAGACTTAAAAACCGCCAAAAAAGCGGCGTACCGGCTGTTGCGCGAACTCCCGGAACTTGGCGCAGGCGACAAAGATTCCGGAAATATGGTTGTTCAAGGCGACAACCTTGAAGCCCTGAAAGCTCTCCTCCCCTTTTACGCCGGACAGGTTAAATGTATTTACATAGACCCGCCGTATAATACCGGAAGCGCCTTTGAGCATTATGACGATAATTTAGAGCATACTATCTGGCTTTCCATGATGTACCCCCGGCTGGAGCTGCTGAAACAGTTTTTAAGGGAAGACGGGGCGATATTTATTCAGCTTGATGATAATGAACAGGCATATACAAAAGTAGTTTGTGATGAGATTTTTGGCAGAAATAATTTTATTACGAATATTGTTTGGCAAAAAAGAACATCGCCGGATAATAGATTGAGGTTGGGAAGCGCACAAGATTATATTTTGGTTTATACAAAAAAAGAAGGTGGTGATAAAAAATTTAATCAATCACGCATAAAAGATTTTAAGAACCCTGATAATGATCCACGTGGCCCCTGGGCTTCGACTGACTGTACAGCACAAGCAGGACATGGAACAAAAGAGCAATTTTATGTTTTG
>JAIRPW010000012.1 GCA_031256795.1 Zoogloeaceae bacterium | reverse complement strand
GCGCTGACCATGCGCCCCAAAGTGCTGATTCTCGACGAACCCACCGAAGGCATTCAGCCGTCCATCATCAAAGACATCGGCGCGGCCATCCGCGAACTGGCCGCCTCCGGGGAAATGGCGATTCTGCTCGTGGAGCAGTATTACGACTTCGCCGAATCGCTGGCAGACGCCTGGGCGGTGATGTCGCGGGGCGAAATCACGCAATCGGGGCTGAAAGAAACCATGCAGACAAACAATGTGCGCGCGTTGGTCGCTATTTGAAAATCAGCGGTTGTCAATCGGACATGGGAGAAAGGACAGGCGCGGATGCGTGGCGGCTAAAAAAAGGCGGGCAGAAAGCGCTGTTCTAGGTAAATTTTGTTTTTTCGTCCAGAGCGCCTCGGCGTTTTGGTTGGGGTTCAATCTTCGCGCCGCCCTAAAGGGCGGGGTTTCAAACCGGAGTCGGTTTTTACGATAGATCCAGCTCCGCTGCCTGTCGCATGGTTTCCTCAATGTCCGCGACGCTTTTGGGCGCGGCGGTATACACCTCGCATCCTCCGGGCGTGACCAGCGCATCATCTTCCACGCGAATTCCCATGCCCGCCAGTTCCCGTGTTGTATGGTTCGCGGGAATGTACAGACCCGGCTCACAGGTGAGCGTCATACCCGGCGCAAACGCGGTCCAGACTTCCTGTCCATCCGCGTTCACCCGCCGCGCCGCGCCCGCGTCGTGTACGTCCAGACCCAGCCAATGCCCGGTGCGATGCATGTAGTAAGGCTGATACGCGCCGCGCTCGATCAGGCCATCCACATCGCCAGACAAGAGCCCCAGGTCTTTCATCCCCTGCGTCAAAACCCGCACCGCCGCCGCGTGGCAGAGGTCAAGGGACGATCCGGGGCGGATTTCCGCCAAAGCGGCTTCCTGCGCCGCAAGGACGATTTCGTAGCATATTTTCTGCGCGGCGGAAAAACGCCCGCCGACAGGGAAAGTACGGGTAATGTCCGCCGCGTAGCCCCGGTACTCGCAGCCCGCGTCAATCAGTACGAGACTGCCCGCCCGCAGCGGCGCGTCGTTATGCGTGTAATGCAGCGTGCAGGCATGGACGCCGCCCGCCACAATAGGATTGTAGGCGTGTCCGTCCGCCCCGCGCCGCCGGAACTCATGGCTGATTTCCGCCTCCAGGGCATACTCCGTCATGCCAGGCCGGCAGGCGCGCAAGGCGCGCGCGTGTCCCGCCGAGGCGATGTCCGCAGCTTGCCGCATCAGGGATACTTCATGCGCGTCCTTGCGAAGCCGCATGGCGGAAAGCGGTTCCCGCCAATCGCGCAGGGCGGTCGGCGCGCCGCGCTTTTCTTGTTCCGCTGCGCGCGCGGTTTTCAGCGCGCGCAGCGCCAGCTGATCCCAGTATTCCTCCATGCCCTGGGCGTACCAGAAATCCGTTTGTCCCGCCAGAAGCTCCGTCAAAGCGCTTTCCAGTTCCGCGATGGGGCGCGCTTCTTCTACCGCGAAACGCGCGCGGGCATTCTCCGTATGAAAACGATAGCCTTCCCAAATTTCCCGCTCGTCGCGCGCGCGGCAAAAAAGCAGGGCGCGCCCATTGGCCAGCACCAGCGCGGACTGCGTTTCAGAAAACCCTGTCAGATAATAAAAAAAGGAATCAGAGCGAAAGGGATAAGGATTACTCGCGTTGCGCAACCGCTCCCGCGCGTTGGGAATCAACGCCACGCCCGATCCGCCCATGCGCGAGAATAATTCAGCGCGGCGGCGAGCAAACGGCGCGGGGTCAAAATAATCCGCTCTGGAAAGGGGGGGCGCAGCGGCGGCGCTCATGGGGTCTTTTCTTCCGTCGCCGCGCGTTCTTGCGCCTCGCGCGCCAATTGGGTATCCAGATCCCGCAAGCGTTCTGGCGTTCCCACGTCCGCCCATTTTCCCGCGTAACGCTCGCCGCTTACCGCGCCTTCCAGGATGCGCTGGCGCAGCAAAGGTGCCAAAGGAGCCGGACGATCCGGGTCCAGCCCCGTGAAAAAGCGCGGCGAATATACGCCAATGCCGGCATAGGTCAGACGCCCCTCTTCCGCCAGTGTCAGATGTTTTCCCGTGACCAGCGCAAAATCGCCTTCCGGGTGGTGCGGCGGATTGTCGACGAGCAGAAGATGCGCGAGGCGACCGCGCATGGGAATTTTCGCCGCCGTTTCCGGGTCCCAGTCACAAAATACGTCCGCGTTGATCAGCAAGAAAGGATGATCGCCCAGGAGCGGCAGTACATGCGCGACGCCGCCTGCGGTTTCCAGCGCGCCCGGAGGTTCATGGGAATAGAGGATATGCAGTCCCCAGGCTGCTCCGTTGCCCAGCGCGCGCTCAATTTGGTCGCCCAGATGCGCGACGTTGACAATCACGTGCCGAAAGCCCGCGGCGGCTAAACGTTCCAGATGCCACACAATCAGCGGCTTTCCGCCCGCCGGCAATAAAGCCTTTGGCGTAACGTCGCTTAAGGGGCGCATACGTTCGCCGCGTCCCGCCGCTAAAATCATGACGCGCATTTGATCTCCTTCCTTTTTACTCTTGCGCTTAAAACGTCAGAAATGTTTCCTCCGCCTTGTTTTCCAGCGTGTCGAAAAGCCGTGCAAGAGGCGTGAGTTCGCTGTAGCGTTCGGCAGTTTTGCGCGCGTATTGCATGAAGCGCGGCAGATCAGATAAGTAGCGCGGTTTACTGTCCCGGTAACAGAGGCGGCAGAAAATTCCCAGCACCTTCAGATGCCGCTGTAAACCCATCCACTCATATTCCTGCCAGAAAACGCCGAAATCCGAACGCACCGGCAGACCTGCGGAGCGCGCTTGTTCCCAATAGCGTACCACCCAGTCGAGCTCTTGCTCCTCCTCCCAGGAAAGGAAAGCGTCCCGGAAAAGAGAGACTACGTCATACGTCAGCGGCCCTTCCACCGCGTCCTGAAAGTCCAGAACTCCCGGCGCGCCGTCCTCCAGGACCATTAAATTGCGCGGCATGAAATCCCGGTGCGTAAAAACGCGCGGCTGCGCCAGCGCGGCGTTAACCAGAACGGAAAAAAGCGCGTCCAGCGCCGCGCGCTGCTCTTTGTCCGGAGGGCGGCGCAGACGCCGCGTCATGAACCATTCAGGAAATAATTCCAGCTCGCGGCGCAGGAGCGCTTCGTCATAGGGCGGCAATGTTCCCGCGCGGGTGGACTTTTGCCAGCGGATCAAGGTTTCCAGCGCCGCGCGCATCAGCGTATCCGCCCGATCCGGAGTTTTGCGCAACGCGCCCAGATAATCCGCGCTGCCCAAATCGGTGAGCAGCAAAAAACCCGCGTCAAAATCTGCGATTTCCACGCGCGGCGCTCGGACGCCCGCTTCTGTCATCAGGTCGGCGACGCGCGCGAAAGCATGGTTATCTTCCTTGTCTGGCGGCGCGTCCATCAGAATGCGCGTCGCGCCCTCTGGGGAAAAAATCCGAAAATAGCGGCGGAAACTGGCGTCTGCCGAAACAGGTTCCACGCGGATAGCCTCAGGAGCCGCCTGAAAGAACGGAGCGGCGCGCGCGGCTACCCAGTCGGCCAGCGCCGCGTCACGCGGCGTAACAAGAACAAAAGACATGAGAATCAGAGCTTGCGCCTTGGGGTAGAATGCGCGGATTTTATCATTGACTGTTTCGTTCCGAAGCCCTCGCGCTTTCTCTTGATCTTCGCTCATGCGCCCGCCCGCCCGCTCTCCTTTGATGCTTTTGCTGCTCAGCCTTTTTCCGGGCAAGGCGTTCGCGTTCCCGGACGCGAAAGCGGACGCGCTGGCGGTTCTGCCGGATCGCGCCCAAACATCTTTGACGCTGCGCATGGCGTCCGCGTTGGAAATTGGCGCCGACGCCTCTCCCGCGCGCGCGAAACCCGCCGCGAAATCAGGCAAGCGGAAGCAGCGGCAGCCTACTTTGATTAGCGCGGAACGCATGACCGGACAGACCGAGTCTGTGACGCGCGCGGAAGGGAAGGTGGAGCTGCGTTCTGCGGATGGTTTGGCCTTTGCGGACGCTCTGGAGTATTTTTCGCTGGAAGATACTGTGGAAGCCAGAGGAAATGTGCGCCTCATACGGGAGGGCATGGAATTGTCCGGCCCTTACCTGAAAATGCGTCTGGCCGATCAGATCGGCCATATGGAGGACGCGGCGTACAAAATTGAGCGCACGCTCACAGTCAAGAGAAGCGGCAACGCGCTTTCTGAAGCGGCGGACGACGCGCCCGCCCTGCGCACAAGCGCCGTGTTCGGGATCGCTTCCCGTATTCATCTGGAAGGGGAAAATCAGTTTCGCCTGGAAAACAGCACCTATTCCACTTGCCGCCCGGAAAAGCGGGACTGGTACACCAAAAGCGAGGAAACCCGTCTGGATTTTGACCGGAGCGAAGGCGAGGCAAAAAACGCGACGCTGTTTTTTCAGGACGTGCCGATTCTCTATACGCCCTATCTGGCTTTTCCGCTGAGCAACGCGCGCGAAAGCGGGTTTTTGATGCCGACTTACGGCTCTTCCACTCGTACCGGTCTGGATTTTTCCCTGCCCTGGTATTGGAATATCGCGCCCAATTACGACGCGACCCTGACCCCGCGCCTGATGAGTAAACGCGGGCTGCAACTGGGATCAGAAGTGCGCTACCGGGGGCATTACAACAGGAGCGAATTGCGCTTTGAATATCTCGCGCGGGACGAGCAATTCAATGATCGCCGCTATGCGTATGAATGGAAATTCCAGCAAAATCTGGGCGGCGGCTTTTCCACTTCTTTCGATTGGAATGGAGTCTCGGATGATGAGTATTTCACCGATCTTTCCTCGCGCATCGTGCAAACTTCGCAGCGGCAGCTGCCCCGTCAGTTTCACTTGAATTACAACCGCGAGGGATTTTCCGCCCAGCTGCGCACGTTGCGCTATCAGACCCTTAATCCCGCAGACTCGAACAGCAATTACCTGAGGCAGCCATATTTTCTTATGCCCCGCCTGGACGCCAGCGCGCGCAGAATGCTCTGGGATACGCTGGACTTCAAAGCGGTCGGGCAATATACCCGCTTTTCTCATCCCACCCTGGAACGCGGGGATCGCAGCGTGCTGTACCCGCAGCTTTCTCTGCCTTTTGAGCGTCCCGGTTACTACGTCACGCCAAAAATCGGCCTGCACATGACCCGGTATCAATTAACGCAGAGAAGAGCGGGACTTCCTGAGACTTTGAGTCGCAACCTGCCGATTTTTAGTCTGGATTCCGGCATGACGCTGGAGCGGGATTTTACGTTTTTTGATCGTCAATGGACGCAGACGCTGGAGCCGCGTTTTTACTATCTTGATATTCCCTATCGGAATCAAAGCGCCTTCCCTGTTTTTGATACGGGTCTCGCGGATTTCAACTTCGGGCAGATTTTCAGCGAAAACCGCTTTTCCGGCTATGACCGCGTCAATAACGCTCGTCAGCTGACGGTCGCCCTGACTTCGCGTTTGATTGATCCGGAGACGGGCAGCGAGCGTTTGCGCGCAATGGTGGGGCAGCGCCGTTATTTCCGCGAGCTGAAAATCGGCTTGCCGAACGAAACTCTGGAAACGACCAAAACCTCGCACTTTCTTGCCGCGCTTTCCGGTCAGGCGCTGCCCAAGACTTATATTGACTCCGCGCTGGAGTACAGCGACAAAAGGTCAAAAACGCAGCGTTACCTTCTGGCGCTGCGGTATCAGCCGGATCCTGGGAAAACGCTTTCCGCGACCTACCGTTACAACCGGGGCGTTCAGGCTTCAGTTTCTTCGTCCGCGCCCGTCAAGCAGATTGATTTGGCCGGACAATGGCGGCTTGCCGGCGGATGGTACGCAGTGGGACGCTATAACTATTCCTTTGATACGTCGCGCCTGATCGAAGGCATTGCCGGGGTGGAATATAACGCGGGCTGCTGGGCCGCGCGTTTTGTCACCCAGCGTCTGGAAACCACGGCGGGCAAGCCCAATACCAGTTTCTTTTTCCAGCTGGAGCTCAGCGATTTTGGGCAGCTTGGTTCCAACCCGATGAGCCTTCTGCGGCGCAGTATTCCCGGCTACAGTAAAATCAACGCTCTTCCCGACGACGAAGCCGATACCCTGTTTCCAACGGAAACTTGGTGAGGCGTTTTTTGATTGCTCCTTCTATGCCTATATTTTTCTCTCTCTTTCTACGCGCTTTGGGAATTTTCTTTTTCGCGGCGGCGGCTTGTTTTTCTCTTTCCGCGATGGCGCGCCCGGAGCCGATTGAAGTGGATCGAATTATCGCCGTGGTTGGCAATGAGGCGATTACTCTTTCGGAATTGAAATATGAATTGCGCTCGGCGCTGAACCGTTTGCGGCGGCAAGGCACGCCATTGCCGCCGGAAGAAGAGCTGGAGCGGCAGATGCTGGAGCGTCTTATTTTGGAGCGCGCCCAGCAGCAATTGGCGAAAGAGTACGGCATGAAAATTGACGACGCGCAATTGGATCAGGGGATTGCCCGCGTCGCCGCCAATAATCATATGTCTTTGGCGGAATTCAAGACCGCTCTGGAAAAAGATGGCGTTCCCTTCGCGGTTTTCCGCGAGGAAATTCGTAAAGATATGCTGATTTCCCGTTTGCGCGACCGGGAAGTGGATAGCCGTATCGTGATTACGGACGCGGAAATTGATAACTATTTGGCGCAGCGCGGAGAACAGCCTGAAACTTTTCGGATTGCGCACATTCTTGTGCGCGCGCCGGAATCCGCCGCGCCCGCGCAGCTGCAAAAACTCAAGAGCAAGGCGGAAAGCGTCCGGCAGCGGGCGCTCAAGGGCGAGAACTTTGCCGAACTTGCCGCAGCCTATTCGGATGCTTCTGACGCCCTGCAGGGCGGAAATCTGGAGGCGCGTCCTCTGGAAGCGCTGCCCGCGCTTTTTGCCGAAATCGTTGTCAAAATGAAGAATGGCGACGTTTCTCCCGTTCTGCAAAGCGCCAATGGTTTCCATGTGTTTCGCCTGATCGAGCGGCGTGACGAAAGCAAGGAAACGCCGGATACGGGGGTGCGGCAGACGCACGCGCGGCATATTTTGATGCGCGTGGACGAGGTTGTCTCGGAAGCGGAGGCGCGTCGGCGTCTGTCGGATTTACGCGAGCGCCTTTTGCATGGGGAGAGCTTCGCGGAAATGGCGCGGCTGTATTCCCAGGATGGTTCCGCCGCCAACGGCGGGGATTTGGGCTGGCTGAATCCTGGCGATACCGTGCCGGAATTTGAGCGCGTAATGGACGCGCTGGCGGACGGAGAATTGAGTGATGTGGTGCAGTCGCCGTTCGGCTTTCATTTGATTCGGGTGGAAGCGCGGCGGCTGGAAGACATGAGTTTGGAGAAAAAACGTCTGGCCGCGAGGCAGGCGCTGCGGGAACGCAAGCTGGAAGACGCTTATCAGGATTGGCTGCGCCAGTTGTTGGATAAAACCTACGTTGAATATCGCTTGGAAGATGAATAGGCGCGATTCGTCCTCTTCCGGCGCTTTGCCGCGCGTCGCGCTGACTACCGGGGAACCGGCGGGCATTGGGCCGGACATTTGTCTTGCGCTCGCGGGCGTTCCTCTGAACTGCCGTCCGGTTCTGCTTGCCGACCGCGATTTGCTGGAGAGGCGCGCGCGGCAGTTGGGGAAAGCAGTCGCGCTGACGGAATACGATCCGGGGCGGACTCCGCCAAAAGGCGCGCTGGAAGTGCTTTCTTTGCCGCTGAACGCGCCGGTGACGGCGGGGCGGCTTGATCCGGACAACGGCGATTATGTGCTCGCGCTTTTGGATCGCGCGGTTTCCGGCTGTCTTGCGGGGGAATTTTCCGCGCTTGTTACCGCGCCGCTGCACAAGGGCGTCATTGCGCGGGCGGCTTTGCCGCGCGCGCCTGGTTTTTCCGGACATACCGAATATCTGGCGCAGCAGACGCGGACGCGCCGGGTTGTCATGATGCTCGCGGGGGATACTGAACGCGGCCATGCGGACGGTACGCTGCGAGTCGCGCTCGCCAGCACGCATTTGCCTCTGAAGGACGTCGCTGCCGCCGTTACGCGGGAAAGCCTCACGGAGACGCTGGAGATTCTGTGCCGGGAACTGCGCGCCAAATATGGTTTCTCGTCTCCGCGCATTCTGGTTGCGGGAATGAATCCGCACGCGGGAGAGGAGGGGCATATGGGGCGCGAGGAGCTGGAGGTCATTTCTCCGGTACTGGAAACTCTGCGGCAGAGAGGCGACATGACGCTCATCGGACCTTTACCGGCGGATACGCTGTTTACGCCGCCGATTTTGGCGCAGGGGGACGCCGTGCTGGCGATGTATCACGATCAGGGGTTGGCGCCGCTCAAATACGCGACGTTTGGTCGCGGGGTCAATGTTACGCTGGGGCTGCCGTTGATTCGTACTTCGGTGGATCATGGAACCGCGCTCCCGTTGGCGGGCAGCGGCAAGGCCAATGCGGGCAGTTTGTTCGCGGCCATTGCCGAAGCGCGGCGCATGATGGATTTTGTTTCTGTATCCGCGCGCTGATTTTGGCGAATGCGGCGGATTTTTCTGTTTTCCATGTGCCGCTGTCTTTTTGCGTTATTTAATTTCTTCTGCGCTTTGCCGGGGGATTTGGCGCGGGTGTTCCGGCGGGAGCGTCTGCCGCAAATGGCGGCCGCGCTTTCTTTTTCCAGTTTGTTTGCGCTGGTGCCGTTGGTTACGCTGGTGCTGGCGATTGCCCATCGTCTGCCGGGGTTTTCCGCGCTGGCCAAAGAGCTTGATCTTTGGCTGACGCGCGCGCTTTTACCGGAGCAAAGCGGCGGGTTGGTCGCGCGGCAAATTTACGCGATCTCGGAAAGCGCGGACACTCTGGCTTTGCCCTGGATGGCGTTGCTGGCCGCGTTCATTTTTTTCCTGCTGCGCGCGCTGGAAGGCGCGTTTAATCAAATATGGCGGGTCCGCGAAAGCAGAAGCTGGCTGAAACGCTTGCCGTTTTACGGCGTGGGACTTGTCGGAGCGCCTTTTTCCCTGGGGGCGCTTACCAGCTTGAGCGATTTTCTCCTTCGCCTTGCCGCAGGCTGGCACGGGCCTTTTCAGTCGCGCGTAAGCCATTTTGTTTTGGGCGCGGATATTTTATTGCTGGGGCTTTTTTTCTCTCTTTTGTATTACGCGCTTCCCAACGCGAAAGTCAGCCGCCGCGCCGCGCTGATTGGCGGCATAACGGTCAGTGTTTTACTTTTTGCCATGAAAGAGGGGATGCGCTGGTATGTGGGGCAGACGCCGTATTATTCTCTGGTCTATGGCGCGTTTGCCGCTTTGCCTGTTTTTTTGCTCTGGCTTTATTTTGCCTGGATGCTGGTATTGGCCGCCGCCGCGCTGACCGCGCGCATGGATCAGGAAATGCGCCGGAAAGGAAAATCAGCGAGAAACAATCGGCGGTAGGGATTCAGTTCGAGGGCGAATCTGGATTTTTCCTGCGTTCAATTTCTACGCCGACGCGCTTGATATTGGGCAGAATTCCCGGCTTGGTCACGCTGACATTGACCCAGGGTACGGAAAAATCAGTAAGCAGCAAATCCGCAACGCAGCAAGCCAGTGTCTCCAAAAGGTTGAAGGATCGTCCGCTCAGGGCGTCGCGCAGCCTTTTCACAACGTTCGCGTAATCAATGGTTGCGCGCAGATCGTCATTTTCCCCGGCGGATTCTGGCAGGGCGATCTTTAGATTCAGAAGCACGGTTTGCGGCAGCGCCTTTTCCCACGGATAAGCGCCGACTCTGGTTTCCACGCGCATTTCGTCAATAAAGAGCATGTCCATGCCGGAAAATCCTTTGCCGAGAATGAGGTAAAATCGCGGCGGATTGTACTCCTTTCGCGTTTTCCCTATCACGATGACTTCCTATCCGGCTGTTTTTTGCGCGCTTGTTTTTGCCTATCTTCTGGGTTCCGTGCCGTTTGCTGTGTTAAGCGCCCGACTTTTTGGGCTGGCCGATCCGCGCACGTATGGTTCTGGAAATCCTGGCGCGACCAATGTGCTGCGCGCGGGCAGCAAAAAAGCGGCGTTCTTGACTCTTGTGGGCGACGCGGGCAAAGGCGCGGCGGCAGTGTACCTTGCGCGTGCGGCGGGATTGTCTGTGGAAGTGCAGGCGCTGGTTGCGTTGTCGGCTTTTCTGGGACATCTGTATTCCCTTTTCCTGCGCTTTCGCGGCGGAAAAGGCGTGGCGACGGCCGCGGGCGTATTGCTGGCCCTTTCTCCTGTAGCGGGCGGGCTTACTCTGCTTACCTGGGTATTGACCGCCTGGGTTAGCCGTTATTCCTCCCTGGCCGCCGTACTGGCCGCCTTTTCCGCGCCTTTTTGGTTTTTGTTGACGGAGGAAGATGGGACGTTTTGGGCGGTGACCGGCATCGCGGTATTGGTGCTTATGCGGCATTTGGGGAATCTTTCGCGCCTGCTTGCGGGGCGCGAAGGCAAGATCGGCGAAGAAAAAAACAAGCGATGAAAGCCAGTTTGCGCGCGAGGTTGGAGTCAATTTCTTTCCGCTTTCAGGAAATTGAGGCTTTGCTGGCCAGCGAAGAGGTGGCGCGGGACCGGTCTCGTTTCCGCGAGCTTTCTCTGGAGCGTTCTGAAATTGAATCTGCCGCGCGGCTTTATGCCGAATACTGCCAGCGGGAAGCGGACGCGCGCCAGACAGAGAGTCTGCTATCCGATCCGGAGATGCGGGATCTGGCGCGGGAGGAACTTGTAGCGGCGCGCGAGCGTCTCGCGTCGCTGATACTGGAGCTGCAAAAAGAACTTTTACCGCGCGATCCAGAGGATGACCGCGATATTTTGCTGGAAATTCGCGCGGGCACGGGCGGAGATGAATCCGCGCTTTTCGCCTCGGAGTTGTTTCGTATGTACAGCCGTTACGCCGAAAGAAATCGCTGGCGTCTGGAAGTGCTTTCCGCCAACATGTCTGAGCTGGGCGGCTATCGGGAGATCGTTTGCCGCGTCACGGGCGGCGGCGCGAAAGAAGGCGTATATGCGCGGCTCAAGTTTGAGTCTGGCGCGCATCGCGTACAGCGCATTCCCGAAACAGAAAGCCAGGGGCGCATTCATACGTCCGCGTGTACCGTCGCGGTGCTGCCCGAAGCGGATGAGCAAAGCGAAATCATGCTTAATCCGGCGGAATTGCGCATTGATACCTTTCGCGCTTCCGGCGCGGGCGGGCAGCATATCAATAAAACGGATTCGGCGGTGCGCGTGACGCATTTGCCGACCGGTCTCGTTGCCGAATGTCAGGACGGGCGCTCTCAGCATCAAAACAAGGCTTCTGCCCTGAGGGTGCTGGCGGCGCGTTTAAAAGACAAGGAAACGCGCGAGCGGCAGAGAACGGTCGCGGCTACGCGAAAAAAGCTGGTCGGCAGCGGAGATCGCTCTGAACGTGTCCGAACCTATAATTTTCCTCAGGGGCGCGTAACGGATCATCGCATCAATCTGACGCTGCATCGGCTCCATGCCATTCTGGATGGCGATCTGGACGAGCTGATCGGCGCGCTGACGAGCGAAAACCATCTGGCGCAGCTGAATATGCTCTCGGAAGGGTGAATGTCGTGCGCGCGGACGTCTGGCTGATAAACGCGCGGCAAAAGATTGACTATTTGGACGCGAGTCTGTTGCTGCGGCATGTGCTGAATTGTTCCCGCGCGGCGCTGATGGCCCATCCTGAAACAGAACTGACGGAAGCGCAGCTGGCGTGTCTGGATCGGTTGCTGACGCGCCGGGCTACCGGGGAACCTTTGGCGTATTTGACGGAGAGCGCCTGGTTTTATGGGCGAAATTTTCGGGTAACGCCCGCTGTTTTGACGCCCCGTCCGGAAACGGAAGAACTGGCGGAACGCGCGCTACGCTGGCTCGCGGAAGCGAATTTTCCCGCGCCGCGCGTACTGGATTTAGGCACAGGAAGCGGCGTGCTGGCCGTAACGATTGCTCTGGAATGTCCTGCCGCGCGCGTTACTGCGGTGGATTGTGCGCCTGATGCGCTGGACTGCGCGCGTGCCAACGCGGAATTCTGGCGGGTATCGGCGCGTTTTTTGTTGAGTGATTGGTTTTCCGGGCTTGCGGGCGAACGTTTTCATCTTGTGGTTGCCAATCCGCCGTACCTTGCGGCGCATGATCCGCATCTTTTCGGGGACGGTGTGCGTTATGAACCGCGAGGCGCGTTGGTTGGCGGTGAGGACGGTCTGGAGGATGTGCGCAGGATTCTTCGATTTTTGCCAGGGTACCTTGAGCCGGGCGGCTTTTTTCTTTGTGAACATGGCTATGAGCAGGGCGCGGCTGTACGCGCGCTGCTCATAGCCTCTGGATTTGAGCAAGTGCAAACCTGGCGCGATCTGTCCGGCCAGGAACGCATGAGCGGCGGCGTATTCAAAAAACAGCGATGTTGCGCGCGGGAATTTTGCCCTGTCAAGAGCAGTTTTGTGGTTTTCTAATGTTCATCAGTGTCAGATTGGACAATATCGCCTTTCAATTCGCAAAATTTTATTTAAGAGAATCATGATATTATTTCAAATCGTTTTATAGTCATGAAAATGAATGATACAGAAATATTATTTCCATTGCGCAATAACATCAAATTCAATAAGTTCTTTCTTTGAATTACGTTTGCGAATCGGATGGCATTCAATTTTATTGAATCCTAGGTTCGTTAGCATTTCAGCATATAATAGCTCTGTTGGCACTAGCGTTCCGTAGAAGGTTGAATTACCCACGATATAGTGCAACTCTGCCCCATGAGCGAGCACAGAGGTTAAACATCTGAAATGAGACCACATATCATCAAAATACTTCGCTACATAATTAGCAAGTACAGTACCATTCATGTTATCTAAATGTGCAATTTGATCTAACGCATTGGAAAGATGCTGACTTTCAAAACAATCCGTTGGGCGTTTCCAATCTGCTAAACGGCTTGTGGCAATTCCCCAAGTACCGCCAATGGCTGTCCAGTCTAATTCTCCAGCGTCTCTGCCGTTAACCAAGAATCCGAGCCAGTACATATAGGGTCGAAGTTCCCGAATATAAGACATTCGGTTAACATAAGGTGGAGAAGTAACGATAAGATCGAATAAACCTTTAGTTGCTTCTGTAGCATTTTTTGAATCCCCAAGAACAACATAGCTTTTACCTATTGGGTTTTCGCTTGCACCACTAAGTATAAAACGAACATTTTCAGAAAAAATACCTGCCATATCCGCATCAAAATCAATATTGAGTTGCTTTTCATTTTTGAATGACATTGATTGATGATTAAATGCAACGTTCGATAATTCAATTAATGTTCGGCAAAACGCAATTTGTAGAAGTGTACGTTCCGCAGAGTATTCTTTTGTTACAACGGAAATGGCGGTACGAAGAAACTGTAGAAAATTAAGTGATTTCGGACTCCACCAGCGTTCTATATTGTGAATAGGTGGCGGAGAAGCTGGTTCAATGCTGTTACATCTGATTAAGTCAAGCGCGGACGAACAAGCCTCTTGGGTTGCAGAAATTTGATTAGAAGTATAATGAGCAGTTTTTGCTTGAGCAAACCATACAAGAAACGGATTAATATCGGTCGTAACCCCTTCATGCCCATGATAAGCAGCACTTAGTACCGTTGTACCCGTTCCGCAAAATGGATCAAAAATGCGTTTGGCTTGTCTGTGGCCGGTAATCAATTCTTCAACAACTTTAAGGGAATAGGCAGGGGTAAGGCGCAGCCAACCATGTCGGCCTGTTTTCTCATTGAACTTGTAAGTGTAATCTGAACGCTGGCGTAATTGCTCACGCTTTAGTAGCACAGACATTATTAAGTCTCCGGTGTAAGTAACGCTTTTAATATAGTGTTAATCTCTGCCTGAAGTGTTTCGCTATTTCGTTTGAAAAATGCAGCAAGATCATAACCGACCACATCGCGCATGAAGTCATAAGTTGAGATGAGTGGATTATTGATGCCCTCAATACCTGTAACAACAGCCCATTTTTCTGCACGGTAACGAAGCAAAATATCATTGTCAATTTGTGTTGAAAGAATCACCGCGCACGGTAAATAAGCCTTTGTATATGCGCTAGCTGCATTGGCAATATCAGCATTCTGACGTTTTGAATCTTTGCTTTTATATCCTTGCCTAACTTCAAAAACTGTCCCGGCCAAAGTTGAGAATACATTCGGGGCAACATCAATAGATTTAGCGGAATTTTTCATCCAGGCGTAGAAGCGATCACGTTTTGTTTTGTCAGTAATTTTGTCGAGCGGCACACGTCCGTCGAGATGCAGCGTTCGTGCTTTGCCGTTAGGAAGCGGAACGGTATATGACCATCTCACGTCGGCTTCAGATAATCCAAAGGCATCTTTAATAGTGGTTCGGAAGAGTTTTTCGCATCCAATACCAATTTGCCTATAAACACTGGTCATTCCCCCTGCTGCTTTATGAGCGGCGTACATCATTGGGTTATCCAAGCCGAACCAGTTGTAGAACGGGTCGCTTTGGTAAAGTGTTTGGAATTGGGCGAGCGTTAAACCGTTTCCCTTTGTACCTTGCCCGAATTTTGGCTTGTATTGGGCGCATATTCTTATCGGCTCAAGGACAAGATCAAGGTATGCGGTATCGTTGCGCTTCAAAGGAATGTCTCCTGATGAGTTTATGACATCAAATAACGCTATAGCAATTTATATGTTTACACGCTGAATTTCAGTATGTCAAAGAAATCACAGATTTGTAAACATTTTTGATGCTCTAGCCGCTTTAGCGATAGGCCGCCAGTCGCGCAAGGACGGTTTCCCGCGGCAAAAGCGCGATGACCGCGTCAATGGAAGGGGTTTGCGTTTGCCCTGTCAGAATGACCCGCAGCGGCATGGCGAGTTTTGGCGTTTTAAGCGCGTGGCGCGTGACGACTTCCTTTAATAACGCGCCAATGTCCGGTGTTTCCCAATTTACAGCCTCCAGTTTTTCCGCGAATTCAGCCAGCGCCGGACGCGCCTCCGCGACGATGTGCTTTTGCAAAAGCTCTGTGTCGGGCGTGATTTCCCCGTAGAAGGGAAAGAGCGCGTCCGCGAGCGCGTTGAGGGTCTGGCAGCGTTCCGCGTAGAGCGTGATTGCCGCGTCAAGGCGCGCGTCTTGCGTGACCGAAAGTCCCTTCGCGTTCAGGCGCTCCATGACATGGGGCGCGAGTTCCGCGGCAGAAGCCGTCTTCATATATTGCTGGTTAAGCCACGACAACTTTTCCGTATTGAATTGCGCCGCAGAAGGCGTGATATGCAGCAAATCAAACCAGCGCACGAACTCCTCGCGGGAAAAAATTTCATCATTGCCATGCGACCAGCCCAGGCGCGCGAGATAGTTGACAATCGCTTCCGGCAAAAAACCGTCGCGCGCATACTGCATGACCGAGACCGCGCCATGCCGCTTGGAGAGCTTCGTGCCGTCATCGCCCAGAATCATCGACAGATGCGCGTATTGCGGAACCGGCGCGTTCAGCGCGCGCAATATATTGATTTGGCGCGGCGTATTATTCACATGGTCATCCCCGCGAATGACATGCGTAATCCCCATGTCCCAATCGTCCACAACCACACAAAAATTATAGGTTGGCGTGCCGTCCGCGCGGGCAAGAATGAGATCGTCCAGTTCCGCGTTGGCAAACTCAATGTGCCCCTTGACCATGTCTTCCCACCCCACAACGCCGTCCGGCGGATTGCGAAAACGAATGACAGGCAAGACGCCTTCCGGGGGAGCGGGAAGAATTTTCCCGTGTTCAGGCCGCCAGCGCCCGTCATAGCGCGGCTTTTCTCCGCGCGCGCGCTGTTCCTCGCGTAATGTTTCCAATTCTTGTTGCGAGGTGTAGCAAGGATAAGCCGATCCCGCCGCGAGCATTTCCTGAATCACAGCCTTGTAACGCGCCATGCGCATGGTCTGATAAAAGGGGCCTTCGTCATAAGTCAGCCCCATCCAAGTCATACCGTCCAGAATGGCCTGGACGGCTTCCGGCGTGGAGCGTTCCAGGTCGGTGTCTTCAATGCGCAGAACAAAAGTTCCGCCATAGTGCCGGGCGAACGCCCAGGAAAAGAGGGCGGTGCGCGCGCCGCCGATATGCAGATACCCTGTGGGGCTGGGCGCGAAACGGGTGCGGACGGTCATTGCGTTTTCAAGGGAAAAGTAAAATTATAGCCGCAGCGTCAAGAAAATCCGGATACGGGCGGTCTGGAAGAGGCAGATGGAGGTTACTTGGACGGCGGGTTGAGACGCCGCTTGCGCCGACGGCGATCCAGCCACCAGGCATAGGCGGGCAGAAATAAAAACGAGCCGGGCAGAAGAAACAGCACAAGGTAAGGGGAGAGCAGGGATAGCTGCCGCAGATGCCGTTGCAATTCCTTTTTTTCCTGCGCGCTCCAGAAGCCGCCATTGCGCGTTTTCATGAGCAGAGGCATGAAGCCGCGCAGATCAGCTAGCCGCGCTAGAAGCAGCCGCGTTTCCCTGCGTTGCAGGGTGGAAAGCTGCCGCCACCAGGCAGGGAATTTCCGCAACAGGGTTTCTTCTTGTCTGAAGGAAGGCGGCAGCTGATTGCGCCGTTGGCGGCTCATGTATTTTTGCGACGGGAAAAAAGAGCGTTGCGGAAGCGCGCCAGCCGCGCCATGCCGGGGCGAACGCGCCGCAAAAAACGCCATAGGGCCAAGGCGCGCCGTCCCCACCATGACCAGCGGGCGAGGCGTCCGGGACGCAGCGCGGCAAAAAGAGTCAGCGCGGTGCCGGTTAACAACGGATGCCGCCGTATCCAGCGCGCGCCGAACAACACTTTGTCTCCCGCGCCGCAAATCACCTTGAGCGCGTCATGATGAGCGGCAAGCGCTTCGCGTTCCATTCCAATGCGCGCGCGAAGAAATCCGCGCTGCTCATAAAGTTCAGTGAGGCGCGGATTCATGTTCGGCGTGGGCATTGGCGCTGGCTGATCGCAGAGCTTCTATATCTTGGCGCAGTTCATCCAGCGACGCGGCAAAGGGCGCGTAACGGCTCAATCCAGCGCGCGTTGTACGCAAAAGGAAGAACGCGGCCAGGAAGAACCCCCCCGCGCCCAACCCCAGGGCAACCAAAAGCGCTTCGTCAGGAAGCAAGCGCATCAGGAAAAACACAAAAAAAGTGAGCGCCGAACCCAGCAAAAACGCCGCGAGCATCCCCCGGACAAGCGCGTCCAGAAGAAGCAGACGCGCGGCGGCCGCTTCGTTGGCAAAGAGGGCGAGGCGCGTTTTCAGCGCCGTCGCCGCGTCTTCCAGCGTGTGGCGCAGCGTGAAAAAGATGCCGTTTGAAGAATCAGGCATGAATCAGCGGCGGCCAATCAGGACGCCGATCGCCGTGCCGACGATCGCCGCGATTCCCACGGCTTTCCAGGGTTGTTCATGCACGAAATCATCCGTTGCGCGGGCGCAGAGCTTGGTTTTGTCAATGAGGACAGCTTCCACGTCTTCCAGTCTCGCTCTGGCGTCTTTCAGGCGGCCTTCAACGCGGGCGCGCAGCGTCGCGACCTTTTCTCCCGCGATATCGGCGGTGCTGCGCAAAATATCTTCCGCGTCGGAGACCACCGCCTTGAGATCGGCGACGAGTTTGTCTTTGTTGTTGGCGAGTGTGGCTTGTGTCATGGCGAACCTCTTGTGAGAAAAAGATGAAAACAGAATAGACTATAAGGAAGTGAAGAGTAGCCTGTCGCGCGTTTCCGCGCAATCGCAAATGGCAAAAAAACGCGGGATGGCGAATCTCGCGCCAAAAGGAAAGATCAGAAAACGTCATGAAATTGTCACGAATGCCCATTACAGTCCGCATTGTTTTCTAAATTTTTGAAGGGGTTCAACATGAATGTGATCGGCATGGGCAGGCAGGCGGGGCTGCTGGGAGTATTTTGTCTTGCGGCGCTGGGCGCGGCGAACGCGCAGACGGGTCAAGACGTGACGGGCGCGGGCGCGAGTTTCCCCGCGCCGCTGTATACCCGCTGGGCTGCGGATTACAACAAGGAAACCGGACATCGCGTCAATTATCAGTCCGTGGGTTCCAGCGCGGGATTAAAGCAAATTGAGGCCAAGACGGTTGACTTCGGCGCTTCTGACGCGCCTTTGACCGACGAAGATTTAGCGGCGAAAAAGCTGATTCAGTTTCCGACTGTAGTGGGCGGCATCGTTCCCATTATCAATTTGCCAAACATCCAGGCGGGGCAAATGAAGCTGGACGGCAAGACTTTGGCCAATATTTATCTGGGCAAAATCACACAATGGAATGACGCGGCGATCGCCGCGCTGAATCCAGGCCTGAAGCTGCCGGAAATGCCCATTGCCGTGGTGCGCCGCGCCGATGGTTCTGGAACGAGTTTTGGTTTTACCAACTACCTTTCCAAGGTCAGCGAAGACTGGAAAAAAACGGTAGGGGAAGGTACGGCGGTCAATTGGCCGACAGGCCTGGGCGGGAAAGGCAATGAAGGCGTCGCCAACTATGTCGGAAGAATTTCCGGGACAATCGGCTATGTCGAATATGCCTACGCGAAGCGCAACAAACTTGCGCATATACAGCTGCAAAATCGCGCCGGACGTTTTGTTCAGCCTTCAGAAGAGAGCTTTAAGGCCGCGGCCGCAGGCGCGGACTGGGCGAAGAGCTTTTTCCAGATTTTGACGGATCAGCCGGGAGAGGCTTCTTGGCCGATTACGTCCGCGACGTTTATCCTGATGAGCAAAACGCAGGACAAGCCTGAGCAGGCCGCCGCCACACTGGATTTCTTTGCCTGGGTGTATAAAAACGGAGATCGCATGGCGGGGAGTCTGGATTACGTTCCCATGCCGCAAAACGTCAAGGAGGCCGTACTCCGTGTCTGGCAATCCGTAACGGACGCTTCCGGGAAGCCGATTCGCCAGTAAGTTCTGCCGGATATGGAAGCGAATATCTCTCCCGCGCCGCCATCGGTTTTTGCCGGCGGCGCGCCGCGCCGCCGCCTGATTTCCAACGCGCTGGCAGATTCATGCTTTGCGCTTTTGGCGCGCGGGTCGGCTTTTTTAACGTTTGCGCTTCTGTTGTGCATTATGGGAGCGCTGGTTCTGGGGGCCTGGCCAGCCATTGAACATTTTGGACTGGGCTTTCTGACCCATAACGCCTGGGACCCTGTGCGAGAGGATTTCGGCGGTCTGGTCATGATTGTCGGAACGCTCATGACCTCTGTGATTGCGCTGGTCATTGCCGTGCCGATCAGCTTTGGCATTGCCCTGTTTCTAACGGAATTGTCGCCGATTTGGCTGAAACGCCCGCTGGGAACGGCGGTTGAGTTGCTGGCTGCCGTGCCGTCCATTGTGTATGGCATGTGGGGATTGATGACGTTTGGCCCCGTGCTGGGACGTTATGTGCAGCAGCCGATGCAATCGCTTTTAGGGGATTTGCCGGTTTTCGGCGCGCTGGTTTCCGGGCCGCCGGTGGGGATCGGTATTTTGTCCGCGGGCATTATTCTGTCCATTATGATTATTCCTTTTATCGCCTCGGTCATGCGTGACGTCTTTGAGGTGACGCCTCCATTGCTGAAAGAATCGGCGTACGGTTTGGGGGCGACGACTTGGGAAGTGGTGTGGAAAGTAGTCTTGCCTTATACGAAGTCTGGCGTTCTGGGCGGCGTCATGCTGGGTCTGGGGCGCGCGCTGGGCGAGACGATGGCGGTAACGTTCGTAATCGGCAACGTGAGCCAGCTAAACTCCCTTTCGTTTTTTGAGGCCGCCAACAGCATTACGTCGGCGCTGGCCAATGAATTCGCGGAAGCCGCGCCGGGTTTGCACCAGGCCTCATTGATGTATCTGGGGCTGACGCTTTTCTTGATTACCTTTACGGTACTCATCATTTCCCGGCTTTTGCTCTTGCGTCTGCAAAAATATGAGGGAAGCGGCACATGATTTTTTCAGAATTTTCTGCGGATTCCGTTGCCGAATTTCCGGCGAGCGCGCCGGAGTCCGCGCGCCGGGCGCGCTTTCGTTTTCGGAAGTGGCTCAATGCGTCCGCGATTTTTCTTTCGCTGTTCGCCATGGTATTCGGCATTTTCTGGCTTTTATGGATTTTGTGGGATACCTGCCGAATGGGATTGTCCAGTTTTTCCGTGGCAATGTTTACGGAGAGTACGCCGCCGCCCAATGAGGAAATCGGGGTGGGCGGCCTGGCCAACGCCATGATGGGGTCCTTGCAGATGGTCGCGCTGGCGACTTTGATCGGCGCGCCGGTGGGGGTGCTTTCTGGAATCTATCTCGCGGAATATGACCCGCGCGGCAAAATGGCGGTCATGATTCGTTTTATCAATGATCTTTTGCTGTCCGCTCCTTCCATCATTATTGGTCTTTTCATTTACGCGGTTATGGTGGTGCGGTTTAAGGAGTTTTCCGGCTGGGCGGGCGCGGCGGCGTTGTCGCTGATTGTGATTCCCGTGGTGATTCGCACGACGGAAAACATGCTTGCGCTTATTCCGATTGGTTTGCGCGAGGCGGCCTACGCGCTGGGCGCGCCGAAATGGAAAGTGATTATGCGCGTCACGCTGACTGCCGCGCGCGCGGGAGTGTTGACCGGCGTCCTGCTGGCGGTGGCGCGGATTGCGGGAGAAACCGCGCCGCTCCTATTCACCGCGCTGAATAATCAGTTCTGGAAAGCAGGATTGTCCGGGCCTACCGCCAATTTGCCGGTGACGATTTTACAGTTTGCCATGAGTCCCTATGAAAATTGGCGGCAGCTGGCCTGGGGCGGCGTGTTTCTGATTACCCTCGCGGTGCTGGTATTGAACATTCTGGCGCGTATTTTGTCACGGGGGCGCGGCACGGAATGACGAGTTGCGGTCTTCAGGCCGGTCGCCGCCCGGAAAACCGGGGCGGCGCGCCGAGAACGTCGGGCGCTTCGTCCTGCGGCGACGATTTTTCAAATCACGGAATTTATAGGAGCGAGACCTTGAAAACGAGCGCTTTGAGCGGCGCGAACGCGAATACTTCCACGCCTGTGGCCAAAATGTCTGTCCGCGCGTTGAATTTCTATTACGGGAAATTCCATGCGCTGAAAAATATAAGCCTGGACATTCCCGAACATTGCGTGACGGCGTTTATCGGGCCTTCCGGCTGTGGAAAATCAACGCTTTTGCGTACCTTTAACCGAATGTTTGAGTTGTATCCCGATCAGCGCGCCGAGGGAGAAATTCTGCTTGATGGTGAGAATTTGCTGACCTCGAAACAGGACGTCGCTCTTATTCGCGCGCGTATTGGCATGGTGTTTCAGAAGCCGACGCCGTTTCCCATGTCTATTTTTGACAATATTGCTTTCGGGGTGAAGCTCTTTGAACCGCTCTCCGGCATTGATTTGGAAGAGCGGGTGGAATGGGCGCTAAAAAGAGCGGCGTTGTGGGATGAGGTGAAAGATAAACTCGCGCAAAGCGGCGCCAGTTTGTCCGGGGGGCAGCAGCAGCGCCTGTGCATCGCGCGCGGTATCGCCATTCGCCCGGAGATTTTGCTGCTTGACGAACCTTGCTCCGCGCTTGATCCGATTTCTACCGCGCGCGTGGAAGAACTGATTTCAGAACTGAAAAAAGAATATACCGTGGTGATCGTAACGCACAATATGCAGCAGGCGGCGCGCTGCAGCGATTACACCGCCTATATGTATCTGGGGGATCTGATGGAATTCGGCGCAACCGAGCAGATGTTTCTGAAGCCTTCCAGACGGGAGACGGAAGACTACATTACAGGGCGTTTCGGATAATGTAAGCAGTGCGGCTTTCTTCGTTCTCTGGCAAAGGAAACTTCATGACAAAAAAACTCGCGCGAGTGAAAAATTTGTTTTTCCCGCGCGCGCGGATGGCCGCGACGCCGAATGCGCGACAAGCGCCCAAGGAGGAGAGCGGCGATAGTGTCGCGCATTGGCTGGAAAAAGGGATTGGCCGCGCTTTGATCGCGCTGGGGGAGTGCCGCGCGCCTGCCGCGCGTGACCAAAATCTTTTGCGCCTATATCTTGACGAACTGATCCGGCTTGGAACGCCAAAATTCTTCTTGTCTTGTCGCGCGCCTGTCTCTGCCGCGCGGACGCGCTATGGTCACGCAGACGTCTGTTTTCGGTTTTTGCGGCGGTATTTGGAAGAATTCGCCGGATTGTCGGCGTCCTGCGCGGGAAACGCGACTCGTATTGGCTGATTTTGGAGTTTTAAATTCATGACTGAAAAACATCTTTCGTCCCAGTTTGATGACGATCTTACGCATGTTTCCTCTTCCCTGATGAAAATGGGGGGGATCGTGGAGGCGCAGGTGCAGCGAGCCATTTCCGCGCTGGCGGGCTTTTCTGTGACAATCGCGCAGGAAGTGATCGGTCAGGAAGAGCAGGTTGATGTGCTGGAAGTGGAAATTGACCGCGCGCTGACGACCGTGGTGGCGCGCCGCCAGCCCGCCGCGCGCGATTTGCGGTTTCTTCTGGCGATGTCAAAAATTACGACCAATTTGGAGCGCGCGGGAGACGAGGCGCATAAAGTCGCCAAGCGCGTCATTTCAATCGTGGAAAGCGGCGAGGCGCGGCAAATGCCGATTGGAGATTTGCGCGTAGCGGCGGAAATGGCCTCCAGTTTGATTCATCGCGCGCTGGATGCCTTTGCTCGTTTGGACGTTGCGGAGGCGCTGGGGATTTGCCGGGAAGACGACTTGATTGACCGCGAATTCAAGGGCTTTACCCGGAAATTGGTCACGTTCATGATGGAAGACCCGCATACCATCAGCACCAGCCTTGATCTCTTGTTTATCGCCAAGGCGATAGAGCGCATTGGCGATCACGCGAAGAATATCGCGGAATTCATCATTTACATCGTGAAAGGCATGGACGTGCGGCACAGCGCGCTTGCGCAAGTCGAGGCCAACCTTTAATTTTGTGTTACGGGCTAAGCTGCCATGCTCAAAAAAGCGCGTGTTTTAGTAGTAGAGGATGAAAAATCCATTGCGGAGCTGGTGCGCGTGCACTTGACCCATTCTGGATTTGAAGCGGTGCTGGCGGAGGGAGGCGCGGACGCGCAACGGGCAATTAACGCGGTGCTTCCTGATGTTATCTTGCTGGATTGGATGCTTCCCGGCGGTCAGAGCGGCCTGGATCTGGCGCGCAAATGGCGGCGCGAGGAGCGGAGTAAACATATTCCCATTATCATGTTGACAGCGAAAAGCGAAGAGCGTGACAAAGTCACCGGACTGGATTGCGGCGTTGATGACTATGTCACCAAGCCCTTTTCTCCCAATGAATTGATGGCGCGAGTGCGCGCGATGCTGCGCCGCCGCGCGCCGGAACGTCTGGCGGAGCGCGTGGCAATAGGCGCGCTTGCTCTGGACGCGGAGGAATTTTCCGTGACCTATGACGGAGAAAAACTGACGCTGGGTCCGACCGAGTTCCGAATGCTGCATTACTTGATGAAGCATCCTGGCCGCGTACATAGCCGCGCTGTTTTGCTGGACAAGGTTTGGGGCGACCATGTGTTTATTGAGGAGCGCACGGTGGATGTGCATATCAAGCGTTTGCGCGGAGCCTTGGGCGCGGGAAGTCATCTGATTGAGACAGTGCGCGGCGCGGGCTATCGCCTTGTGGCGGGCGCGGATAAAACATCCGGGACCGCTGAGAAGTAAGCCAAATATGCTGCCGACGCTCCGCCGCAGTGTATTGCTCCTTATGTATATGGGAGGCGGCGCCTTGATCGCGGGCCTGGTTTTTCCGGTTGCAGTCAGCATGGAAACAGGGACGATACTGGGCGCGCTCCTTTGGCTTGCGACGGATCAATGGCGGCAGCGACAGCTTCTGGACTGGCTGCGCCAATTTGCGGAATCCTCCGACAGCGAGCCGCAAGGCGTGGACAAAGAAATAGTCCTGCGCGTGCGGCGTTTGCTGCGCCAGAAGAACCGTGAGGCAAACAGTTATAAGTCGCGTCTGGACAATCTGCAAGCCATGCTGCAAGCCATGCCCAACGGCGTGATCGTTCTGGACGCGCAAGAACGCATTGAATGGTGCAATCGCGTGGCATGCGAGCATTTCGGTCTGGACGCCCGACGGGACATGCGCCAGCGTGTTACGCACTTGCTGCGCGTGCCCGCGTTGGTGCGCGCGCTGGCGGCGCGGGACATGAACAATGCGTTCGTAGTGGACGGCCCGCTTTCCTCGGCTTCCAATCCCCTGCGCCTGGAAATGCGTCTTTTTTCTTTTGGGCAGGCGCAGCGGGTTTTGATGCTTTCCAGAGATATTACGACCATTGAACAGGCGGAAGCCATGCGGCGCGATTTTGTCGCCAATGTTTCTCATGAAATCCGCACTCCGCTTACGGTGTTGTCAGGGTTTGTTGAAACACTGCAAACATTGGCGCTGACGTCCGAAGAGCGCAAATATTATCTTGCGCTGATGGCGGAACAGTCCGACCGGATGACAAAACTGGTGGAGGATTTATTGACGCTCTCCCGCATGGAGGGAAGTTCTCCGCCGGATATGCAGGAGTGGACGCCGCTTTCCCGGCTATTCAGGATGACGATGGAGAACGCGCGCGCCTTGTCTGTTCTTCTGTCGGAGACGGAGACGCCGGGGCATCAGATCGTGGAGGAAGGTCTGGAGACGTCTATGGAAATTTCCGGTTCCGTACGGGAACTGTCGAGCGCTTTTTCCAACCTTGTTCACAACGCGCTGCGTTATACGCCGCAAGGCGGGAGAATTTTTGTGCGCTGGCAGCCGAATGGGGAGGGCGGCGCCCGGTTTTCCGTGGAGGACAGCGGCCTGGGAATCGCGCCTGAGCATTTGCCTAGGCTGACCGAGCGGTTTTACCGCATTGACGCGGATCGTTCCAGAAATTCAGGCGGCACAGGCTTGGGCTTGTCCATCGTGAAACACGCGGCGCAACGGCATGGCGCAAAGTTGTTGATCCGCAGCGCGCTGGGACATGGCTCGTGTTTTTCGCTTGATTTTCCGGCAGAGCGGTTACGGCTGCCAAACAGGGGCTGAATTCTCTTCGCGCGCCGGGCAAGCGCGCTTTGCGGGTTAGAAGCCTCTGAAATCCGCGAAGTTTTCCACGGGTTCGCGTTCCGTCGCCAGAGTGTTTTCCGGGGCGTTCGCATCCGCGTAACCCAGCGCGACGCCGCCGACAATCAGTTCTTGCTCGTCAATGCCCAGGTGGCGGCGCGTGGTGTCGGGATAGTCGGCAAAGGCGTTTTGCACGCAGGTGTCCAGGCCGCGCGCGCGCGCGGCCAGGAGGATATGCCCGATAAAAACGCCGTAATCCAGAAACATGCCGCGCCCCAGGCGCTTATCCATTGTCAGGATGAGTCCCACCGGCGCGTCAAAGAAAAGATAGTTGCGCCCGGTTTGCTCATGCATTTTCTCCTTGTCGCCTTTGCCGATGCCCAGGAGGCTGTACAGCCCAAGGCCAAGTTTCCTGCGGCGCGAAAGCCAGGGATCAACCCATTCCGGCGGATAGTAATCAAAGGCGCGCCCTTCTTTTTTTCCCGCGTTATATTCTGCGAGAATGGCGGCGGAAAGAGACTTTCTTTCCTCGCCCGCCAGCGCGTATACCCGCCATGGCTGGACGTTGGTGCCCGAGGGCGCGCGCGAAGACAGCGCGAGAATTTCCCGCACCACGGATTCATGGACGGGCGTGGATAGAAAGCGGCGGACAGAATGGCGCGAGCGGATGGCGTCATCTACGGTAAGGGCGGCGGGGGCGTTCATGAGGGTTCTCCTGGGGTTGTCGTGCGGGGCGGGGAAGGATATTTACCGTGACAGGACGTCTGCAAACGCGCGTAAAAGCGCGTCGTTTTCTTTTTCCGTGCCAATGGAGATGCGAAGATAATCATAAATGCGCGGCGCGTCAAAACGGCGCGCGAGAATGTGCCGCGCTTTCAGCGCCGCCAAAAGTTCCGCCCCGGAGCGGGCGGGATGCCGCGCGAAAATAAAATTGGCAAGCGAGGGCAGGACAATCAACCCTTGCGCGGATAGTCCTTCTGTCAATCGTTCCCGGCTCCGCATAATGGACCGGCGGGTATGCTCAAACCAGGAAGCGTCTTCCAGCGCCGCCAGCGCGCCCGCCTGCGCAAGGCGATCCAGCGGATAGGAATTGAAACTGTTCTTTACCCGTTCCAGGCCCTCAATCAAGGCGGCGTCGCCGAGCGCGAATCCGACGCGCAGTCCGGCGAGCGCGCGGGATTTGGAGAAAGTTTGCGTGACGAGGAGATTCGGATACTCATGGATCAGCGACGCCGCCGTTTCCGCGCCAAAATCTACATAGGCCTCGTCAATGACGATCGGCAGTTCGGCCTGACGTCGCGCGAGTTCGGCAATGGCGGAAAGCGGCAGGGCGCGTCCCGTCGGCGCGTTTGGGTTGGGGAAAATAATTCCGCCCGCCTCTTTGGGAGACCGGGCGAGATAAGGTTGCAGATCAAGCGAAAAATCCTCCGCAAGCGGAATCGTCTGGTATTCGATTTCGTAGAGGCGGCAATAGGATGGATAGAAGCTGTAGGTAATATCGGGGAAAAGCAGGGGGCGCGATTGTTTCAGGAGCGCCAGAAACACAAACGCAAGCACTTCGTCGGAGCCGTTGCCTACGAAGACTTCCGCGGGCGAAAGCCGGTAATGGCGGGCAAGCGCGGCTTTCAAGTTCGCAGCATCCGGATCGGGATAAAGGCGCAGCGTTCCGCCGTCGGGTTGCAGCGCGGCGACAAGGGCGGCCAGGACGCGCGGCGATGGCGGATAGGGATTTTCGTTGGTATTGAGCTTGATCATCTCCTGTCCGCGCGGCTGTTCGCCGGGCGTGTAGGGCCGCAGATCAAAAAGCCGCGGATTCCAGAAAGCGCTCATGGCAGGACTTCTCGGCGCGGGCGTTTACGCGCCTTCCCGCGCGGCGCGCTTGCGCTCAATTTCCGTCAGATGACGCTTTCTCAGACGGATATTTTTTGGGGTAATTTCCACGAGTTCATCGTCCGCGATGAATTCAATGGCAGATTCCAGCGTCAGCGCGACAGGCGGAACCAGACGCACGGCCTCGTCGGTTCCGGACGCGCGGATATTGGTCAGCTGTTTTCCCTTGACCGGGTTGACGACCAGATCGTTTTCCCGGCTGTGGACGCCGATAATCATGCCTTCATAGAGTTTTTCTCCGGGACTTACAAACATGCGCCCGCGATCCTGAAGTTTCCAGAGCGCATAGGCGACTGCGTCGCCGTGTTCCTGCGAGATTAGCGCGCCGTTGCGCCGCTCGCTCAACCCGCCTTCGCGGACCGGCGCGTACTCATCAAAAACATGGCTGATGAGACCGGTTCCGCGCGTCATGTTCATGAATTCTCCCTGGAAGCCGATCAGGCCGCGCGCCGGGATGCGGTATTCGATACGCACGCGTCCCCGGCCGTCGGGCGTCATGTCCAAAAGCTCGCCGCGCCGCAATCCCAGCGACTCCATGACGCCGCCCTGATGCTGCTCTTCCACGTCCACCGTGAGCATCTCGAACGGCTCGCACTCCACGCCATCCACAATGCGCTTAACGACACGCGGGCGGCCAACCGCCAGTTCGTAGCCCTCACGGCGCATGTTCTCAAGCAGAATGGAAAGATGTAACTCGCCGCGCCCGCAAACGTCAAACACGTCGCTGTTGGGCGTATCGTCCACGCGCAGCGCCATGTCGGTCAAAAGCTCTTTATGCAGACGCTCGCGTATTTGGCGGCTGGTGACGAACTTGCCTTCCGTGCCGGCCAGCGGACTGGTGTTGACCATGAATTGCATGGAAAGCGTTGGCTCGTCAATTTTCAGGAGCGGCAGCGGATCCGGATGATCCGGGTCGGTCAGCGTGCAGCCCAGCACCAAATCCTCGATCCCCGTAATCTGCGCAATATCGCCCGCCAGACCTTCTTCCAGCTCTACCTTGTTCAGTCCTCTGAAGCCGAAAACCTGCCCGACGCGCGCGCGAAACGGCGCGCGCTCATGCTGCGCCGCTTCTTCTGGCGTGCCGAACATGACCATGACCGTTTGTCCGGGCTTTACGCGCCCGCGCTGAATGTGTCCGATCCCGATGCGTCCGACATAGGAGCTGTAATCCAGCGCGGAAATCTGGAATTGCAGCGGCGCGTCAATGTCCGCGTTTGGCGCGGGCACGTGTTTTAAAATGGTCTCAAAGAGCGGGCGCATGGTATCGCAGGGTTCCTTCAAGTCCAGCGTCGCCCAGCCGTTCAGCCCAGAGGCGTATACGATGGGGAAATCCATCTGCGTATCGTTGGCGCCAAGTTTGTCGAAGAGATCGAAGGTGTGGTTAATGGCGTTATCCGGGTCGGCGCCGTCACGGTCGACCTTGTTGACGACCACAATGGGGCAAAGTCCGAGGCCCAGGGCTTTCTTGGTGACAAAACGGGTTTGCGGCATCGGGCCTTCTACCGCGTCGACCAGAAGCAGAACTCCTTCTACCATGCCCAGTACACGCTCAACCTCGCCGCCAAAATCCGCGTGTCCAGGCGTATCTACGATATTGATATGCACGCCCTCGTAGTTCACCGAGGTGTTTTTGGCGAGAATGGTAATGCCCCGCTCTTTTTCCAGGTCATTGGAATCCATGATGCGTTCCGCAATCTGCTGGTGCGCGGCGAAGGTGCCGGACTGGCGCAAAAGCTGATCAACCAGCGTGGTTTTCCCGTGGTCTACATGGGCAATAATGGCGATATTTCGGATGGGGCGCAGCGACATAGTGTCATACCAAAAAACAAGGAACCGCGCATTCTAGCAAAGATGGCGGGAAAGCGGGAAAACCCAGGCGCGCGCCGCCATACCCGCCGCGCGCGCTAAATGGTATGATCGCAAACTTGTAATTTTTCGCTCTGGCGCATAGGCGCCGGTTTTTGACGCGGCATACACCGCGATGTCTGTTTTCAAAAGGATTTCGGATCATGATTATTCTGCAAGGCCAGCGGGATGCTCTGCTTTCCCCGTTGCAGGCGGTTTCCGGCATCGTGGAAAAACGTCAGCAGCTGCCGATTCTCTCCAATGTGCTGCTGGAAAAAAAAGGCGGGGCGCTGACCCTCGTCGCTACAGATATTGAAATTCAGATTACCGCGGTGAATGAAGAGGCAGGCGGGGGCGGCGACGGCGCCGTTACCGTCGCGGCGAAAAAAATGCAGGACATTTTGCGCGCTCTGCCGGAGTCCGCAGAAATAACGCTTGATCTGGACGAAAAACGACTGCTGGTCAAAGCGGGCAGAAGCCGGTTTACCTTGCAAACCTTGCCTGCGGAGGATTTTCCGCGTATGGCGATTGCAGCGGGCGAGGAAAAAACCTTTTCTGTCACGCAGAAGGAATTTCGCTACCTGATTGGCAAAACGCAGTACGCGATGGCGATTCAGGATGTGCGGTACTACCTCAATGGGTTGATGCTGATGGTAGACGGCAAGGAGCTGCGTTGCGTGGCGACGGACAGCCATCGTTTGGCCTACAACAGCATGGAAATTGAGGAAGATTTGCCGGCGCAGCAGATGATTTTGCCGCGCAAAACGGTTTTGGAACTCAATCGGGTGCTTGCGGACAGCGATGATCCTCTGAAAATCAGCGTGGGCGGCAATCAGATTCGCTTTGAGTTCGGGCGCACGGTTTTGATCTCCAAGCTGATTGACGGGCAGTTTCCCAATTATGAGCGGGTGATTCCCTCCAACCTGGCGCAGCATATACAGGTGAACCGGGAGGTTTTGCACCGCGCGATGTCTCGTGTTGCCATTCTGACCAATGAAAAATTCCGCGGTGTGCGCATACTGCTGGCGGACAATACGCTGAAAATCATTGCCGCCAATGCGGAACAGGAAGAGGCGCAGGAGGAAATAGAGGTAGCGTACGATGGCAATCCGCTGGATGTCGGTTTTAATGTGACGTATCTTCTGGACGTCCTCAACAATCTTTCCGGCGATGAGGTGCGGTGGAGTTTCAATGACGCGCAGTCCAGCGCGCTGATCACCCTGCCGGACAATGAGCGCTTCAAATATGTCGTGATGCCGATGCGCATTTAATGTTTCTTTACGCGCGGTTTTTTGCCGCTTCTGGCGGTTTGTCCGGAGTTTTTCTTAGCATGGAATCAGTATGACCCAACCCGTTTACGATGAAGACAGCATTCAGCAACTGGAAGGTCTGGAGGCTGTGAGAAAGCGTCCGGGAATGTATATTGGCGATACTTCCGATGGAACCGGTTTGCACCACATGGTATTTGAGGTGGTGGATAACGCGATTGACGAGGCGCTGGCCGGGTATTGCGATGATATTGTCGTCACCATTCATGGGGATCGTTCCATTTCCGTGACGGATAACGGGCGCGGCATTCCGACCGGGATCAAGTTTGACGACAAGCATGAGCCGAAACGCAGCGCGGCGGAAATTGTGATGTGCGTTTTGCACGCGGGCGGCAAGTTCAATCAGAATAGCTACAAGGTTTCCGGCGGTTTGCATGGCGTGGGCGTTTCTTGTGTTAACGCGCTTTCCAAATGGTTGCGGCTAACCATCCGGCGGGATGGGAAAAAGCATTTTCTGGAATTCGCGCGCGGCAAGGTGGAGGATCGCGTCGTTGAAAGACATCAAGGCGCGGACGTCTCGCCGATGAAAGTGATTGGGGAGTCCGCGCACACCGGGACGGAAGTGCATTTTTTGGCGGATGAGGAAATTTTCGGCGAGCTGGAGTACCACTACGAAATTTTGGCGAAACGGTTGCGCGAGCTGTCTTTTCTGAACAATGGCGTAAAGGTTCGTCTGGTAGATCAGTTGAGCGGCAAGGAAGAGAATTTTGCCTTTGCGGGCGGCGTGCAGGGCTTTGTCAGCTATATCAATCGCAGCAAGACGGTACTGCACCCGCATATATTTTATTCCTGCGGCGAGACGCAAATGTCTGGCGGCGGCGCGATCAGCGTAGAAATCGCCATGCAGTGGAATGACAGTTATCAAGAGCAGGTGCTGTGTTTTACCAACAACATTCCGCAGGCGGATGGCGGTACGCATTTGACGGGCTTGCGCGCGGCGATGACGCGCGTCATTAACCGTTATATTGAGGAAAACGAGATCGCCAAAAAAGCCAAGGTAGAAATTACCGGCGATGACATGCGCGAGGGTTTGGTGTGCGTGCTGTCGGTCAAGATGCCAGATCCAAAGTTTGCTTCGCAGACCAAGATGAAGCTGGTGTCCTCCGAGGCGCGTCCGGCGGTAGAAGAGGTCGTGGCCGCGAAACTTTCTGAATATTTGCAGGAAAGGCCGCTGGACGCCAAGACGATTTGCGGCAAGGTCGTTGACGCGGCGCGGGCGCGGGACGCCGCGCGGCGCGCGCGGGAGATGACGCGCCGCAAGGGGATTCTGGATGGCGTGGGGATGCCGGGTAAGCTGGCGGACTGTCAGGAAAAAGATCCCGCGTTGTGTGAGTTATATCTGGTCGAGGGGGATTCTGCGGGCGGGTCGGCGAAGCAGGGACGCGACCGGAAGTTTCAGGCAATCCTGCCCTTGCGCGGCAAAGTGCTGAATGTGGAGAAAGCGCGGTTTGACAGGCTCATCAGTTCGGACGCGATTGTGACGCTCATCACCGCGCTAGGTACGGGCATTGGCAAGGACGAGTACAGGCCGGAAAAGCTACGGTATCACCGCGTCATTATCATGACGGACGCGGATGTGGATGGCGCGCATATCCGCACGCTGCTATTGACCTTCTTCTACCGGCAGATGCCGGAGCTGCTGGAGGGAGGGCATATCTATATCGCGCAGCCGCCGCTGTACAAGGTCAAGCATGGCCGGACGGAGCAGTATTTGAAGGATGACCAGGAATACAATCAGTTTTTGCTGGCGATGGCGATGCAGGAGGCGAGGCTGATTCCGCGCGCCGACGCCGAGCCGATTTCTGGAAGCGCGCTGGAAGCTCTGGCGCATAGCTGGATCGCCTCGCATGCGGTGATCGGGCGTTTGTCTGGATATATGAATCCCAGGGCGCTGGGCGCGATTGTGGAGCGCAATCTGGATTTGGATTTGTCTTCCGAGGCAAAGGCGCGGGCGAGCGCGGAGCGGTTGGCGGAGGTGTTGCGCCCGGAAGGGATGGAGGTTCGCGCGGTATTTGATACGGAGCGCGAGGTTTGGTTTTTGCGCACCGAGCGGGTGCACCATGGGAACGTCAGGGTTGGAAAGCTGGACGAAGAATTTCTGCGATCAGGGGATTACGCGCAACTGAAGCAGACGGCGGAATTGCTTTTTGGCCTGATTGGAGAGGGCGCGGTGATCGCGCGCGGCGAAAAAAGCCACGCGGTGCGGGATTTTGCCGCGGCAATGCGCTGGCTGCAAACGGAAGTTGAGCATGGTCTGGCCAAGCAGCGCTACAAAGGGTTGGGGGAAATGAATCCGGAGCAGTTGTGGGAGACTACGATGGACCCGTCGGTGCGGCGGTTGCTGCGGGTGACGGTAGAAGACGCGATTGGCGCGGATGAAATTTTTACTACGCTCATGGGCGAGCTGGTGGAGCCGCGCCGCCAGTTCATTGAGGCCAACGCGATTTACGCGCGAAATATTGATGTGTGACTCGCAAGGGCGCGCAGATTGTATGCGCGCGGAGAACCTTTGGGCGGAACGGGCGCGTGCGCTGGATACTTTCCATCATGAGTTGTTTGCCGTGCTGCGCCAAAGGCATGGGAGGGTGAGAGCCATTGCGTATTTTGCCCTGCAAGCGGCAGCGGATACGCTGCTGGGGTACTGGGTGCGATTTTGTTTGATGCGCAGCAAACAACAAACAACAAACAACAAACAACAAACAACAAACAACAAACAACAAACAACAAACAACAAACAACAAACAACAAACAACAAACAACAAACAACAAACAAC
>JAIRPW010000032.1 GCA_031256795.1 Zoogloeaceae bacterium | reverse complement strand
ATCACCCCCCCACCCAAATCAAACCCCCCGCCGCACCCGCGCACCGCCACCCGTTGGGGCGGGGGGGTGGGGCGGGCCCCCCCCCCCCCCCCCCCCCCGCGCGCGTTTAAGCGAGCGGGGGGTTTTTGCCCGTCCTTTTCCGTTTTGTTCTCTTGCGCCCGCGCTGTGTTTCCGCGCGGGTTTTTGCCGTTCTCCTTTTCTTTCCGCGCGAAAAGATTCGCGCCAGGTTTCGCGGCCTCTTGCCGCGGAGTCCGGCGCGTGTCTGTTCGCGCTTTTTCGTTGTTTTATCCGCAGTAAATTTTTTTAACCAAGGAGTTTTACATGACGCAATTCAAGAAGACCTCCATCGCGCTGGCCGTGGCCGCCCTGGCCTCCGGCGCGGCTTTCGCGCAATCCAACGTGACCATCTACGGTACGGTCGACATCGGCTTTTCCAAACTGAACAAAAACTGGGATAGTGGCGTCAAGAGCCAAACCGCCATCGACGCTGGTCAGTCTGCGGATTCCCTGATTGGTTTCAAGGGCGTGGAAGACCTGGGCAACGGCAACAAAGCCCTCTTCGTGCTGGAAGCCGGTTTCCAAAATGACACCGGCGCGCAAAACGGCGACTTCCTGGCCGAACAAGCCTTCCTGGGACTCACGGGTTCCTGGGGTACGGCGATTGCCGGTCGTCTGGTCGCTCCGCGTCACGGCTTCCTCTCCGCCCTGGATCCCTTCGGCGCCGGTACGGTTGGTTCCTATCGCAACGTGATGGGAGACGTCAGCGTCGGTGCGTATCAAACGGCCGCCGGCATTAACAACGTAACGCTCGTTGACAGCAATGTGCCTCTGGCGGATGTGGACCGCGTTTCCAACGCCGTGGCCTATGTTTCCCCGACGTTCAGCGGCTTTAACGTCACGGCGGCTTACGCCACCAACGGCCTGGAACAAGAACTTATGGGCAAAGACAACAACGCCAAGGTTTACACCATTCTGCCGCGTTACACCAACGGCCCTCTGGATGTGGGCGTGGTCTATCAGCAAGTGAAGCTGAACGAGGCTGTTCTGGGCGTGGATGACACGGACGTCAAACTGAAGCAATGGGCGGTCGGCGCTTCGTATGACTTCGGAGCGGCCAAGGTCTCCGCTTTCTATGACACCTTCAAGATCGCTGCTGGCAACACGGCCAATACCGTCTATCCTGATTTGGACGGCCTGAAGATGAAGACTTGGCTACTGGGTGTTTCTGTGCCTTTCGGCAAGAATGCGGTGCAAGCGTCCTATGCACAGTCCAAAGTGACCGGCGTGGACGATCTGTTTGAAGGCAAAACGCGCCAATACGCGCTGGGCTACACCTACAGCCTTTCCAAGCGCACCAACTTCTATGCCGCGTATGCCCGCGTCAAGAACGACAAGTCTGATGGTGAATACACGCGCTTTAATTCCGTGGGTGACGCCACCAACGCGAATGCCGGGTATCAACAGGGCTTCCAGTTTGGCCTGAAACACGATTTCTGATTTCCTGCGGGGAATGCCCGCGTAAGGATTTCAGTGAACTCTTTCTCATTGGTGATGAGAAACTTGGGGAGGCGTAAAAGCCTCCCTTTTTTTCGCCCCTTGTTCTCTGGCAAGAACGGTCGTACCGGGGAGAATTCGGGCGGGATGGCGTTTCGCGCCGCCCGCAAAACACGCCGCGTTCGGAAAAAAGCGCGTCCTGCCGGAGCGCGCGCAAAAACGCGCTACGCGCGCGCGGTCTCGTCCTGTTTTTCCGCCCAGTAGCTGGAGCGGACGAGCGGCGCGGCGGCGACGGCGGAAAATCCCAGCGCGCGCGCCGCGCGTTCGTATTCCCGAAAAGTTTCCGGCGGCACATAGCGGCGCACAGGCAAATGCCGCGCGGAAGGCGCGAGGTATTGTCCAATGGTAAGGCGCGTAACCCCGTGCGCGCGGAGATCGCGCAGGACTTCCTCGATCTCCGCGTCGGTTTCGCCCAGGCCCGCCATCAGACCGGATTTGGTCGGGACGTCCGGGCGGCGCGCGGAAAATTCCCGCAAGAGCGCGAGCGAATGCCGGTAATCCGCGCCGGGACGCGCCAGCGGATACAGCCGGGGAACCGTCTCCAGATTATGATTGAACACGTCCGGAGGAGCGTCGGCCAGAATGGATAACGCTGTCTCCATCCGTCCGCGGAAATCCGGGACGAGAATCTCAACTTTCATCTCCGCGTTCCGGGCGCGCAGGGCGCGGAGGACCGCGGCGAAATGCGCCGCGCCGCCATCGCGCAAATCGTCCCGGTCCACGCTGGTAATGACCGCGTACCGCAGATTTAAACGCGCGGCAATTTCCGCGACGCGCTCCGGTTCCGCCGCGTCCGGCGGCAGCGGCAGACCGTGTCCCACGTCGCAGAAAGGACAGCGGCGCGTGCAGCAATCGCCCAGAATCATGAAAGTCGCCGCGCCGCGCTCAAAGCATTCGCCGATATTGGGACAGGACGCCTCTTCGCACACCGTGCGCAGCGTCTCTTTCCGCAAAAGGCCGCGCATTTCCTCAAAGCGCGCCCCGCCCGCCCGCGCGCGGATCCAAATCGGCTTTTGCGGGCGCGGCGCGTCCCCGCCCTCCAGAAGAAGCGCTTTGGTTTTTACGGGAAGTCCCGCGATTTTTGCCGCGCCCTTTTGTTTTTCCCCGCGTTTCGTTTTCGTCATCGTGAAATTCCTGTTTCGTCCGGCGCGGGAAAATATTGGGCAAGGCTGCGGCAGAGCGCCGCGCCCGCCTCCTCAAGCGTTATGGTCACGCCCTCGTCCGCCAGCTGCGTAACCGCCAGACCGGGATAGCCGCAAGGGTGAATCGCGGCGAACGGCGATAAATCCATCGCCACGTTGAGACTTAGCCCGTGATAGGACGCCCCGTTCGTGACGCGCAAACCCAGAGCGGCGATTTTCGCGCCGCTTCCCGTCTCGCCCATATACACCCCCGGAGCGCCCGCGCGGCGGTTCGCGGACAGCCCATGTCCGCGCAGAAAATCCAGCACGGCCTCCTCCATCGCGCGCACCATTTCGCCCGCCTTGAGCCGTCGGCGGCGCAGATCAAAAAGCAGATAGGCGACCAACTGTCCGGGGCCGTGATAGGTAATTTGCCCCCCCCGGTCGCTGCGCACCAGCGGAACGCCAATGTCGCGCAACAGGTCTTCCTCCCGTCCGTCTTGCCCCAGCGTAAAAATCGGCGGATGCTCGGTCAGCCAAAGCTCGTCTGGCGTTTCCGGCGTCCGGGCGCGGGTAAAGGCGCGCATGGCCGACCAAACTTCCAGATAGTCTTTGCGTCCCAGCGAACGAAGCAAAAAATTCATGAGCGACCCATGCGAAAGGCGCAAAACGCGCGGAAAAAAAGTGTAGTGCGCGCGCGCGCCCTCGGCAAGGCTTACAATGCGCGCCATTTCATTTTCTTGCTCGGCGCCTTCGCGTTTTTTGTCATGCTCATTCATCCGCAGTTTGACCCCGTCGCGGTTTCTCTTGGCCCTTTGTCCGCGCGTTGGTATGGCCTTATGTACCTTCTGGCGTTTGGTCAATTCTGGCTTCTGGGGCGCTTGCGCCTTTCGCGCGCGGGCTGGAGCGCGGAAGAATTCGACGATCTTCTGTTTTACGGCATGTTGGGCGTAGTTCTCGGCGGTCGCCTGGGACAGGTTCTGTTTTACGAGCCCGCGTTTTACGCGGCGCGCCCGTGGGAAATTTTCGCCGTCTGGAAAGGCGGCATGAGCTTTCACGGCGGGTTTTTGGGCGTGCTGGCCGCAATGGTCTGGCACTGCCGGAAACATGGGCGCGTCTGGCTGGAAGTCGCGGATTTCGTCGCGCCGCTCGTGCCGCTTGGCCTGATGTTTGGCCGTATCGGCAATTTTATCAACGGCGAGCTCTGGGGGCGCGTCGCCGATCCCGGCCTTCCCTGGGCGATGATCTTTCCGCTGACGGACGGCGCGCCGCGTCATCCTTCCCAGCTGTATCACGCCGGACTGGAAGGCCTCGCGCTCTTTATCTGGCTGTGGTGGTACTCCGGCGCGCCGCGCAAACGCGGCGCGGTTTCCGGCATGTTCTTGCTGGGCTACGGCCTTTTCCGTTCTTTTGTGGAATGTTTTCGGGAGCCGGATCACGGCATTTTCGGTTTTTCCTACGTCGTCAGCATGGGACAATGGCTTTCTCTGCCCATGATTTTGTGCGGCCTGTGGCTGATATGGCGCGCCAGAAAAACTACGCAAACCTAAACTATTTTTGTGCCGCCGCCGTATCGGGAGACCGCGCTTGCGGCAGACGCGGGAGGGTCAATACTTCGTAGTTGCCGACGCGCGGCGCAAGGGGAGTTTTTCGGGACCGCCATTTTGCGCGAAACGCGGCGCAAGGGGAGTTTTTCGGGACCGCCATTTTGCGCGAAACGCGGCGCAATCGCAGAATCTATTCCTGGGCAGGGAAAAAGAGGCGTTTCAGGGGGAGGGTATCCGCGAGGGAAAAACATTGCGGATTTTTGGCTCCCCGACCTGGGCTCGAACCAGGGACCTACGGATTAACAGTCCGGCGCTCTACCAACTGAGCTATCGGGGAACGCGATAGAAGGCGGATTCTACCTGCCGCGGCATGGAGCGTCAAGCGCGCGGACAGATGCGAGATTCGCGCTGCAAACGAAGACGCTTGCGGGAAATTTGGCTTAGGCGCGCGCGGGACGGGAAAGCTCGGCCAAAAGCGTGCTGGCCGCCAGCACCTTGTCGCCAATGGTTACTCGCGTGACGGCGTCCAGCGGCAAATACGTGTCGACGCGGGAGCCAAAACGAATGAAACCAAACCGCTCGCCGCGCGTAAAACGTTTGCCGATGCGCGCGTTGTTGAGAATGCGCCGCGCAATCAATCCCGCAACCTGCACGCAAACTACGTCGCGCCCGTCCGCGCTGACAAAATGCGTCGCGCAACGCTCGTTCTCCAGGGAGGCCTTGGCAAGCGCGGCGTTAAAAAAACGCCCCGGATGATAGAACACTTGCCTGACCTCGCCGTCCAGCGGCGAACGGTTGGAATGCACATTAAACACATTCATGAATACGCTGATTTTGAGCGCGCGGCGGGAAAGCCATGGGTCATCGCATTCTTCCACGGCAATGACGCGCCCGTCCGCGGGCGCGGTGATCGCGTATGCGTCCGCCCCCGCGACTACTCGCGCCGGATCGCGGAAAAATTGCAGGGAAAACAAAAAGGCCAGACCAAACAAAGCAGCGGCCATTCCCCAGTGCAGCCATTGGCAGAGCAGCGTCGCCAGCAAAAAAACAAACAAAAATGCCCAGCCCTCGCGCGCGATGATGGGATGGGGATAGGGAAGGACGGGGTTTTCGGTATCGGTCATGATCGATCCTGAAAAAAAGGAAATCACGGTCAGAAAATCAGGAAACTACAAGGCAGACCGTCATTCTACCAGACAGACCCTTCGGCGGCGGCGCAAGAACGGCCTTGCCGGGAAAGCGGCGGATCGGCAAAAAAGCCGCGATCCGGGCGGATTTTTCTATAGACGAAAAATATGTAATAAATAAAACAAAAGTTACAAAAGATCACAATATCGCAAATCAATACCCGCAAGCGCGCGTTCTAGAATAAGCATTGCGGCAAATTATTTTTACGTACACGTAAAAAGAAGCCGCAAGGTTGTTTTTGCGCTTTTGTTGATCGGGCAGAGCGCGCCTGTTGTAGAGGAGAGCGGTATGGGCGCTAGCATTGGGCCATTTGGCGCGCGGGCGGTATTCCGTTGGCGGTACGTGTTTTTGTTGTTTTTTTTGTCGCTTGCGGCGGCGTTTTCAGAATGGGCGCAATCCATTGACGTCGCGCAGCAGCCTTTGGTAGCGGAAAAGGCCATAGATCCTAATGTCGTGCTTCTCTATGAGCAGACCGGGTCCATGGGAAACAATTGGGCGCCGCATTTTCCGGGCGAAGATTATTACTATAGCGGCGCGCATCAAGATCGAGCGCTGCGCGCCCAGGGGTATCAGAACGCGGGTACGCTAGAGGTAAACGAAGGGGATCGTCTGTTGATTGGCTCGCCGCTCATCAATGATTTGTACTACAACCCGGAGCGCACCTATCAGCCGCCCTTTTATTACGATAGCGGCAAGCTGAAGCGTTATCCGAACAGCGATACGCTCTCCGTCTTTCCCACCATGAAAATCAATGGTTTTCCGGTGCGCGCGGGCGACAACAATCCCGATCATGTGGGCAAAATCCGTCTGGACGTTAACCGCAACGCGCCGCCGCCCGGCGTTCATTATTGGGAATACGCAAACGCGGAAGGCGGCTGGAAAGAGGGCGGTATGGCCGTTTCCTGCCGGGGCGCGCATTGCGGCGTGGATATGGCGGGCTACGTGGATTATGTGCCGGGCTTCGCCTCCATGCGCGATAACCCGAATTACGATCCGACCCTCAATCCAGAAGACAGCAGAAACAACTACGAGTATTGGGCGTTCCGCACCGTCGAGGCCGGAAGTTGGTTTCGCACAAGCCGTACCGTCCCGGCGTTTAAAAGCCGTGCCGCGGCGCAAAATCAGACGCTGGTGCGCCAGCGCGCCTGCCCCACAGTGTTCAAGACGGTAGAGGAATCGCGGCAATACTACGAAGGGAAAAAAGCGGGGCCATTGACCGGCCGCCCTCTCATGACGCCGCCGCCGCTGATGGCGGCGGATGACGAGGGGAAGAAACGCGGCGTCCCGCATGGGCAATGCCGCAATACCTACCGGGTCTGGGGACCGGCCAGCATGGGCAACGTCAAGGGCTACACGAGCACGAGTTATTTCAGAAGAAATTTTAATGGACAGGACGATCCTGCGGACGCGCGTCCGCTGAACTTACCCAATGGCCGCCCCTGGTGTATGCGGCGTACGTACGCGGATTTGACGGGGCCAAAAAGCGGAACCAGCCTGGGCTATATTGTCACCGACGGCAATTCCAACCCCGAAAGCGGCGCCAATTCCTATTACGCGACCTATACCCGTTTACAGTCCGGCGCGGCGACGCACCATCAAAACAGCGTGGGCAGTAAATTTTCTCCGATGGAATACACGCCTTTTACCGATACATGGAGCAACGGCGCTTCCGCAAGCTGGGAGACGCCCAGTACCAACCGGGTCAGAATGCCGCTGAACTGTTTCGCCGGGCGGCACGTCATTGGCGATGTGAATGGCGACGGCGTGTATGACCACCTGGACAAGGCGCGCGAAAACGAGCCGGTCTCCTATTTCGCCTACAAAGGCAAATTGTGGGGCGCGGTCATGCCGACAGGAAGCGATGTCAACGCGCTGCGCACCTGTCTGCCCAGCGGAGCGCGGAATGCCTGCGGAAATCTCAACGGCCCGGAACAATCGCTTCTGCACCTCGCCGCAAGCCACGTGGGGGATGACGGCGAGCTGGTGATGGACAATCCGCCGCGGCGCAGAACCGGCAAAGAGGAAATCCGCAATTACATGAACTGGTTTACGTATTACCGAAGCCGCGCCCTGGCCGCAAAATCCGCGATGTCCCTGAGCTTTGCCGCCCTTCTGGATCGAAACGACACGACAAAAGCCAGCGGGCTGATGAAGGGACAATTTATCCGTTTGGGCTACGGCCTGACTTCAGACCCCGCGCTGGAACTGGATTCCCCGACGGACAATCATGGCCCCGGCCAGCAGGGAAGCCGTTCTGGAAGCGGCGTCGTGCCGTTCAGGGATTTTCCGGCAGACGCGAAACACCCGGACGACATTCTGCCGGACGGAACGCCCAAACCGGGCGCGCGCCCGCATCCTTACGCGGGACAGAAATTCGTGCGCCAGTTCTATGACTTCATCGCCACGGACGCGACTTCCTGGGGCGCGTATGACAATACCCGCGGACGCCGTCTGCACCGATCGCTCAATACCGTCGGCAAATACTATACGACGCTCGCGCCGTGGCGAACCTATCCGCCTGTCGGCCATGTCGCGGGCGGAGTCGGCGGCAGGGACGGCGATGACGGAAAGGTTTACGGCTGCCGGCGCTCTTTCGCCATTCTGGTGGGAGACGGGGATTCAGACGAGCAGTACGCCTGTCTGAATAACGCCGGGCCAAATCCGGCGCGACCGGGAACGTTTGCCAACTGCGATGTAACGCAAACGACAGGCCCCGTGATCTGGCGCACGGATACGGACAATCTGCCCATGAACGGTTCCGGAGGACGCGCTGATCTTGGCTCCTACCAGTATTTTCCGCAGCCGCCATTCACGTCGCTCACCAATGATCCCAGACATCCGGTGTTCGGCTCTATCGCGGACATTGCCCTGTATTACTGGATGCGAGACCTGCGCCCGGATGTGCCCAATCTGCTTTCGCCCACGGACAAAAACCCGGCGTTCTGGCAGCACATGCAGACTTTTACCATGACCGTCGGCGCGGATGGTTCGCTGACCGACACGGAAGTCAACAACCTGCTCGCCAAAAGCAGCCGGGGCGGCGCGACCTCTTCCATTTATTGGACGTACCCAGGCTGGCTGGATTCCTATTACGAGCGAGTGGATGACGTTATGCGCGCGGGGCTTGCCGGTCACGGCGGGACGGCTTCGGCGACCAATTCGGATGACTTTGCCCGCAAACTTACCGCCGCCCTGACAGAGGTTTCCGGGACGCCGACCAAGAGCGGCGGAATGCCCGCCATTGGCAGCGGCGACCGGAAAGCGGAAACGCTGACGTTACGCTCGCGCTATGTGCCGGGCAGCTGGACGAGCGTATTGGAGGCCGTTCCGCAAAAAAACGGCAAGCTGGCCGCAAAAGCCTTATGGGAAGCGGGCAGGACGCTCACGGTGCAATTTGCTACCCCGCTCAGAGTTTCGCTGCGCAAGGTGTTTACCTGGGATCAATCGGCGGGCAAGGGAGTCGCGTTCGACAGCAGCCTGTCCGCGTCCATTAAGGGCGTATTGGACGCTCCGGTGGATCGCGCGGCGGGAGGCGGCAGTTCGGCGACTGTCCGCGACGTTTGTCCTTTCGCGCACAGCGCGGCGAACTGCGCGTTCGGCGACGGCACGCCGTACGACGTGAATTTGCTCATCGCCTGGCTGCGCGGCGACAGGAGCAAGGAAGATACGGCAGGCGCTTACGCCGCGTATCCGAACGGTTTCAGAAGGCGTGAAATTCTTCTGGGCGACTCCATTGACAAAACGCCGTATCTGCTGGGCAATTACGAATTCAACGACTACGGCTACGGCGGCTTCGACTGCGGTCAGGGAGTGAAGGCCGCGCGCGGGCGCGCAAGCTGTCCGACCAACGCTTTTTTCTCCGCGACCGCGATTGATGACTATGTTCGGCGCGCGGCGTCCCTTCACGCAAAACGCGTTTCCGGCAACAAAAACGGCACGGCGTTTTTCCCCGCCAACGATGGAATGCTGCACGCGATTGACCTTGCGAACGGCATGGAACTCTTCGCCTACGTTCCCGCCGGCGTGCATGGAAATCTGAAAGCGCTTGCGGACCCGGAATATCGCGCGAATCACCGCTACTACGTGGATGGAGAGCCGCTGGTGAAAGACGTGCTTTTCGGCAGTCAGTGGCGTTCCGTGCTGGTTGGCCATACCGGGCGCGGCGGCAGAAGTTTTTTCGCGCTGGACGTGGAAGACGCGAAAAACTTTTCCGCCGGCGACGTTCTTTGGGAATTTACCGATCCCGATCTTGGCGCGCCCGTTGACGGCGAAGGCGTAATTACGCCAGTCGCGGGATTTCAGGGCGACAACGGAAAATGGGCGGTGCTGTTCGGCAATGGCTACAACAGCGATCACGGCGATGCGTGTCTGTTCGTGGTCTCTCTGGGAAAATCCGCCTCCCCCAAAGCGGAAAAAATATGCGTGCCTGCGCAGGGACAAGGCGCGCAAAATGGCCTGGGCGTTCCCGTCGCGGTGGATACGGATGGCGATGGCGCGGTGGACGTGGCCTATGCGGGCGACTTGCTGGGCAATCTGTGGAAATTTAATCTGCGAACCATGCGCGTCACGGAAAAATTACTGCGCGCGACCGATAAACGCGGACGCCCGCAGCCCATTGTCGCGCCGCCGCTGCCGGTTCCCGTGAAGGAAAGCGGCGGCGGCTATAACGTTCTGCAACTGATTGCGGGCACAGGAAAGTACATCGAGAAAAAGGACGTGACGAGTACGCAGGCGCAGTCTCTTTACGGCGTGCGGGATATGCGCCCTTTGTCCACGAACGGCACGGCAACCCGCGCAAATCTGCTGGAGCGCGCCTACGATCCAGGGCGTCAGGACAGAGGCGATCTCTTTCAGCGCACGGGCGCGCCGCCGGAATATCACGCGCATACGTGGAAATTGCGCGTTAACACGCCCGCGGCCAGCGAAACGCCAAAATACGGCGCGGGACAAATGGGCTGGGTGATTGATCTGGATGGCAAAAATATGAGGAACTGGCTGATCCGCGCGCAGGGAACTCGCGTGAAAAATCCCTGGCATCTGGCGCAGCCCACGATTCTGCCCGGAGAAGACCCATGCGCGAGCACCTTGACCGGCGGCGTTATGGAAATCAATCTGGAGACTGGCGGCTGGATTAAAAGCGCTTTGTACAGCAGCATCAAAAATCAGGCGAACATCTGGATTGACGATGAAACCTACGGCGAGGAAATCAACCGCGACGGAAAATTCGGGAAGTCGGAATTGCAAATTCCCGTACCCGATCCGAACAAGCCGGGCGGAACCCTCATGGCGCGCCTCAACGATACTGCGGATTCGCGCGTGGTCATTCTGGGGAAAGCGCCGCCCAATCCTTGCCAGAACGGTCCCTTGCTCGCGGCGGGAAAGAATAACCCCTATCAGGCAAATCCCTGCGCCGGCGGACGTCCGTCAGGGCGGCAATCCTGGCGGCAGCTGCGCTAGGCGTTCCTTGTTCCGCCCCGCCGCGCCGGAGAGAAAAACGGGCGGCGGTTTTACTTTTAGGGGTGCTACTATCGCGGCTATGCAAGTGGAACGCTTTCTTCAGTCACAGGGATTCGGCACGCGCCGCGCCTGCCGCCTTCTGGCGCGCGCGGGGCGCGTCAGCGTGAACGGTCTGCCACTGGACGATCCCGAGCGGGAAATCGCGCTGAAAGAGGGAGAGTTTTTTACCGTAGACGGCGCAACGTGGCCGTATTACGAGCGGGCGCTGATTCTGCTCAACAAGCCCGCCGGGTATGAATGCTCCAATACGCCGCGCCACCATCCCGGCGTGCATACGCTCTTGCCGCCGCAATTTTTGGCGCGCGGTCTGCAATGCGTAGGGCGTCTGGACGTGGAGACCACGGGGCTGCTGCTTTTGACGGATGACGGGAATTTACAGCACCGCCTGATTTCGCCCAAAGCCGGGGTCAGAAAATGTTACCGGATGACGCTGGATCGCCCGCTGGAGGAAAGCGCGCGGCAAAAGCTCCTCGCGGGGGTGACGCTGCGCGACGATCCCGCGCCCGCTGTCGCGCTGTCGCTCATAGCGGACAAAAATAACCCCTGCGTTTACTGCATGACGCTTGCCGAGGGACGCTATCATCAAGCGCGGCGTATGGCGGCGGCGGTAGGCTGTCACGTTGAGGCGCTTTGCCGTGTTGCGATTGGCGGCCTGACGCTGCCGCCGGATTTGCCGGAAGGCGGCTGGCGCTGGCTTGGCGAGGCCGAACGCGCGACGCTCTTCGACTAGGCTCGGCGCTGGCGCGTATTTTTCGGGAGACCTGGAATGCTGACGTTTACTGAATTGCGTTACCTTGTGGCGCTGGCGCGGGAAAAACATTTCCGGCGCGCGGCGGAAAGTTGCAATGTCAGTCAACCCACCTTATCCGTCGCGGTCAAAAAGGCGGAAGATTTTCTGGGCGTGCCGCTTTTTGAGCGCGCGCCGGGCGACGTGCGCCTGACGCCATCCGGGGAGAAAATTTGCGCGCAGGCGGAAAAAGTGCTGTTTGAAATGCTGCGTCTCAAGGAACTGGCGGAGAGCGGCAAGGGCCAGCTTGCGGGACCTTTGCGTCTGGGCGTGATTTACACCGTCGCGCCCTATCTTCTGCCGCGCCTCGTTCCGGCAATGCATTCCGCCGCGCCGGACATCGCTTTGTATCTGCAAGAAAATTTTACGCACAATCTGGCGTCGCTTTTGAAAAGCGGCGAGCTGGACGCCGCCATTGTCGCCGCGCCCTTTGACGAATCCGGGATTGTGACAAGGCCGCTGTACGACGAGGATTTTTGCGTGGCGATTCCCGCGGGGCATCCTTTATGCCGCGAGACAGAAATCAGTCAGGCGGCGCTTGATTCTAGACAGCTTCTGATTTTAGGGCAGGGGAATTGCTTCCGCGATCAAGTGGTGGCGGCATGTCCGCAGCTGGCCAAGCCGGGGAGTCTAAAGGAAGCGATGGAAAGCAGCTCGCTGGAAACGTTGCGGTATATGGTGGCTTCCGGAGCGGGCGTCGCGGTAGTTCCGGCAACGGCCGCCGCCCTGTGGCCGAAGGAAACGCCGAAAGAAAGCCTGATGGCCATTCGTCCTTTCGTTCCGCCCGCTCCGTTCCGGCGCGTGGCGCTGGCCTGGCGCGTGACTTTCCCGCGCACCAAGGCCATGGAAGCGCTGTATCAGGCCATTCGCCAGTTTTTGCCTGAGGGCGCGCGCGCCTGCTGAACGTAAAACGCGGTGGTTATTGCGCGGTTCTTACTTTTGCGCAAGGCGCAAAGGACGATTCAAGAGATGCGATCCAGAGAGCATGGCGTCGTAGAACACGGGTTGCAGTTCGGCGTTGTCCGCGCGCAAATCCAGCGAACCCAGGAGCGGTCTGCCGCCCTTTTCGCTATAACTGACCCAGACCCGTTTTTTGTCTGCCGAAAGCGCCAGGCCTCGCGCGGAAGGCGCGGGCAGCGCCCGCAGAAATTTCCCGGAATTTAACTGCCACAGCGTGAGGAGACCGGGGGTCGGATGCGTCACAATCGCCAGATTTTGTTCCGTCAGCGCCAATACGCTCAAGGCCTCGCCCAAAAGCGGCGGCGTCAGGGATTCTGGAGCCTGCCAGAGCGTGAGTTCCGGGCTTTCTCCGTCGCAAAAACTCACCGCGCCCAGATGTTCCGCGCCCAAGCCGCGCCGGGGCGCGGAAACTACTACCGCCGGGGAAGAGCGGGTCTTTCCGCGCGAAGATTTTTTTGGGCTCGCGTCAAGCGGCGCGAGGTGTCCGGTATTGAAGCGCGCGTCTGGCATTTCGTGCCGGGAGAGCAGCTGGCGGGTCGCCAGGTCGACATAACTTACGCAAGGCGCGCCCTCTTTTGCTTTGCCGTCCGAGTCAAAGCGGGCGCCGCCATTGCTGATTGCCAATACGCGCCCGCCCTCCAGAAGATGGCAGTCATGCGGATTTTGCCCATAACTGGGAAAATCGCCGAGATACGCGAGTGTGGCAAGGTCGCGGACGCCAATAACTCCGTGTCCGTCCGGCTCGGTTTCCGTCGTTAAAAGCCATTGTCCGTCATGGGCAACGGCGCCATGCCCATAAAACCGGCGTTCTCCCTGCGGCGGCAAAACCTCCAGCGTTTCGAGCGTCTCAAGGTTGAAGAGCGCCGCGCCCGCGCCCTCTTTCTCGAAGAAAAAACAAAGCGCGGGATTCCGCGGATGCAGCGCCCATCCGTGCAGCAAAAAGCCGCAGGGACGACGCCAGATTTGCCGTTTCCACGGGTCAAGCCGCGCGATGGCATACGCGATCGGCGCGTCTGGCCTTACCTTAAAGCGGCTGCCGCCAAAGAGCGTTTCTTTCGCGCCGTCAGGCAGAGGCGCTTCCCCTCCCATAGCCAGCGCCGGAGAATGCGGCAGACAAGCTCCCAGAACAGAGGCGAGGCTCGTCTTGAAAAACTGGCGGCGACCCGAGTAAAAGCGCGTTTTTTCATGGGCGAAAAAAGGGTTTGGCATGGCATTCTCCCGCAGCGCGAATTTGGCGAAAACAGACGAGCGGGGAAAGATTGCGCGCCTGTCGGTACAATAATAACTTTTCTCTTTTCCCGCGCATCATGATAGAACGTTTTTGGAAACCTAATGTCACCGTCGCCGCCGTTGTGGAGCGGGACGGGAAATTTTTGCTCGTCGAGGAAGAAACCGAAAGCGGCGCGCGGTTTAACCAGCCTGCCGGACATCTGGAAAAAGGCGAGTCTCTCGTTGCCGCCGCGGCGCGCGAATGCCTGGAAGAAACCGGCTACCATTTCCGCCCGGACGCGCTTTTGGGGATTTATCAGTGGGCGCGCCCCGTCGGAGAGATTACCTATCTGCGCTTTGCCTTTGCGGGCGAGATTGTCGGCTGCGAGCCGGATCGCCCGCTGGATACCGGCGTCATCGCCGCCCGCTGGATGACGCTGGACGAGATGCGCGCCACACGGGAGCGGCATCGCAGCCCGCTGATTTTGCGCTGCGCGGAAGATTATCGCGCGGGACGCCGTCTGCCGCTTGACGTTATTCTCCACTATGGCTGATTTTCCTTTTGCGGCGGGCGCGCTGGCGTTCTGTCCGGCGCTGCTGTTTGCCGCGCCGTCCGCCGATGGCGTTACGCCCGAAATAGACGCCGTTGAAATTTGCTACAACTACGGCTGTCTCACGCGGCAAAACATAACCTTTGATTCCGCGCGCTTTGCCGAGGCGCTCGCGCCCTTGCGGCAGGCCGAAAACGCCGAAGAGGAGCGCGCGGCGCTCGCTCGCGTGCTGGGGGCGCTTTATACGTTGGCCGCTTTGCAAAGCCCGATTGGCGCGGACAGGGGCGGCAATTACGCCGACGCGGGCGTATTCGGGCGTATGGACTGCATTGATCACGCGGCGACAAGCACGGGTTTTCTCGCGCGCATTGAGAAACAAAAGGGGTTGCGCTGGCATCGTGTGCGCCAACCGGTACGCAGAATGCGGTTTTTTGTTTTGCAGCATTACGCGGCCGCCATTGAGACTTTGACCGAACCCGCGCAAATTTACGCGGTGGATACCTGGTTTCGGGATCATGGCGCGCCCGCGGTAATTTTGCCGCTGGAGGAATGGGAAAACGGAAAGGGGGACGAGGATGTCTGAGACAGGGAAAAGCGTAATCGTGGGGCTGTCTGGAGGCGTGGACTCTGCGGTCGCCGCCTTGCTCCTGAAGCGCCAGGGCTATCGTGTGCAGGGCGTGTTCATGAAAAACTGGGAGGATGACGATACGCGGGAATACTGTTCTTCCCGGCAGGATTTTCTGGACGCGGTCAGCGTTGCCGACGTGATTGGCATTGAGATGGAAGCGGTGAATTTTGCCGCCGAATACCGCGAGCGGGTTTTTGCGGAATTTCTGCGCGAATACCAAAGCGGGCGCACCCCCAACCCGGACGTTCTGTGCAATTCAGAAATTAAGTTCCGCGCCTTTCTGGAGTACGCGCTCAAGGAGGGCGCGGAATATATCGCCACAGGGCATTACGCGGGCGCGCGGTTTTTCGACGGGCATTACCAGCTTTTGAAGGCGGAAGACGGAACGAAAGATCAGAGCTATTTTCTTTACCGCCTCACGCAGACGCAGCTTTCCCGCGCGTTGTTTCCTCTTGCGAAACTGTACAAGCGCGAGGTGCGAAAAATCGCGGAAGAGGCGGGGCTGCCCGTCGCGCGCAAAAAGGACTCCACCGGCATTTGCTTTATCGGCGAACGTCCCTTTAAGGATTTTTTAAGCCGCTATCTGCCGCCGCAAAAAGGGGAAATTCGTCGCCTGGAGGACGACCGGCTTTTGGGCGAACACGATGGGCTGATGTACCACACCATTGGACAGCGCAAGGGACTGAAAATCGGCGGGCGCAAAGACTCCGCGCTGGGCGCGGGCGCGCACGACGCCTGGTTTGTCGTCCGCAAAGATACGCAAAAAAATATTCTCTATGTCGCGCAGGGGCATGAACATCCCGCTTTGCGGCAGGATCGTATAAGCGCGCGGCAGCTTTCCTGGATTTCCGGAGCGCCGCCTTGCGCGCACTGGGTCTATACCGCCCGTCCGCGCTACCGCAGCGAAGACGCGCCTTGCGAAATCAGCCGGATGGACGCGGCGGAGGATATTTGCGAGCTAACCTTCGCGCGCCCGCAGTGGGCGCTTGCGCCCGGACAATCTGTGGTTCTTTATGAGAGCCGCGTGTGCCTGGGCGGCGGCGTGATCGAATCCGCGTCCTAGCGGTACACCAGCACCGGAATTTTGGAATGGGTGAGCACCTTGTTGGTCTCGCTGCCCAGCAGAAAGCCGCTGATGCCCCGTCGTCCATGCGAGGCCATGAAAATTAAATCGCAGCCCTGCGTTTCGGCGGCGGCGATAATCGCTTCGTAGGGAACGTCGCTGACCGCGCTTACGCCCTCGCAAGGCACGCCCGCTTTCGCGCATTCGCCGGCGACGAAAGCCAGCACTTCCCGCGCCTGATTGTCCGCCATTTCCGCGAACCGTTCCGGGGTCGCCGGGTCCAGAAGCGCGCCTTCTCCAAAATAGGTGACCGGATATTCCGGCTTGGCGAAAAAGGCGGTTAGCCGCGCGCCCGTTTCCCGCGCGAAAGCCACCGCGTGCTGGATCGTCGTCCTGGAAAGTTCCGATCCGTCTGTCGGGACAAGGATATGTTTAAACATGCAGACCTCCTTTTTCCTTTGTCTTTGCTTTTCCCGGCGCGCGTTATTCTGGATGAGTACGCGCCGGGAATCCGTTTTTTACAGTACCAGCGGCACGATCAAAAGCGCGACAATGTTGATGATTTTGATGAGCGGATTGACTGCGGGCCCTGCGGTATCCTTGTAGGGGTCGCCCACGGTATCGCCCGTGACCGCCGCTTTGTGCGTTTCGGAACCTTTGCCGCCAAAATTTCCGTCCTCAATAAATTTCTTGGCGTTGTCCCACGCTCCGCCGCCGGTCGTCATGGAAACCGCGACGAAAAGCCCTGTCACAATGGTTCCCATTAAAACGCCGCCCAGCGCCTGCGGCCCCAAAAGCAAACCTACCAGAACCGGAACCAGAACCGGCAGCAGCGAGGGCACAATCATTTCCCGGATGGCGGCTTGCGTCAGCATATCTACCGCGCGGGAATAATCCGGTTTGGCCGTGCCTTCCATGACGCCCGCGACTTCGCGGAATTGGCGGCGCACTTCTTCTACGACGGAGCCGGCGGCGCGGCCTACCGCTTCCATTGCCATCGCGCCGAAAAGATAGGGAATCATCCCGCCGATGAAGAGACCGACAATGACCATGTGATTGGAAAGATCAAAGGACATATGCTTGCCCGAAACTTCCAGCGCGTGCGTGTAGTCAGCAAAAAGCACCAGCGCCGCCAGGCCTGCGGAACCGATCGCGTATCCCTTGGTGACGGCTTTGGTGGTGTTGCCGACTGCGTCCAGAGGATCGGTGACCGCGCGCACGGAGTCCGGGAGTTCCGCCATTTCCGCGATGCCGCCCGCGTTGTCGGTAATCGGCCCATAGGCGTCCAGAGCTACGATAATGCCCGTCATGGAGAGCATGGAAGTCGCCGCGATGGCGATTCCGTACAGCCCCGCGAGATGATAGGAAACCAGAATGGCAAGGCACACGCACAGCACCGGCAGGGCGGTGGATTTCATGGAGACGCCCAGTCCCGCGATAATGTTGGTCGCGTGTCCTGTCTGCGACGCGGCGGCTACGTGCCGCACCGGCCCGTATTGCGTTCCCGTGTAATACTCGGTAATCCACACCAGCGCGGCGGTCAGCGCCAGACCTGCGACGGCGGAGCCGAAGAGCGACAGGGCGGAAAGCGTCGCGCCATTGGCGAGCGCCACGCCAGAACCCAGCATCCATTCGGTAAGCGGGTAAAACGCGAGAATCGCCAGCGCGCCCGCTACCGCCAGTCCGCGGTAGAGCGCGTTCATGATTTTGCCGCCTTCCACCGCTTTCACGAAAAAGCAGCCGATGATGGAGGCGATGATGGAAACGCCGCCCAGCGCGAGCGGATAAATCACCAGCGCGTCCGTCGCTTCTGGCGCGCCTTTCAGCATCAGCGCGCCCAGCACCATGGTCGCTACTACCGTTACGGCGTAGGTTTCAAAAAGGTCTGCCGCCATGCCCGCGCAATCGCCGACGTTGTCGCCGACGTTGTCCGCGATGACCGCCGGATTGCGCGGATCGTCCTCAGGAATGCCCGCTTCGACTTTGCCGACCAGGTCCGCGCCTACGTCCGCGCCTTTGGTGAAAATGCCGCCGCCCAAACGCGCGAAGATGGAAATCAGCGAACCGCCGAACGCCAACCCCACCAGCGGTTCAACCAGAGCGTGAATTTCCGTTCCCTGCGGGGCGAAAAAACCTAAAACCGCATAGTATCCGGCAACGCCCAGCAGTCCCAGGCCGACGACCAGCATTCCCGTGATCGCGCCGCCCCGAAAGGCGACGGCCAGCGCGGCGGCCAGACCGCTCCGCGCCGCTTCCGCCGTGCGCACATTGGCGCGCACGGAAACGTTCATGCCGATATAGCCCGTCGCGCCGGAGAGCAGCGCGCCCAGCAAAAAGCCAATGGCGGTAGGCCAGTTCAAGGCAAACCCAATGATCAGGAACAGCACGCCGCCTACCATGGCAATCGTGCTGTATTGCCGGTTCAGATAGGCGGTCGCGCCCTGCTGAATGGCGCGGGAAATTTCCCGCATTCGCTCGTTGCCGTCCGGCAAGGAGAGAATCCATTTGCTTGAAAACGCGCCGTACAGCACGGCGGCTACCGAGCAAACCAGCGCCAATACAAGACCAAAAGACATAACAGCTCCTTCATGCAAAACCGGCGTCAGCCATCGCATCCGACCCCGGATGCGCTGCCGCCGGAAAATTCAATAGACGCCCCGTCCGCCGAAAACCGAATGTTTCCGCGCGGCGGCGGCTCGTCATTCCACCGAAAAATCCGCGAGTTTTTTTTCCGCGCGCGGCGGCGTCAGCCGCGCGTAGTCTGGCAATCCTTGCGCGAAAGGCGGAAACGCCTCGCCTTCAAGGAGCGGTAAAAGATAACGGCGGCAAACCTCCGTGACGCCAAAACCATCTTCCGTAATAAACTCGCGCGGCATTTTCCGCTCTACATTGGCGACTTCCGCCAGCGGCACGAGCGTAATTTCCCAGCGGTAGGGCGCGTCAGAAAGCCGATGAATCGCGGGCATAACGGCATTGTGCCCGGATCGCGCCGCCAGCACCGCTTCGCGTCCTACGGCATAGGCTTGGTCGACGTCGGTTTGCGAGGCGATATGCCGCGCCGAGCGCTGCAAATAATCGGCCAGCGCCCAGTGGTATTTATGCCCAAGCCTTTCCTGAATCAGCTGCGCGACGCTTTGCCCGACTCCGCCCAGCTGCGCGTGACCAAAGGCGTCCTGGCCGCCCAGCGAGGAAAGGAGATTGCCTGCGGCGTCCCGCAGACCTTCGGAAACCGCGATCGCGCAATAGCCATGCGCTTTTACTGCGGCTTCCACGCGCGGCAGAAAGACTTCCGGCGCGAAGGGAATTTCCGGGAAAAGCAAAAGATGCGGCGCGTCTCCCGGCGCGGCGGCAGCCAGCCCGCAAGCGGCGGTAAGCCAGCCCGCGTGCCGCCCCATGACTTCCAGAACGAAGATTTTCGTGGATGTCCGCGCCATGGAGGCGACGTCAAATCCTGCTTCGCGCATGGAAGTCGCCACATATTTGGCCGCGGAGCCGAAGCCGGGGCAGCAGTCTGTTTTTGCCAGATCGTTATCCACCGTTTTGGGAATTCCAACGGTCACGAGCGGCACGCCTTCCTGCCGCGCGAGTTCGGCGACCTTGAGCGCGGTATCCATGGAGTCGTTGCCGCCGTTGTAGAAAAAATAACCGACGTCGTGCGCGGCAAAAACTTCCAGAAGCCGCCGCCGCGCCGCGTCAGATTTCAGTTTGTAGCGGCAGGAGCCGAACGCGCCGCCGGGCGTGTGCCGCAAGCGGGCAATGGCCGCGTCCGTTTCTTTTGAGGTATCAAGCAAATCCTCGGTCAGCGCGCCCAAAATGCCGTCGCGCCCCGCAAAGACCGTACCGAATTGTTCAGGATACTGCCGCGCCGTTTCCAGCACGCCGCAGGCGGATGCGTTGATGACGGCGGTCACGCCGCCGGATTGCGCGTAAAAAACATTTTTCGGCATTTCTTCTTATGCCTCATGAGAGCGCGGCGAAAGCGCGGGCGGAAATTTCCTCCACGCCGCCCACGCCGGAAATGGTTCTGACGGCGGGCGCGCCTTGCGCCCCGGCTCCGTCCTGGTTTGCCCATTGCGTATAAAACGCCACCAGCGGGCGCGTTTGCGCGTGATAGACCGCAAGACGTTTTTTTACGGTTTCTTCTTTATCATCCTCGCGCTGAATCAGCGCTTCGCCCGTTATATCGTCTAGCCCCGCCTTTTTCGGCGGGTTAAAGCGCAGGTGATAGGCGCGCCCGGAGGCCAGATGCACCCGGCGTCCCGCCATGCGCTCAATGATATTCTCGTCCGGCACGTCAATTTCCAGCACAAAATCCAGCGCGACGCCCGCTTTCTTCATTGCCTCGGCTTGCGGGATGGTGCGCGGAAAGCCGTCAAAGAGATACCCATTGGCGCAATCGGCCTCTTTCAGCCGTTCCCGCACCATGCCGATGATGACGTCGTCGGAAACGAGACCGCCCATATCCATGGTTTTTTTGGCTTCCAGACCCAGGGGCGTTCCTGCTTTCACCTGGGCGCGCAGCATATCTCCGGTGGAGATTTGCGGGATGGAAAATTTCCGGCAGATAAATTGCGCCTGCGTGCCTTTTCCCGCGCCCGGCGCGCCCAGCAAAATCAATCGCATTACGATTCCTTTGGTTGAGAGGTTGAATCCGCGTTTGCTGCGGATTGGCGCGCGGATTTCCCGCGGCGCGCGCCGCATTCTACTCCAGCGCGCGGCTAGCGGCGAATATGGCTTTCACTTTGAGCGCCGCCGCGCGCCCTTCTTCCCCGGAAAGCGCCGCGAGCGCGAGCAGACGATCAATATTGGGATGCTTTCCGGGGTTTTGCCGCGCGTCTTCGCTGTGTTCCGCGTAAAGCTCCAGTCCGTGCCGCGCGGCCTCCGGCGTAATCGCGCCGTAAATCTGCGCCAAATGGTTATAGACCGCGAGCGAGCCGACGCTGCCCGCCTGATGGGGGATCATGCCGATTTCCGCGCCAGCGCGGTTCAGTAAACGCAAGGCTGCGAGATGAGAGACTCCCGGCAGCTTTTTCAGGGTTTCCGCAAAATTCATGAGGTTCGCTCCGCTTGCCGCGCCGGACGCGACAAATCCAATCCAAGTATCTTGGCTATTTTAGCGCGTCACCGTCTGCGCGCGCGGGACGTTCGCCGCCTATTTTTCTGAAATTATAAAGATAGAATGGGAAGATATTTCAAATCAATAAATAAAAAATGTTTAATGAAAAAGCGAACCAGTCGGTTCGTAAATTCACTAAAAAAGGAGACACAAAATGGGAAATGCCTTTGCGGCCTATGAAAAAATTGATCAGGAAAAACTGGCGCAATTAAGCACTAGACACGCCTGGATTGTCGAGCCAATATTCCACGCGAGCAGCAGTGTTTTAAATATGCCGTTTTTTTCTTGGGTGAAGCGCATTCAGTCACCGCAGGAATTTGGAAGGGTGGCAGTACAACTATATTATCACTCGGCAACTTTTCCAAAGGCGATGGGATTGATGCTCGCAATTGGCGGTATGTCAGAAAACTACATGATGACCTTTTACTCAAAGCACGCCTTCAATGAGGCAGATCACCATGAAATGCTTATGAAATGGATGCTTAAGCATGGCATATTGTCCTCAAGAAGCGAAATTAACACGGTTATTCCAACAATTGAAACAAACGCCTGTGTGAATTATGCCTATCAGATGGCTTTGGAACAGGATCGTGACAAGTGGTTGGTTGGCTTGAATAGCGGAATAGAAAGATGCTCCAATGATTTTTTCAGGGTTGTCGCGCCAAAACTTCACTCGCTTGGCGCGGGAGATGAATACTTTGATGTCCACGTTGAAGCAGACGAACATCACAGCATCATGGGTTTGGAATATGTTCCTGAACATGATCCTAATTCCTTTCGCGGGCGTCAGCTGATCATAAAGGCATTGGAAGGCATCAGTCTTTGGGCTGCTATGCTGCATTCATGGATTGGAATTGATCTGCTGCCGAAATTTGACTTGTCGGGGAATTGGATAACGTTAAATACAGCAAATGCCTTATCCAATAAAAAAACAGAGGAGAAAGAGCATGAATTGGTTTAAAAAAATAGCGGAGAAAAAGGATCCTTTGCCGCCGCTTGCCAAATGGGAGGACATTTTACGGGGATGGGCGGGCGGAGCGTTGGCAATTGCCGCTGTGGCGTATCTCGCGGAGACGTCTGGATATTCTTTGGTATTGGGTTCATTCGGCGCGAGCTGCGTATTATTGTTCGGTTTTCCTGACGCGCCTTTTTCGCAGCCGAGAAACGTGATTGGCGGACATTTTTTGGCCAGCTTGATTGGCTTGCTGTTTCTGTCCGCTTTTGGCGCGTCGTGGTGGAGCGCCGCGCTGGCTGCCGGGACTGCTATTGCGGGGATGATGCTGACCCGCGCGGTGCATCCCCCCGCCGGTTCCAATCCCGTCATCGTAATGCTTTCCGCGCCGGCCTGGGATTTTTTGCTCACCCCTACGCTGGCAGGCACAATCCTTTTGGTAATCGTCGCGTTGATCTTTAATAATCTGGCGCGAAAAAAGGCGTATCCGCGCTATTGGTAAAAATAATCCGCGTATTTTTCCGTATCCCCGTCTTTTTTCGCGGACGGGGATATATTTTTTTATTGCGTTCGTTGATTTTGTTTTGCGTCAAATCCGCCGCGCCAGCGCGGCCGCAAGCCCCGTATATGTCATCGGCGTGAGCCGCAGCAAGGATTCTTTTGCCGCGTCAGGAATTTCCAGCGAGCGGATAAAGTCCTCAATCTCCGGGCGCGTTACGCGCTTTCCGCGGGTAAAGTCTTTCAGCCGGTCATAGGCGTTGTGAATGCCGTAGCGGCGCATTACGGTCTGAATAGGCTCCGCGAGCAGCTCCCAGTTTTCTTCCAGGTCTTTTCTGAGCGCGGCTTCGTTGATTTCCAGTTTATTTAAGCCGCGCGAGAGCGCCTCATATCCCAAAAGCGCGTGTCCCAGCGCCGCGCCCATATTGCGCAGCGCGGTCGAATCGGTAAGGTCGCGCTGCCAGCGCGAGACGGGCAGCTTTTCCGACAAATGGCGCAGCATCGCGTTCGCCAGACCCAAGTTTCCCTCGGAGTTTTCAAAATCAATAGGATTGACCTTGTGCGGCATGGTGGAGGAACCCACCTCGCCCGCCCGCGCCTTCTGACGAAAGTAGCCCAGGGAAATATAGCCCCAGAGATCGCGGTCCAAATCAATCAGGATGGTATTCAGACGTGCGAAGGCGTCAAAAAGCTCGGAGAGCGCGTCGTGCGGCTCAATCTGAATCGTGTAGGGATTGAATTCCAAGCCCAGGCTTTCCACGAAGCGCCGCGCGAACGTTTCCCAGTCGAAATCGGGATAGGCCGAGAGATGCGCGTTGTAATTGCCCACCGCGCCGTTGATCTTTCCGGTAAGCGGCACATTTTCGATTCGCGCCGCTGCCCGGCGCAGACGGTACAGGAAATTGGCCATTTCCTTGCCCATGGTCGACGGCGTCGCGGGCTGGCCGTGCGTGCGGCACATCATGGGGACGTCCGCGAAGGAATGCGCCAGACCAGAAAGCCGTTCGGCGATACGCTCCAGCGCGGGCAGAAGGATGGTTTTTCGCGCCGTGCCGAGCATCAGCGCGTGCGCGAGGTTGTTGACGTCCTCGGAGGTGCAGGCGAAGTGAATGAATTCTTTCGCCCGCGCCACTTCGGGCAGGCCGCGCGTTTTTTCCCGCAGCCAATACTCCAGCGCCTTGACGTCATGATTGGTGCGCGCTTCCAGCGTTTTGACCTCGGCGGCGTCCGTCAGGCTGAATTCCTTGAGGAGCGCGTCAAGCGCGGCGACGGTGGAGACGGAAAACGCGGGGATTTCCGTGAAAGCCGGCTCGGCGGCCAGCGCTTTTATCCATTCCATTTCTACCCGCAGCCGGTGACGAATCAGGCCGTATTCAGAAAAGACGGGGCGCAGCGCGTCGGTTTTTTCGGCATAGCGGCCATCCAGGGGCGAAAGGGCGGTGAGCGGGGCGGTTTGCGCAAAAGCGGCGTCGGTCATGGTCAGTCGGGCTCCGGTCAGAAAACGCGGGAAAGAAAGCGCGGCAAGGCGCGGATTGTACGGCAAAACGCCGCAGTTTTTTGGGCGCGTTCCGTTACGCATATCGTATCGGTAACATGTTTTTTCTTGCGCTGACGTAAAAACCGCGCCAGAATAGCGCCACTTCATGCCGTTTTTTCCTGTTGGATCTGCGGTTTTGCCGAAGGCGAGTGTTTGTTTTGCGCCGCGTTTTTCCTTTTTGAAGGAGTTTTTTTATGAAACAGCAAACTGGTTTTACCCTGATTGAGCTGGTCGTGGTGATCATCATTCTCGGCATTCTGGCCGCGACCGCCGTGCCCAAATTTATTGACTTGAGCGAAGAAGCGGAAAAGGCTGCTTTGGATGCGACCATCGGAGCGCTCAACTCTGCTTCGGCTTTGAATTACGCAGGTTGCGCTCTTGCGCCCGCCAACAACAGCAAGTGCAAAAAATTTAAAAAAGATCAATGTAGTGATTTCTCAGAATCTGGAGCCGTTGATCCAAAGCCAAGTACGAATGGTCGCTATAGCGTTTCCAATGGCGCTGCTGATGGTGATAACGCCATTTGCACTGTTGAACGCAAGTATGGCACAACGACTATCACAGGCCACTTCTTGTTGCTGGCTACGACGAAGTGATGTGCGGTTTTTCTGCCGTAAAAACCCGCCTTTCGGCGGGTTTTTTATGTCCGTGGACATAAAAAAACCCGCAAGAGAGCGGCGGCGGGAATGCGCGCCATGCCAAACCTGGAAGCATGTTAGACTTGCCCTCGATCGCAAACTAGGGAGCGCACACGATGAGCAGCGTAACTCTTGATTTCTTTGAAGCCCTACAGTCCGCTGGCGTCGCGCCAGAAAAAGCCAGAACCGCCGCGCAATCTCTTGACCGGGAGTTTGAACAACGCTGCGCCACGCAAAAACAGGAAATTGAACAGCAATACGCGATTCACGCCAAAGAGCTCGCTACAAAAGGAGACGTGGAGAAAGTGCGCGCGGACGTGGAGAAAGTGCGCGCGGGCATGGCGGAACTGGAGGCGCGCATCATTAAATGGAATTTGGGCGCGATCATCGCCGCAAGCGGTTTGGCCCTTGCCATTGGGCAGCTGCTTAAATAAAAGCCGCGCAGCGGCAATTCGGAATAAAGATCGCGCGGCACTGGGTTTGTCTTTTTGCGTCAACCGCGGGTTTCCTAAAGATTTTCAGGGCGTTTCTCAACGGCGGGAAATGTTACGCGCGCGCGCAGTCCTTGTCCGCGCGCTCCGGGAAGCAGTTCTGCCCGGGCGCGGTGCGACTGCGCTACTTCGCGGACAATCGCCAGACCCAGGCCGGAGCCGTCTGCCTTATCGCTGAAACGCACGAAGCGGGAAAACGCCCGTTCCCGCATCGCCTCTGGAATCCCCGGCCCATTGTCTTCCACTTCCAGCCATGCGCGCCCGTCCGCCAGGGTTCCGCAGCGCGCCGTGACAATGCCGCCCGCGCCGACATAACGTATCGCGTTGTCCGTCAGGTTCGCCAGCATTTCCCGCAAAGCCCAGGCTACGCCCATAACGTTCGCGGGCGCGAGTTCAAACCCCAGGTCGACTCCCGCAGACGCCGCAGAATCCACAAAATCAGACGCCGCGTTCTCTATCAGCGCCTCCAGCGCCAGCGGCGTCCATTCCACATTCCTATTGGCGTTCGGGGCCGCGCGCGCCAGCGCCAGCATCTGCTTTATAAGCCGCGAGAGACGAATGACCGATTCCCGCATGACGCGCAAATGCCGGGGAATTTCCTCCCGCGCGCTTTTCGCGGCGACGTCAATTTGCGCTTGCAGGGCGGCCAACGGCGAGCGCAATTGATGCGCCGCGCTGGAAATAAAATTTTGCTGCGCGACGCCCGCGCCTTGCAGATGAGAGAGCAAGCGGTTCATCGCGCGGATCAAGGCGTAAATTTCACGCGGCGCGGCGCGCTCGTCAATGAGACTGAGGTCATCGCTTTGGCGCGCCTCAATCTGCCGCACAATCCGCGCGAGAGGACGATAGGCGTGACGCATCCCGGCAAAAAACACGAAAAACGCGACCAGAACGAACAGCGCGTCGCCAAAAAGCGCAATCAGCATAATTTCAGAAGCCGCCGCTTCGCGCTTGCGCACCGTTTCGGCTACCACGATCACAACTTCTTTTGGGAAAAATCTGTTAGGCGAAAGCCACGATGTCGCCACGCGCACTTTTTCGCCTTCCAGCGTGTCAAACCGGTATGCGGGAGATTTTTGCGCCGCCTTTGTTTTTTGAATCAGGGGAAGCATTCGCGCGTCCCCCGCCAGCCGCCGCCCCTGCGTATCGGCAATAAGGTAATGAACCTGATCCAGCGTATCAACCAGCAGAAAATCCGCCGCCCGTTCCATTTCGCCAGAGGCGGATTTCGTCTCGCGGCGAAAGATGGCGGACAAGGCCAGCGTGGTGCTGCACAAAGCCTGATCATAAGCGTCGTCAGCCACGCGCAGGCCGCCCAGATAGTCCATGACCGCGCTCACCCCCAGGAGCAAGGCCAGAAGCGGTATCAGCAGGAAAACCAAAAGCCGGGCGCGCAACGAATAGGACGCCGCAGGGTACAGTCTGCGCAAAGCGCGCATTTCAGGGATTCTCCAGCCGGTAGCCAATGCCGCGCACGGTGCGGATAACGACTTTGTGAGCGGCAAGTTTGCCGCGCAACCGGGAAATGTAAAGCTCTACGGCATTGGGGGAAACTTCGTTGTCCCAATCGCTCAAACTTTCCATGAGTTTTTGCTTGGAGACGACTTTGGGCGCGGCCAGCATCAAATGCTGCAATACATCCCATTCCCTGCCGGTCAGGTCGAGCGGCGCGTCTTTGAGCGAGGCGCAGCGCGAGTCCAGGCGCAGGCGCAGCGGGCCGAAAACAAGATCAGAACAGGCCGCCGCCCGGCTGCGCCGAATCAGCGCCCGAACGCGCGCCAAAAGTTCCGGGAATAAAAAAGGTTTGACGAGATAGTCATCCGCGCCAATATCCAATCCGCGCACACGGTCTTCCAGCGCGTCCCGCGCGGTCAGAATCAGGATGGGCAGGGCAACGCGCTTCAGGCGCAAGCGGCGGATCAGCTCCAGACCGCCGATCCCCGGCAGTTCCAAATCAATCACGGCCAAATCGTAAGAGGTCGTTTCCAGCGCGGCTTCCGCCGCCTCCGCGCGCGGCAGGCGATCCAGCGAAAACCCCGACTGCGCAAAGCCTTCCGCCAGCGCTTCGGCAATGGGCAAGTCGTCCTCAATCAACAACAAACGCATGAGGCGGCATTCCGCGCGGTTGGCGCGCTATTTTCCGGAGGGCTTCCCGCCGCCGCCCGCCTCCAGGAGACGGTTTATTTGCCACTGCTGCGCAATGGACAAAAGATTGTTGACCACCCAATACAGCACCAGGCCGGCAGGAAAGAAGAAAAACAGCACGCCGAATACCAGAGGCATAATCAGCATCATTTTGGCCTGAATCGGATCCGTTGGCGTAGGGTTTAAGCGGGTCTGCGCGAACATGGAAATCATCATGACGGTCGGCAGCACGTAATAAGGATCAGAGGCAGACAGATCATGAATCCAGAATGCCCAGGGCGCGCCGCGCATCTCCACGGCGGAAAGCAGTACCCAGTAAAGCGCGATAAAAACCGGAATCTGAACCAGAATGGGCAAACACCCGCCCAAAGGATTGATTTTTTCCGTCTGGTAAAGACGCATCATTTCCTGATTCATCTTCATCCGGTCGTCGGCGCAGCGTTCCTTGATTTGCGTGAGTTTCGGCGTCAAAAGGCGCATTCTCGCCATTGAGCGATAAGAGGCGGCGGACAGGGGATAAAAACAGAGCTTGATGAGCACCGTGAGCGCGACAATGGACCAGCCCCAATTGCCAAGCAGACGATTGAAAAAGCCCAGAAGCCAGAATATCGGCGCGGCAATGATGTGCAGCCAGCCATAGTCCACGACCAAATCCAGACCCGGCGCGACCGCCTTGAGCGCGGCCTGCTCCTGCGGCCCCGCAAAAAGCGGCGCGCGGATTCCGCCCGTTTTGCCCGACTCAATTCGCTCTACCGGCAAAATGACGCCCGCGGAAAAAATACCGTTGCGATCTCTGGCTTCGCTCAAGCGGCGCATGAAAAATTCACGCTTTACGCCGCTTTCCGGAGCCCAGGCCGCGACAAAATAATGCTGCACCACGGCAAGCCAGCCGTCCGCGGCATTTTTCATAAATTTGGCCTTGCCCTTGGCAATGTCGTCAAACGTATTTTTCTGATATTTCTCGGCGTCGGTATAGACCGCCGCGCCCGTGAAAGTAGAGAGCATGACGGAATCCCCTTCCGGGGCTTTCCCGTCCCGCTGGAGCTGAAAATAAGCGTCTGCCTCCAGGGGCGCGCCGCTTTCGTTCTCAATCTCCCAGGCCACGTCTACCAGATAGGAGCCGCGATGAAAGGTGTAAACCTTGGTTGCCCGGATTCCGCCTCTTTCTGGCGCGGCGAGACGCACTTCCAGCGTGTCCTCGCCGTCTGAAAGCGCGCGTTTTCCGGGCAGGGGCGTCAGCATCGTTTTGTGATTGGGCAGTTCCGCGCCCGTCTGCGCGCCAATCAGGCCGCTTTGCGCGCTGTAGCTGTGCGTATCGGAAAAAAGCGCGAACAATTCCTCATGTTTTTCCGCTGCGTTTTCTCCCGCGTTTGTCGCAGAGTCCTGATTTGCGTCGCCGCCCGCGCGGTACCGCTTTAATCCTAGCCAGACAATATCGCCGCCCCGCGCGGAAATTTCCGCGCGCACAAGGTCCGTTTCCACAAAGACGCTTTCCGCTTGCGTTTGCGGCTCGCCTGCCTCGGAAATATCCGCCGCGTCCGCGCCAGAGCCGCCGACCGCTCGCAAATTACCGTCCGCTTTAGGAATGTCCGCGCTGACCGCCCCATGTTTGTCTGTCGTCTCTTGTGCGGCAACTTTCTGGGTATTGACGGGCGGGTGTTGGGTTCTCTGCCAGGAATCCCAGAGCATGAAAAGGGAAAACAGAAAAACAGCCAACAGCATCAAACGGCGAGTGTCCATGTGTACAGCCTTCTTGCGTCAATTCAGGGAACGGGGTCAAAACCGCCTTTATGCCAGGGGTGGCAGCACAAAAGACGTTTCAGCGCCAATTTTCCGCCTTTGCGCGCGCCATATTTGGTGATTGCGCGCTCGGCGTAAGTGGAACAACTGGGGAAAAAACGGCAATGACGTCCCAGAACAGGGCGGAGCGTCAGCCGGTATGCGGCAATCAGAAGCAGTAAACAACGTCGCGCCATCACAAAAGGCCAGATTTTGCGCCGTTGCCAGGCTGCGGGCTTTGCGGGCGGAGCCTGTTTTCTTCGCAGAACAAAACGGATATTTTTTGAAACAGGGCGTCAATTTCCGCAGCCAGCGCTTGTTTTAACGCGCGATCCGGCTTGGACGTCCGCGCGGTCAGACGCAGCACAAAATCACGCGGCGGCAAAAGAGGACGCAGACGGCGGAAACATTCGCGCGCCATGCGCTTAACGGCATTGCGCCCTACGGCGCGGCGCATGAATTTTTTACCGATGACCAAACCCAAACGCGGGGCGACGGATTCCTTTTTTTCCGGCGCGCCATAATGCAGGGAAAAATGCGCGCCGCGCACGGAGCGTCGAAAACTGAATACGGCGGAAAAGGCTTCTGCTTTCAGCAGACGGCAAGAACGCGGATAATCCGGCACATTTCCTCCGTTGTCGCTCGCCTGCCCGCAAACCGGGTTATACCGACAGACGTTTACGTCCCTTGGCGCGCCGCGCCGCGATGACTTTGCGTCCGCCTTTGGTGCGCATCCGCACCAGAAAACCATGCGTCCGTTTGCGGCGCACGACGGAAGGCTGATAAGTGCGTTTCATAATACATCCTCGTGACAATCAAAAGTTTACAATTACACTCTGGAAAGCGTCGTTCTGTCAAGTTGCCCGCAAGGTTTCCGGCAGACAACGCGGGAAAGAAACGGGAGACAAACCTTTTCATCTGGGCGCGTTCCGGGGGAAAATCACGCTTGTGATTCGCCTTCTGCCTGACAGCGGCGGACGGTTGTGATATAAGCATATTGTCTCTTCAGGAGAATCTCCATGAACGAAAAAGCGTCTTTGCCTCAGGCTCACAGCGGCGTTGATCATAGCGGCATTGATTTGAGCGAAGCCAGCCCCCTGGAAGCGCTGGGCGAAAAAATAAGCAAGCAGCTGGATCCGTTTGGCGTGCTGACCTCCATGATGGGGGCGCACATGGCTTGGATGATGCATCCATTGGAGCTTGGGCGCGTTGTTTCCGCGCTTTCTGGGGATTTTCTGGCGCTGCAATCCCACATTGCGCGCCGCGCCATTGGTTTGCCGTCGGAAGATGTGGTGTTGCCGTATGCGGACGATACCCGTTTTTCCGACCCGGTCTGGAGCGAATCGCCGACCTGGGACATTATTAAGGAATGGTATCTGGCGTTCTCGCATCGCATGCAGGACATGTATTTTGAAACGCCCGGCATGTCTGGCAAGGAGCGGCGGCGCTCGGCTTTTTGGTTGCGTAAATGGCTCAACGCCGTGTCGCCCTCCAATTTTTTCTGGACGAATCCGGTGGCTTTGCGCAAATTTGTGGAGACGCGCGGCAACAGCGTTATGGCCGGCGTCCGCAATTTTTATCGTGACGCGCGCGCCAAGAATATCCTGACCGTTGATTCAGATGCTTTTGTGGTGGGCAAGGATCTTGCCACAACGCCAGGAAAGGTGATTTTCCGTAATCGCCTCCTGGAAATTATTCATTATGAGCCGACGACGGAAAAAACGCGGGCAGTGCCGGTTTTGTTCGTTACGCCCTGGATCAATAAGTTTTATATCCTTGACCTTACGAGCAAGAAAAGTTTGCTTAAATATCTGGTTGATCAGGGCTTTTCGGTTTTTGTGACGAGCTGGAAAAACCCGACGGCCGATATGTCCGCCCTTACTTTTGACGATTATCTGACCGAAGGCGTGGATACGGCAGTGCATGTGGTTTTGGAGTATTGCGCACAGCCCAAACTGCATTTGGTGGGCTACTGTATTGGCGGTACTTTGTCGACGACGTATCTGGCCTGGTCGAATCGCAGATTCGGCGTAGAAAAAACGCCGATTGCCGATATGACGCTTTTTACTACGCTCACGGATTTTTCGCATCCGGGCGAGGTTGAGGTCTTTATTGATCAGGCGAGCGTTGGCGCGCTGGAAGAGTCAATGGAGAAAAAAGGCTATTTGGACGGCAATGAAATGGCTTCGGCTTTCCGGCTTTTGCGCTCAAACAGCCTGATCTGGAATTACTGGGTACACAGCTATTTATATGGCGAACCCCTGGCGCCGTTCGACGTGCTGTTTTGGAACGCGGATTCCACCCGTATGCCGCACGCGATGCACAGTTATTACTTGCGGGAAATGTATTTGAACAATAACCTGATTAAGCATGACCAGCTCACGATCGCGGGCGAGACAATCAGTTTGCATCGCATTGTGCAGCCCGTGTATGCCGTAACCGCAGTGGATGACCATATCGCGCCGTGGGCGCAGTGTTACCGTATCCGCAAATACCTGGATGTCAACGCGCCGCTTCGGTTTGTGCTGTCGACCTCCGGGCATATTTTGGGCATTGTTAACCCGCCGGTGAATCCGCCCAAGCGCGCCTATTGGTCTGGAGAACCCAAGCCCAACGAACGGTATTCGGACTGGGTCAAGCGGACGCCGAAAAAGAGCGGCTCCTGGTGGGAAGAGTGGAAAGAATGGCTGAAAGAGCGCGGCGGCGAGGAGATTGCGGCGCGTTCTGTCGGTACGCGCAAATATCCGGCGCTGGCGGACGCGCCTGGAACCTACGTGCTGGAAAAATAAGCGTTTTTCCCCATGCCTGAAAAGCAAAAAATTGGCGGCGGATTGAGAAAATCGCCGCCAATTTTCTTTTTCCGGGACATTCGCGCGGGATCAGCTCTGCCTTTATCTGGGTGGAAAGGCTCATTTTCTGTTACTCTTTCCCGCCTCGTTTTTTTGAATGTCTAAAATTTTTGATGCCTGCTGTTTCTTCTTTTGACGCGCAGCCTTCCTTGCCGTCCTTGATCCTTCGGGGAAAGTCGGTCTTACCCATTGTGCAGGGCGGCATGGGAGTGGGCGTCTCGGCGCATCGGCTCGCGGGCGCGGTGGCGGCGGAAAACGCGGTCGGCACGATTGCCAGCGTGGATTTGCGTCATCATCATCCTGACCTTCTGGAAATGACCCGGCGCGACAAAGATCGGGAGGCGAACAAAAGCGCGATCTGGAAAGCCAACCGTATCGCTCTTGACCGCGAAATTCGCATGGCGCGGGAAGCGGCGCAAGGACGCGGCCTGATCGCGGTCAATGTGATGCGCGCGGTCTCCCAGTATCAGGAATATGTGCGCCAATCCTGTGAGTCCGGAGCGGACGCGATTGTGATGGGCGCCGGACTGCCGCTGGACCTTCCCGATCTAACCCAGGATTTTCCGGATATCGCGCTTTTGCCGATACTTTCGGATACCCGCGGGGTCATGCTGATTCTGAAAAAATGGATGCGCAAAGGGCGATTGCCGGACGCGATTGTGATCGAGCATCCGGCCTATGCGGGCGGACACCTGGGCGCGATGGGCATGGCGGATGTGCGGGACGCGAGGTTTGATTTTGAAGTCGTGTTGCCGGGGGTGCTGCAGGTATTTCGGGATTTGGGTCTGGAGACAGAGAATATCCCGCTTATTCCCGCTGGCGGCATTGATTCGCATGAGCGGATACGGCAGCTTTTCGCGCTGGGCGCTTCCGCTGTGCAGCTGGGGACGGCATTTGCCGTGACGAAAGAGAGCGACGCCGCGCCCGCGTTTCGGGAAGTATTGCTATCCGCGACTCCGGATCGCGTAGTGGAATTCATGAGCTGCGCGGGACTGCCCGCGCGCGCGGTAAAAACGCCCTGGCTGGAACATTATCTGGCGCGCGAGACGAAGCTGATGCAGGCTGCCAAAAACAAAACGCACCAGTGTACGCTGGCTTGGGATTGCCTGATTTCTTGCGGTTTGCGGGACGCCAATCCCAAGCATGGGCAATTTTGCATTGATCAGCAGCTTTCGGCGGCCATGCTCGGCGACGTGAAGCGCGGGCTTTTTTTCCGCGGACAGACGCGCTTGCCATTCGGTCAGGCGGTACGGTCCGCGCGGGAGCTTATCCATTATCTGTTAAGCGGTGAGACGCCTTTTGAGTCTGCCTGATTTTCAGGGTGTTTTTTGCCTGGGCGCTTCCTGTTCTTGTTCGGGCTTTGGCGCAATGCGCCGGGCAATCCAGTTCATCATGTCGTTCCAGATGTGTCGTTGTTCCTCAAGTTTGGGCATTGTGACCGCGTTCGGCAATTCGATGGTAACGACCGGGATCTCTTGATAGATACCGCCGAAATTTCCCAGCGATCCCGGATAAACGCCCAATTGGTTGAGATGCAGACGCCCAAACTGGCGTGGTTTGTGGCGCGGCCCGTCGTAGTCCAGCACACCGTAAGGCGCGTGGACGGAGATAATCACATCGGGGCGGAAGCTCTGAATTTCTTCCGTAAGCCATAGGGTTTCCGGTTCTGACATGGGGGCGCGGCCAGGGTAGCGGCGCGGGTCGTTGCCGGTGCGGTTTTTCCAGTAAGCGAGCGCGTCGCTTCGCCAGTCCGGGGTGGGGAAATTACGATTCAGATCCACGCCGTTTCCATTGACGCGCCGCGCCGGTCGCGCAAAAAGTCCGTCGGGATTGGCGAGCGGCGCGATGCGCCAGTGCAGCGCGCGCGCGGGAGGCTCGGAAAGCCATTCCATCCAGCGAAAGACAATAGATATGGACGTCAGTTCGTCGCCGTGAATGCCGCCGATAAGGAGTACGCGCGGCGCGGCAGAGGGGGTTTCTGTGGCGGAAAGCTGCGTTTGCGGTTTGGCGGGCGCGGTTTCAAACATCATGAGCGGACGCCCTTTGACAGAGCGGCGCGCGGCAGGGGAAAAAGCGTAGGTACGGCAGGTTTTCTCCCGCACGCTTGCCAGCCGTTTTCCCAATTGCGCGCACCAGTCTTCTTTTGAGTCTGGCGGCGCGGCGGACGCGGCGGAAAAAAACGCGATGGCCGCGAAAGCGGAAAGCGCCGGAACGAAAAACGTCATACGCTTTTTCTTGCGTTTCATATTGGCGCGCGCGGGCTAGAGCCGCTCTCCGTATTTCTGGTAGCGCGCCATGAGCCGCGCGTTTTTTTGTTCCAGGGCGCGAAGCGTTTTTGTCTCGTCGCGCAGAATTTCCCTCAGGGGGCGCGGCGCAAAATAGGTTTGCAAAAAACGCAGATGGTCTTGCCGTGTGCAGCCAGTTTCCCGCGCGGAAAAATAAAGAGCGGCCAAATCTTTATCGCGCCAGCGGCACGGAGTCGCGGCGCGAATTTGCGCGCGATGTAAATCAATGAGGGCGAGACCGGGAGTCTTTTCAGGCGGCAAGGCGGAGTCTGCGGTTTTCCACAGAAAATGGCAGAGGTAACAATCCCGATGATTGATTCCCGCGCGGTGCATGGCGCGAAGATAGCGCGCGACAGCGAAAATAAGCGCGCGTTTCTGTCGCGCGGCAGGAGGCGCGGCTTTCCAGGAAAGCGTCAAAGTTTCAAGGTCAATGGCGGGCGCGATTTCCTCTGTGATCAGGAAGGACTGCCGTCTGGCGGGATTCCGGCCGCGCGCGCCAAATCCCGCTACGCGCGCGGCGGACAATCCGGCGGAAGCGAGCGCGCGCAACGCCTGCCATTCTGTTTCCGCGCCCAGCACGGGAAGTTTTCCGGACAGAAGATTCTTAAAAATTTCGCGCCAGCCTACGCCGTCATGGCATTTCAGAAAATAGCCTTTGCCTTCCATTTCAAAGCGCAGGGTGCGCCGTCCCGGCATCGTTCGGTAGGTTTTTCCCGTAAGGCGCGAAACCTCGGCAAAAACATCGCGTCCCGCCCAAAGGGAGCGAAACGGCTCTTCCAGCGTCAGCGATTCCTGCGGGGAAAACAGACGAAAACACATAGGCTAAGCCTTTAAAATCCACTCTGCCGCTTGTTCCGGCATGGAATACAGATCGGCGTTTTGCGCGTAGGCGAGCGCGTTTTGCGCGTACCGCGCCCGCAGGGGCGCGTCCGCGAGCGTCGCGGTCAGTGCCGCGTTCAGCGCCGTCTGCGTAAATGGGCTTGCGAGCACGACGCCCGCCTGAGCGTTTGCGATGTAGGGCGCGTAGCCGCATACGTCTGTCACCAGCACGGGAAGACCGGCGACCAGCGCTTCCAAAAGCACCGTCCCGGTGTTTTCGGCATAAGCGGGGTGCAGAAGGACGTCCGCGCCCAGCAGGAAGCGCGGAATATCGTCGCGCCCTTTCAAAATATGAGTTTGCGCCGCGACGCCGAGATGTTTGGCTTGTTTTAGAAAGGGGGCCGGATTGTCTTGTCCAATGGCGATGAGATGCGCGCGGCGGCGCAGGGGGGCGGGCAGGACGGCGAGCGCGGCGAGGCTGCGATCCAGTCCTTTGGTGCGAAATCCGGAACCAACGTGCAGAAGCAGGAAATCTTCGTCCGCAACGCGCATTTCCTGCCGCAGCGCGGCGCGAACGCGGACGGCCTCGGCCTCTCCGGGATGACGGCGATCCCGTGCGACGCCGGGGGGAAGAAGGTGAAAGCGGTGATTCGGCGTGGCGTAGTAGCGCGTAAAAATCGGCTGCTGCGCTTTGGAGAGCAGCAGAATTTTCGTGGGCGCGTCCGGAGCGAAAACCGCGCGCTCACAGGCGGAAAAATGCCGGTAACGCGGCAGAAGCCGATACAGCGGCGAGCGCAGGCTTCGTGCCTTTTCTTCAAAACAGCTGTCAGCGGCGTAATACACGTCCAGGCCGGGCATTTTGTTGAAGCCAACTACGCGCGTAACGGGGTCCCGCCGCAGTTCTTCCTTGACCCAGGCGTGAAAGCGCGCGTAGCGCCGATGATTGGATAAGGCGCGGACGGCGCGGCTTTCCGGCAGACGCACGTCAAATCCCGGCGGCAGATCGCCCTGCCAGGAAAGCGTATAAACGCGAATGGACGCGCCATGCCGCTGACATTCCTGCGCGATCCGCAAAAAATCCCGCTGCAGTCCGCCAAAAGGGAAATACTTATAGAGGATGAACGCCAGCAGGGGCATGGACAGAAAACGGGCGCGGATCAGGCTTTTTTGGCTTTCCTAGCTTCCGCGACAAGCTGGCTTGCCGAGGCCAGCATCTGCGGGAAAGAGCCTTTTTGCGTCGTTCTGTCCGCGCCTTCCACCAGAAATTCTCCCTCAACCAAAAGCGCGGGGACGGCTTCGACCTGGGCGTCCTCACGCGTCTGCTCGCCTTGTTTGGTTTTGCTCTGTACGCCGAAAGAGTTGAAAGCGGCGGTAAACTTATCGCTGTTTCCCCCTTGTTCCGCATACCATTTCACCAGGGCGCGCTCACTCATCAGGTTACGCCGTTCCTTGTGCAGGGCGGCAAATACCGCGTCGTCCAGACGCTTCAGGTCTCCCAGTGTTTCCAGTGTGTAATAAAGCCGCGCGAGATTCTCCCAGGCGCGGCTCCAGGCCACGGGAATTCGGCGAAAAGCGACGTCCTGGTTTTGTTTGGCAATCCAGGCGCCCAGCAAGGGGTGGAAGTCGTTGCAATGTCCGCAGGCGTAGGAGAAAAACTCAATCACCTCAATTTTATCCGGGGCATTTTTTGCCAGCGGCGCGGAAAGGCGCGTGACCTGCGGCGGCAGAATATTTCTTTGCGCTTCGGCATGTGCCGCGAGCGGGAAAGCCCAGGGCGCGAGAAGCGCGGGCGCGAGACAAGCCGCGCCGCGCAGAAAGTCACGACGCGCGGAAAAATGCGTTTCTTGCGGTTTTTTCGGTGCTGCGCTACTTTGACGGATCATTGTCCTTCCTCCTTAATCAGTAAAGTTTCTACGCCGACGCGCGCGAGTTCCGCGCGCGCCGCGTTCGCGTCCGCGATTTTTTGATAGGGTCCCAAAATCAGGCGGTAAAAAGTCTTATCTTGCAGCATAACTTGCCGCACTTGCGCTTCTACGCCGCGCATAGCGAGTTTGGCTTTCAGGTTGTCCGCTTCATGCGGTTTGCTGAAAGATCCCGCCTGTAGATAATGTCCGCCGCCGCGCTCCGCGCTGTTCTGCGGGATGGGAGCGGGGAGGCGGGGCGCGGGAACGGCGTTTGCGGGAGCGGGGAGCGGGGCGGCGGGCGGCGCGGCAGTTTCTGGTTTCGCCGCCGGGAGCGCGTCGCCCGGCTTGCCCGGCAGGGCGAGCGGCGCGCGGACGGAGGCCGAGAGGCTTTCTTCCTCAGCAGGGGGAATGAAAGGCGCGGGCAATTTACTCAAATACCAAACCACCGCGGTCGCAAGCAATACGCCCAGCACAAGGCCGAGGAAAAATCCCAGAAGCGTTCCGCCTTGCTGACGACTGTTGCCGCGGTTGCTGCGTTTAAAAATGTTCATGCGGGATTCCTGTTCATGGTTCGTTGATGCGGGAAAGGCGTTCCGGGCAGGATACGCCCAGTATACCCATGCCGTTCCGAATGACCTGCTCGGCGGCGGCGGCAAGCGCCAGCCGCGCCTGCTGATCTGCCGCGTTTTCTGTCAGTATCCGTTCCGCGTTGTACCAGGCGTGAAATTCTGCGGCCAGCTCCTTGAGATAAAAGGCGACGTGATGCGGCGCGCGTTCCCGCGCCGCGTTGTCCGCCGTTTCCGGGAAACGGGAAATTTTGGCGGCAAGCGCAAGCGCCTGCGCAGAAAGGCGGGAGAAGTCCGCCTCCAAAAGCCAAGCGGTTTCCTCCGCGGTTTCAAGCGAGGCGCTTGCCCGCCATTCCCGCAGCACCGAGGCGATTCGCGCGCGGGCGTATTGAATGTAATAAACGGGGTTGTCGTTGCTTTGGCTTTTGGCAAGGTCAAGGTCAAAATCCAGATGCTGATCGGCCTTGCGGATTACGTAGAAGAAGCGGCAGGCGTCGTTGCCCACTTCGCGGCGCAGGTCGCGCAGGGTTACGTAGTCTCCAGAGCGGGTGGACATGGAAGCCTTTTGTCCGTTGCGATAGAGAACCGCGAATTGCACCAGTGCGATTTCCAGCTGTTCCGCCGGAAGCCCCAGCGCGGTGAGCGCGCCTTTTACACGCGCGATATAGCCGTGATGATCCGCGCCCCAGATATTGATCATGCGCGTAAAGCCGCGCTCGAATTTATTGAAATGGTAGGCGATATCCGAGGCAAAATAGGTGAAAAGCCCGTTTTCACGCTGGACGACGCGGTCTTTTTCGTCGCCGAAAGCGGTAGAGCGGAACCACGTAGCGCCGTCCTGCTCATAAAGATGCCCTGCCAGACGGAGCTGTTCCACGGCGCGCGCGACAAGCCCGGTATCGAAAAGGGCTTTCTCGGAAAACCAGACCTCGAAACGCGCGCCAAAATCCTCCAAATCCTCGCGCCCGTCCGCCAGCTGCGTGGTGAGCGCGTATTGGTGAATTGTCAGCCAGTCTTTTCCCAGAAGCCGCTTGCCGTTGGCGATCAGGGCGTCCAGATGCGCTTCTTTTTGCGCTTTGGCTTCGTCGTCGTCACGCCGCGAATCGGGAAGACCGGGCGTGCCGGCGAGCGCTTCGCTTGCCGGACGGCGGTAGCGCGCGCCGTGCGTCTGAAAAAGTTGCTCTGCCATTTCGCGCACGTAGTCGCCTTGATAGGCGTTGGGCGGGAATTCCAGGGTCTCGCCCGCTCTTTCCTGATAGCGCAGCCAGGTGGAGAGCGCGAGAATATCCATCTGCCGTCCGGCGTCGTTGACGTAATACTCGCGGGTGACGTCCCAGCCGCGAAAAGCGAGCAGATTGGCAAGGGACGCGCCATAGGCCGCGCCGCGTCCGTGACCGACATGCAGCGGCCCCGTCGGATTGGCGGAGACGAATTCCAGCAAGATTTTTTGTCCCGCGCCGTCGTTTCCGCGCCCGAAACGCGCGCCTTCGGCAATTGCCGCGCGAACCGCGTCGTGTTTGGCTGAATCGTCCAGAATAAAGTTAATAAAGCCCGATCCGGCGACTTCCGCGCGTTTGACCAGAACGCTTACAGGAATTTCGGAACAAAGCCGTTCCGCTAGAAGGCGGGGATTTTGTTTCAGGCGCTTGGCGAGCCGCATGGCAAGGTTAGAAGAAAAATCCCCGTGCGCCGCCTCGCGCGGGCGTTCCAGCACAACGGGGGCGTCTGCGGCTTCGGGCGCGACACTGGCGAGCGCTTGCCGCAGAAGCGCGCTCAAGGTTTCGCGCGGGTCATAAAAAAGGGGTTCGGACATGACGTATTCAAATCGTATGTAAATAAAACAGCGGGAAAAAGCGGAACGGAAGACGTGATTGTAATCAATCTCTTCAAAAAAGCCGCGCGCAATTGCGCGTCCGCGTCGTTATGCCTCGCGCAGGGTGCGCGCGACGACGGCGATCCAGACCGCGCGCGCTCCCCGCGCTTTCAGGGCGCGCGCGGCTTCATTGGCGGTTGTTCCGGTAGTAAGCACGTCGTCAACCAAAAGGATGTTTTTCCCGGAAAGATCGCGGCGGCATTCAAAGGCGCGGCGCAGGTTTTTTTGCCGCGCTTTCAGCGAGAGACCGGCTTGCGGCGTCGTCGCGCGGATTTTGTGCAGCGTGTCGGGCAGAAGCGGCAGACCGCGCGCCCGCGCAATGTGCCGCGCGAGTTCCAGGGATTGGTTGTAGCCGCGCGCTTTCAAGCGTTCCGCGTGCAGCGGAATGGGGAGGACGCAGTCCGTCGCCGCGTCGTTGGTCAGCGCCGCGAGGCGTGTTCCCCAGCTTTGCGCTGGCGCGAAAACCGCGCGGTATTTGAAAGCCTGAATTAAGGGACTTACCGGAAAATCATAGGCAAAAAGCGCGTAGGCGCGATCAAAATACGGCGGATGCTGCTGGCACGCGCCGCAGGATTCGCCATGCGTAGTGGCAATCAAACAGCGGGGGCAGCGCGCGGCGGGAAGCGGCGTGAGATCCGCCGCGCACGCCGCACAGAGCGCGCCATCGTTTATTTCGCGCGCTTTGCCGCACAAAAAGCAGCGCGGCGGCAGGATCGCGTCAAGGAGAGTCCGCGCGCCGCAGCGGAGAACGTCGGCGAACGAAGCGTCTGCGGGGGAGTCCCAGGGGTATGCTGAAAGCATGAAAGGATTGTGCCGGATTTCACGCGGGAAAGCGAACGGCAAGATAATCCGGCGACACATTGACTTTGGCAATGGTTTTCATGAAGATTCTCTCCTTTTACAGGGTTTTCTTCTATGTCTTGCGTATCCGCGCTTCCTGTTTCCGCCGTCGCGCAACAGGCCTCTGACCGCGCTTCCGCGCGCCCGCTTTGGCGCGCGGAGGAAATTCTGGCGCTTTATGAGCTGCCGTTCATGGACTTGGTCTGGCGCGCGCAAAATGTGCATCGCCAGCATTTTGATGCCAATGCAGTACAGCGTTCCACTTTGCTTTCCATCAAAACAGGCGGTTGTTCTGAAGATTGCGGCTATTGTTCGCAGTCAGCGCGGTATGGCGCGGGACTGGAGCGCGAGCGGCTTTTGCCGGTAGAGGAGGTGCTTTCCGCCGCGAAAGCCGCGAAGGAAAAGGGTTCCTCGCGGTTTTGCATGGGCGCGGCCTGGAAAACCCCAAAAGACGGCGATCTTGACCAGGTGCTGGAAATGGTGCGCGGCGTCAAGGCGCTGGGAATGGAGGCGTGCGTTACCTTGGGCATGTTGCGGGAGGGGCAGGCGGAAAAGCTCAAGGCGGCGGGACTGGATTATTACAATCACAACCTGGATACTGATCGCGCGTTTTACGGGCAGGTGATTCGCAGCCACACGCATGAGGATCGGCGGGAGACGCTTGCGCGGGTAGGCGAGGCGGGCATTCATATTTGTTCCGGGGGGATTGTCGGGATGGGGGAGAGCCGGGAAAATCGCGCCGCGTTTTTGGCCGAGCTGGCCAATTTGCCGACCCCGCCTGAATCCGTGCCGATCAATCATTTGATTCCCATGCCGGGGACGCCGCTGGCGGATACGCCGCCGCTGGACCCCTTTGAGTTTGTCCGCACGATTGCCGCCGCGCGGATTGTGATGCCTGAGGCGCATGTGCGCCTTTCCGCCGGACGAGAATCCATGAGCGATGAATTGCAGGCGTTATGTTTTTTGGCGGGCGCGAATTCCATTTTTTACGGCGCGGCGCTGCTGACCTCCCCCAACGCCGAGGTGAGCCGGGACGAAGCGCTTTTTGCACGTTTAGGATTGAAAGCGGTTTGAGGCGGCGCGGGAAAAGGCAGGCGTTCAGAGAGCGGCGCGAAACATGACGGGCGGGGTAGATGGCCGCGCTCTGCGGCGCAATGTGCGGCGCGCGCTGCCGACGCTTACCGAGGCTGATTTTCTTTCCCGCGAGGTCGCGGCGCGGATGCGCGAGCGGCTGGACTATATCCGCCTTTCTCCCCGGCGCGTACTGGACGCGGGGTGCGGCCTGGGTTTTTTTGCCGAAGAGGCGGCGGCGCGTTATCCGGGCGCGGCGTACTTTGGCCTGGATTGGACGCCGGAGGCGCTCACGATGGCCGCGCGCCAATCGTCTTTACGCGCGGACTCTCCCGCGTTGTTTCTGGCGGCGCGCGCGGAGATTTTGCCTTTTCCGGACGCCTCGGTAGATTTGCTGTGGGCGAATCTGCTTCTGCCCTGGCTTGACGATCCCGCGCGGTTTTTTGCGGAAGCGGCGCGCGTGCTCGCGCCCGGCGGTTTGCTCCTGGCCTCCGCGCTGGGAACGGAGACGCTTGCCGAGCTACGTGAAGGTTTCTTGCTTGCGGACAAATATGGGCGGGAAACGGCGCGGACGCAGTATTTTTACGGGATTCATGCTTTGGGAGACTTGTTGCTGGCGGGGGGATTTTCCGATCCGGTGGTGGATAGGGAGCGGATGGTTGTGACCTACCGGAGTTTGGGCGCGCTCCACGCGGAAATTAAGGCGGCGGGAGCGGGTTGCGCGAGGGCGGACAGAAAAAAGACCCTTTCCGGGCGCGGCACGGGGGCAAGACTTGCCGCCTACTGCGCCGCACTGGCGGGCGGGCGGGCAGACGGGCGTCTGCCCGTTACAGCGGAAATTCTCTACATCCATGCCTGGAAGCCGCATCCTGACGACAGAGACGATCAGGAACTCCGGCAGAAGGGCGCGCGGATTCACTGGCGCCGGTGATCTTCCGGGGGATGTTTCCCCTGCGCGGTCTGCCGTTTGTCACTTTTTTTCTTCCGCTCGTCAAAAACGCGCGGGCAAACATTCACGGCGCACAGGTTTTGCATAGTATGCGAGACATATCTTGCTGGCCATACTTGGCGCGGCGTCCGGGAAAACAATCCGCGAGGAGAAAAGAATGCGCCATTGCTTGTGCGTGGGAAGAAACAAAAGAACAGAGAAAATTCAGGGCGGGGAGAGAGGGTTTGCCTTGCCGTCATTGCTTTCTCCCGTTTTGTCGCTCGCGGGCGTTTTTCTGGCGCTTCTTTTTTCCCGTTCCGCTCTGCCGGTGGATATTTATCAGGGGCCTCTCATCGCGGATAAACCGATGGAGGCCAATGTACTCTATATCCTGGACGATTCCGGGTCAATGACGTCTGATTCTATGCCGGATAGCCTTCCGGGCGGCAGCGGAAATCAGCTTTACAACGCCTTTATTAACCGCCAGTACTACAACCCGGATGTTACTTATCTGCCTCCTTTTAAATATGAGGGCGGCAAGCTGGTGCGTCTGCAAAATTCAGACAAAGCCTGTCCGTCCAACGCGACAACATTAAGGGCGCTTTCCGACGGCTATGCCAGCCAAACGGCTTGCAAAAATTTTAGCGGCGGCGCGATCGCCGCCTATAATCTGGTCGGCTCCAATGGTTACGGCGGTTACTACGACTATGTTCCGGGCTATCGCTCCCGGCGGGACAATCCCTCCTGGAACGAGGCCGCCTACCGCGCCGCCTTTACGGACGCCGCGCTGCGCGCCGATCCCTATGGCTATCGTTTTGAGACAGATCCCAAAAACTATGAATATTGGGCGTTTCGGCAGCTTCCCGCCGGGAACGCGGCGCTTTTTCGCACCAATAGAACCAATTCGGCGCTGAAGAGCCGGTCTCACTACAACAACTCATATATCGTAAATCGCCATGCCTGTCCTCGGCTGTTCAATGACGTGACGGAAGGGCGGGCGTACTACAAATCGGTGGCGAACGCGGATGATGAATTGGGGCGGGGCGTTCTTCAGCCGAACCTTAAATACGATCCGTCCGTCACCGACCCGAACGACAAAAGAAGCCAGAAGTTTTTCGGCATTCCCACGGCGACTTGCCGCGAGAGTGTGCGCATTTGGGACGTAGACGAACCCGGGAATATTCAGGGCTGGATATGGCATATCACCGCTTCCCCATCGTTTCAGGCGTACTACTCTTCGGAAACGACCCGAAGCCCTTTCGATAACAGCGTGAAAGCGCCGCCGACGCCTTTGTATACGTATCTGCCGTTTGGCCGCAGATGGTGCGAACGTCCGGGTTTGTACGCGGATCCGGGAGCGCATACTCTGGACGATGACCATGGAACCGACGTCAGCTGTATTTCCGGAAAGCACCGGATTGGCGACACGGTGGGAGACGGGTCTTTCACGGGCGCGGACGACGCTCTGGTGGCGGACAACATCAACAGCGCCGTCTGCCAGAGCAACATTAACTGCTTTGACCAATCGCTGCCGCACCTGGTTTCGACGTACGTAGACGACGACGGGAATCTTGCCGAATACTCGCAAAAGCAACGGCGCACCCGCAAGGACGAAATTCGTAATTACGCCAACTGGTATTCCTATTACCGCACCCGCGCGCAGGCTGCGCGGGCGGGCGCTTCGCTGGCTTTTGCGCAGATGATTAACCCGGAGGACACCACAAAGCCGGGCGCGGTTATGCGCGGCAAATATATCCGTCTGGGTTACGATACCATTAACAAGATGGGGGACGCGGGGCCGGGGCAGCGTAATGGAAACGTGGCCAGTTCTCCCTGGGCGGGGCGTGGCGTGACGCCTTTCCGCGATTTCCCGAACGCGGCGGTGGATTGGCAGGGATACCCCATTCCGCCGGAATACCGCGGCAAGACCTTCGTCAAGGACTTTTTCGACTGGAATCTCACGGTATCTATCAGCGGCGTTACGCCGTTGATAGAAAGCGTTCGCAGAATGGGGCAGTATTACAAGACTGCCGCGCCCTGGAAGGAATATCCGCCCGCCAGCTTCGTGTCCGGCGGCAATGGCGGCAGCGGCAATGAATATGGCTGCCGTCGTTCCTTCGGCATCCTGATGACGGACGGCTACGGCGGCTCCAGAGTCATGGCCAGTAACGGCGGCGTCGCGGTGAATGACGCGGACGGGACAGACGGGCCGGCGCACACCAGCGCGGATGGGACCAAAACCTATAAGTACCAGCGGCAAGGCCCCTTCTTCGGACAGCATGCGTCCAACCCTGTGAGCGGCTCACTCGCGGACTGGGCGATGTATTACTGGAAGAATGATCTGCGTCCCACGCCGAACAATTTGGCAAAAACGAAAAAAGACCCCGCGTTCTGGCAGCACATGCAACTCTTTACCGTTGGCCTTGGAGTGCAGGGGCGTTTGTCGGATACGGAAGTGAACAATTTCCTGGAAAATCCAGAACCCACGCAGAATATCCTCTGGACTTACCCCACCGGGCTGGATACGAACTATGAGCAAATTGACGACCTGATGCACGCGGGTTTGAACGGGCATGGCGGCACGGCGGCGGCGGAAGACCCGGATCAGTTCGTCAGGAAGCTCTCCAATTTGCTGACCACGATCGCGGGCGACGCGCAGACTACGGATAAGGCGGCGGGCGGCGGCGGCAAGGGGATTTCCGAAGAGGAATACAACTATTATCCCAGCTATGATCCGGCGGAGTGGACGGGAGATGTGAGCGCCTTCAAGCTGTGTTCGGGTCAGGGCGGCGATCTCGGCAAGCGCGTGAAAAGCTTTAAAAACGAGGAGGGCGTTTGCAACAAGGATACGATGGGCTGGAAAATCATTCCTTCAAAATTCCCGTTGCGAAGCGACAACCTGGGATCCGTGCAGGAGGTCATGGCGGCGAAAATCAAGAGCAATCCGGATTACTGGAAGACGCGCAAAATTTTTACCTGGGACGGAAAGACGGGCGTCCGGTTTGATCACAGTCTTTCTGCGGAGATCAAAAAAACGCTGGATTCCAAAATCGAGCGTTCCGTTTCGGGCGGCGTGGTGCATGACCTCTGCCCGCTCTCCAGAAGCGGCGCGCCAGCATCGGCTTGCATGTTCGGGAAAATCGGCAATCAAAGACCCTATAACGTCAGCGACGCCAATATCGGCGACGCCAGCTCCGTCAATTTGCTGATTGACTACCTATTGGGTGACGGCACATGGGAAGATACCTCCGCCAGTTCGCCGGGCGCGTCGCTCAACGGCATGAGATCGCGCAAAAATCAGGAGAGAAAAACGCTGCTGCTGGGCGACGTCATCAATCCTTCGCCCTATTTGCTGGGGAATTTTGAGTTCAATGATTACGGTTTTGGCGGGTACAAATGCGGTTCGGGCAGCGTTTCTGTCGCCAATCAGGCCTGTACGCCCGAAGACCCGGTCTCTTTTTTGAGCGCCGCTGACATTTACGCCTATCAGCAGCGCTTTCATGGCTTCCGCGACAACGGCAGAGATAAAACGATCTTCGCGCCCATGAACGACGGCATGTTGCACGCTTTCGACGCGGATACCGGCGAGGAGCGCTTCGCCTATATTCCGCAGGCGGCGCATCCGTTTCTGAAACGTCTGGCTGACCCGGATTACGGGCAGAATCACCGCTACTTCGTGGACGGCGCGCCTTTCGTGAGCGACATTTTGCTAAACGGCGCGTGGCACTCCGTGCTGGTGGGTTCCACCGGGCGAGGCGGCAGGGGATTCTTCGCGCTGGACGTGGAGGACGTTCAGAACTTTGACGCTTCTAAAGTAATCTGGGAGTTCACGAATCACGACGACGGCGATCTGGGCGTTCCCGCCGATATTGATCCGGTCATCGCGCCGATTGCCGGGAGTATTCCGGGCGCGGCGGGACCCTGGGCGGCGACGCTCGCCAACGGCTATAACAGCGACAACGGCGACGCCTGTCTTTTTGTGGTCAGCCTGGAGACGCAGTCCTCTTCACCCGCTGGGAAGCCTCCCTACACAAAAATCTGCACGAACTCCGGTCCTGATAACGGCCTTTCCACCCCCTACCTGCTGGACGTAAATAAAGACGGCGCCGCAGATTACGCTTTCGCGGGCGACCTAAAAGGCAATGTTTGGCGTTTTGACTTGCGCAGCATGAGTCCTCTGGATGTGCGGGCGCAGCTGAAAGCGACAGATACGCGCAACGAGGCGCAGCCGATTACCGCGCCGCCGATTGTGATACGCGAGCCGCAGGGGAGCATCGCGGCCGCCGCCTTTCAGGTGCTTGTTGGCAGCGGGAAATTCATGGAGCGGGATGACGTGAAACAGGAAATTCCTGATACCAGCTACCCGGATATTGATCCGGTTACGGGGAAAAACAAAAATAAACGTGTGCAGACGCAAACGCTCTACAGCGTGCGCGTGGCGACGGCGCCGACTGGTTTGGACGCCGCGGCCTCGACCGCGTCCCGCGCAAACCTCCTGGCGCATGTATACGACCTGCATGCAGGCAATCCGCCGGGCGCTGAATTTGTCACGCGCGAGAAAGATCCTAATCCGCCTCCCGAATTCCTCACCTACAAATATGAGGGGTGGAAATCAGACGACGCGGGGATTGACTACGATAGCCCGTCCAATTCCTATAAAGGGTTTTTGCTGGAATTGAATGGCGCGAATATGGGCGCGTCCCTGGTGCGCGCGCAGGCCACGCTCATGGACCCGAAAACGCAGGAGATTGTAATTCCCTTTGTTTTGCCTTCCGACGATCCATGTTCTTCCGCGCTGCAGGGGGGGATAGTTTCGCTCAACTATGCCACGGGCAAAGCGATGAAACACGGTTCGTTCAAAGAGATAAAGCCGCTTGTCAATCTCTGGCGCGATCCCGATTTGCAGGGGCAGGAAGAGCAGCGTGACTCCAAATATGCCAAGTCGAACGTCTCGTGGGTGACTACGACGTACCCTGCCGGGGCGGCCTATGTGTTTAATCAGCCCGGCGGTCCGCGCTTCAGCAGCGGCGATCATGACAAAATCAAGCATGACCGCTACGGAGACGTCGGCAGCGGTCGTCCGTCCGGAAGGCAGAGCTGGACACAAATCCGCTGACTTCATGGGCGGGCATGTTGCCCGCGCAAACCCACAAACCTGTAAAGCCGGAGCGTATTCGCTCCGGCTTTTTTGTTGCCGGGCCGCTTCATTTTTTGCTTCCGCCTGTCCTTTTTTTTCTGCCGTTCGTCAAGAAACAGGCGGAAAAGAAGAATACGTTGCAATAATTTATATATCATGTAAAATGAATTTGTATAGTTGTTTTTGTGTAAAACCATATTCAATGCGCATATACTGTTTTGCGAGGAGGAAGTCATGAAAGCCGACAGTCTGTTCCAAATGCGGGGTGACCCTCGGAAGCGGCGTTTTTCCGGGGCGTCATTGGTTTTTCCCATTGCGCTGTGCGCGGGTATTTTTTTGGGGGGGTTCCCGCAAGCCGCTCTGCCACTGGATATTTATCAGGGGCCGCTGATTGCCGACAAACCGATGGATCCCAATGTGGTCTACATTCTGGATGATTCCGGTTCCATGATGAATGACTATATGCCGGACGAGGCGCCTTCCGGCGGGACCTTGCGCAAAAGCGCCGCGTTGAACCGTCAGTATTACAACCCGGAAATCACCTATCAGCCGCCGTTCAGATACGAGAGCGGCAAGCTGGTGCGCATGAAGAATTCAGACGCGGCCTGCCCCTCTACGGCAACGCAGCTCAGAGCGCTGAAGGATGGCTATGTCAGCCAGACGGATTGTTATACAAGTTTTCCGAACGCCGCCGTTTATACCGCGGCCAACGCGTATTCCGGCGGGAGTTATTACGATTATGTGCCGGGCTACAATACCCGCCGGGATCACCCGACCTGGAACAGCGTTGCTCCGGGTTTCCCCAAAACGCTGGAGCAGCTCTACCGTGAGGCCTATTCAGACGACGCGCTGCGCAACGATCCCTATGGATTTCGCTTTGAACTCTACTCGGGCGGCTATGAATATTGGGCGTTTCGGGAAGCGATGTCCGGCGCTTATTTTCGCGCCAGCGGTAACAACCCGGTACCGGGGCTTCGTAATCAGGCCTATAACAAGCGCGCGGTGCAAAGGCGCGCCTGCCCGCGGGTTTTTAACGATGTGATGGAGGCGCGCGCCTATTACAAGGCGATGGGCGTGACGCAGCCAAATCTCAAATATGACCCGAAGATCACCGATCCAAACGACAAGAGAAGCCAGCCGTACTTCGGGATTCCCACGGCGACCTGCCGCTACAGTGCGCGCATCTGGGATGTGGATGAGCCGGGCAATATCCAGGGGTATGGAACGCACGAAGGCTATTACAGCACCGAAGCGACCCAAAGCCCCTTTGACGGCAGCACGAAAACGGTGCCGCCGCAGCCCAATCATGCCTATCGTCCCAATGGCCGCCCCTGGTGCGATAATTCCCGCTATACGGCGGAGGCCATCCCGTGGAAACCGTACAATAATTCCAGCGGCGTGCTGATGGATGTCAACTATAGCAGCGGCTGCACCGTTGGACGGCATCGGATCGGCGATACGATCGGGAACGGATCGTTCAGCGGCGCGGACGACGCACTGGTCGCGGACAATATCAACAGCGCTGTTTGCCAGAGGGACATCAACTGTTTTGACCAATCCTTGCCGCATTTGGTGTCGACCTATGTGGATGATGACGGCAATCTCGCGGAATACCCGCAGAAACAGCGGCGTACCCGAAAGGACGAAATCCGCAATTTCGCCAATTGGTATTCCTATTACCGCACCCGCGCGATGGCGGCGCGCGCGGGGACTTCGCTCGCTTTCGCGCAGCTTGTCAATCCCGGCGACACCAAAATGCCGAGCGCGATCATGGGGGGAAAATATATCCGTCTGGGCTACGACACCATCGGGCGGATGACGGATCGCGGGCCGGGTCAGACGTCAGGCACTGTGGCGGCGCCAAACTTCCGCGGGCGTGGCGTCGTGCCTTTCCGCGATTTCCCGAACGACGCGGTGGATTGGCAGGGGTATCCCATTCCGGCGGACTACCGCGGCAAAACGTTCGTCAAGGATTTTTATGACTGGATTCTTAATATCACTTTCCCTTCCGGAACGCCGCTGATTCATTCCATCTACCGGATGGGGAGTTATTACGAGACGGCAGCGCCCTGGAAAGAATATCCGCCCAGCACGTATGTTCTTACGAATCCGCCGGGAAATGGCGGCAGCGGCAATGAATATGGTTGCCGCCGCTCTTTCGGCATTTTGATGACGGACGGCTACTACACGGACTCCCGTTCAGGGGCGGGTGACGCCGACGGGACTGCCGGACCGACGAACATCAGCGCCGACGGCACAAAAGTCTATACATACAAGCCAGAGGGACCCTTCTTCGGCCAGCACGCGCGGTACGAGGTGAAAAATTCGCTCGCGGACTGGGCGATGCATTACTGGAAGCGGGATTTGCGTCCAAATACGCCGAACCGCGTAACGCCGACTTCAAAAGACCCGGCTTTCTGGCAGCACATGCAGTTGTTTACTGTTGGCCTGGGGGTGCAGGGTCGCTTGTCGGACACCGAGGTCAACGCCTTTCTGGAAAATCCGGATCCCAAACAAAATATTTTGTGGACCTATCCCACCGGACTGGATACGGACTACGAAAAAATTGACGACTTGATGCACGCCGGCCTGAATGGGCATGGCGGTACGGCGGCGGCGGAAGACCCGGATCAGTTCGTGCGCAAGCTCTCCAATCTTTTGACCGGTATCGCGGGAGATATGCAGACGGTTGATAGAGCGGGAGGCGGCGAAGGCAACATGACGATTTCCGCGGAAGAAGTCAGCATCGTTCCCGCCTACGACCCGGCGGAATGGACGGGAGATTTGTCCGCCTTCAAGCTGTGCTCAGACAAAGGGAAAAACCCCGTTACGGGGCTGCCGCCTGATTTCGGCAAACCTGTCCTAAGCTATGACGGGCGCGCGTCTCTCTGCGGTAAGGATACGATCGGGCAGAAATTGATTCCCAAAAAATGGTCGGCGCAGAACGTGATGGCGGAGAAAATCAGGAAGAATCCGGGGTACTGGAAGACGCGCAAAATTTTTACCTGGGATGGATCGCAAGGCGTTAGATTTGACACGGGCCTTTCCGCTTCCGTCAAAAGCGCGCTGGATTCAGGAAAAATTGAACGTTCCGCGTCGGGCGGAGTTGTCTTGGATTCCTGTCCGATGCCGCGCGCCGGCGCGCCTGCGTCCGCGTGCATGCTGGGGAAAAGCAAAAACAAAGCCTATACGGTGGAGTTTCTGATTGACTATCTGCGCGGCGACGCTTCTCTGGAAGATACGACCTATGTCAACGCGAATGCGCCGGTGAATGGCTTCCGCAGCCGTGAAGTCAGTGAACAGGACCCCATTACGAAAAACACGGTCAAAAAAAGGAAACTGTTGGGTGATACCGTCAATCCTGCGCCCTATCTGCTGGGCGCGTATGAATTCAATGATTATGGATTTGGCGGCTTCAGATGCGGCGCGGGCGGAACGTCCGTGTCTGGTCAGCCAGCATGTAAATCCGAAAATCCGGCGTCCTTTCTGAAATCAGGCGATATTTACAACTACCAGCGGCGCATTCTGGGCTTCCGGGAGCATGGCAGGGACAAGACCGTTTTCGCGGCCATGAACGACGGCATGTTACATGCCTTTGACATAGATACTGGCGAGGAGCGTTTTGCTTATATCCCGCAGACATTGCACGCGCAGCTGAAACAGTTGGCGGATGCGGACTATAGCGGACAGAAGCACCGGTTTTTCATGGACGGCGCGCCGTTTGTCAGCGATGTTTTGCTAAATGGGACATGGCATTCCGTGCTGGCCGGATCAACCGGGCGCGGCGGTCGGGGCTTCTTCGCCCTGGATGTGGAGGACGTCCAGAACTTTGACGCTTCCAATGTGCTATGGGAATTTACCAACGCCGACGACGGGGATCTTGGCGTGCCTGCGGACGGCGAGCCAGTGATCGCTCCGGTCGCCGGGTTGACGAAGCATTGGGCGGTAACATTTGGGAACGGCTATAACGGCGATAGCCAAGACGCCTGTCTTTTTGTTGTCAGCCTGGATGCGCCGCCGACTTCTGGGGCGAAACCAGCGTTCACGAAACTATGCACGCACTCTGGCGGCGCGTCGACGCCCAATGGCTTGGGTACGCCGTATCTGCTGGACGTGAATAAAGACGGCATGGCGGATTACGCTTTTGCGGGCGATTTGCGCGGCAATGTCTGGCAGTTTAACCTCAGGACTCTCGCGGAATCGGACGTGACAAAAGTGCTTGAGGCTACGGACAGCGCGGGCAGATCGCAAGCCTTTGCCGCTCCGCCCGCCGTGATGCGCAAGCCCAACAAGTCAATCGCGGCCACGGGCTTTCAGGTCGTCGTCGGTAGCGGCAAATTCATTGAACAGGATGACGTAAAGCAGGAAATTGTTATTTCCCAGCCCGGCGTCCTGCCCGTGAAGAAGCAGCAGCAGATTCAGGCTCTGTACGGAGTGCATATGCCTGCGGAGAATACGGACATTCCAGACGGCAACGGCGGGTTTGTAACCTGGACGACGAAACTGGGTATTCCGGTTACCGCTACGCGCGCGAATTTGCTGGAGCATGTGTATACCCAGCATCTTGCCTCCGACAGATTCACTACGCGCATAAAAGACTCCTCCGGGAAGGAGATCGTCTATTCCTTTGAGGGCTGGAAGTCGGATAACAAGACTCTAAATTATGCCGACCCTTCCAATCCCTACCGAGGGTATTTGCTGAATCTGAATGGCGCGAATATGGGCGCGACCTTGGTGCGCGCGCAGGGTACGGTGATGAATCCGCAAACGGAGGAGCTTCTGGTTCCCTTTGCGCTGCCCGCCGATGATCCTTGCACCAGCGCATTGCAAGGGGGGCTGATTGCCATTCGGCATTCCACGGGGGAATGGATTAAGCCGAACACGGCGTTTAGCAAAATAGAAAAGGATTCCAATATCTGGCGCGACCCGAAGTTGCAAGGTATGGAAGAAGCGAGAGACTCCAAGTTCGTCAAGGCGGATGGCGTCAGCGCGACGTATGGCAGCGGCGCGGATGTGCAAAGCTATACCTTTAACCAGCCCGGCGGGGCGCGTTTCGGCAGCGGCGACCACGACGCGAAAAGAAGCCGCTATGGACAACCGCCCGGCGAAGGCCGTCCTTCCGGGCGGCAAAGCTGGACGCAGATCCGCTAGGAGGTAAAACAGAAGCGCGGTGGTTTGAAGGGAGGTCTCCGGCCTCCCTTTTTTCTGTTGCGCGCTTTGCGGCGCGGAAGGGATGGGCGCGGAGGGTGGTTTTCGGGTACGGTGCATTTCATTTAAGGAATATTCCGGCTCGTTCCGCGCTTCCGGGCGGGGTTCCTGACAAATCAAAGAGGATGGTGAATGATGGCTGCCGCGCGACCTGTCCATGCCCTTTCGCTTTGGCGGAGACTTTTGATAGCGCTGATTCGCGGCTTTTATTTTCGCCGTGCGCGCGCGCTTAATTTCGCGCCGCAAGGCGATAGGCCGCGCCTCTTGCTATGCAGTCACCGCAACGGCGCGATTGATGGCTATGTCGTCTTGTCGGCCTGTCCGCGCGCGCAGTTTACGCTTTCCGCGCAATTATTAAGAAACCCCTTATTGCGGCTTATGTTTTCCGGGATTCCGGTGGTGCGCGCCAAGGATCGGCAGCGTTACTCCATGAGGCGCGGCGACTTTCCGGATCCTATGGACGCGATTTGCGCGCATTTGCGCGCCGGCGGCGCGCTGGCGTTTTTTCCGGAAGGCGGCAGCGAGTGGGGGCATGCTCCGTTGCCCTATCAGTCTGGACACGCGCGGGTCGTCCGGCGTCTGCTGGAAGAAGGCGTGCCGCTGGAGGTTGTGCCGCTGGGATTGTTTTATCGCCGTCCCGACGCTTTTCGCTCTGAAGTTGAAGTCCTGGCGGGGGATTCTATTGATTTGCCGCCGCGCGGGGCGGAAGAAACGCCCAGACAATGGGAAAAACGGTTAAAACGTATCATGGGAACGGCTCTGGACGCCGTCTCGGTCCATTGTCCAGATCAGGAAACCTTTGCGCGGGTGGAACGTCTGGCCGCTACCCAGGCGGACACGGCAACGGATGACGCTTCGTATGTCGCATACCCTTTTCTTGTGGTTTTCGCGCTTCTCTTCGCGCCGGTTTTATTGGCGGGCGGTTATGCGGGGAAAAAAGCGGATGGCAGAAATACGATAACTTTTTTTCGTATGATTGGCGGGTTGGCTGCCGCTTTGCTTTGGCTGCCGGTTCTGTTGGTTCTTTTCGGTTTTTATCCGCTGCTTTTCAGTGTTTTATGGCTCATGGCTTGGGCGGGATGGCGGAATTTTCCGGAAGTGTGAAAATGGGAAAAAGAGAAAGACTCATGCAATGGATGAGCGTCTCGTTGATTTTTATTATATGGTTTATGGGCGCGGTTGCCGCGTGGAAGGAATCAAATACGGGGTTAAAAATCAACGCCGCGCGACCAAAACCGCGCAGGTTAACGGAGAGCTGTGGGAGCTTTCCCGGAAAATTCGCGCCGACAGCGCTTTATTCGCGCTGACGCGCGGCGATAGGTCCGGCGCGGAGATTTTTGCGCGTTTGGCGGAATTTCCCGCGTTTCATGCGGAATTCCAGTGTTTTTTGCAGCGGCACGGACATCGGGAACTGGATTTTGACGCCTACTGCCCGACTTGGGTGGAAGCGCCGCACATCGTACTGGATCAAATTAAGGTACTGGCCGCTCTCCCCGAAGAAGCCAATGGCGCGGGAGAGACGCAGCGCAATCCCAATTCGCCGCGTAAAATCGCGGCGGTCGAGGCGGAATTACGGCTTCTGGCGCTCGTCCCGGAGCGTCTGCGTTACGCGGTTCGGGAAATCATTCGTCTGGCCAGAGGGTATACCGAGTTGGATGACCTGGAACACTATCAAACTACGCGCCTTACTTTGCCATTTCGCCGCGCGTTGAAAGCATTGGGCGAACGGCTAAAAAACAAGGAATTCTGGACGCGGCGGACGATATTTATTTCTGCCCCGCCTCTGTGTGTGAAAGCGCCTTGCGCGCCCATGCCCTGGAGAAAATTCGCGGGGCGGTGGATCGGCATAAGGAAGGCTGGCTGAAAGCTAGGGAGCGCGCGCCAGAATGGGTTTACGGAGAAACCGACGCCATTGGCGCCAGTGCTGTCGCGTTGCAGGGTTTGGGAGGCAGTCCGGGGATTGTGGAGGGCGTGGTTTTTGTAGTGCGCGGGCCGGAAGATTTTTCCCGCTTTCCTGAAAACGCCATTCTGGTAGCCAAAACGACCAATCCCGCATGGACGCCTTTGTTTTATCAGGCGAAAGGCGTGATTACGGAGAGCGGCGGCCCGTTGTCGCATGGTACGGTTACCGCGCGGGAACTTGGCTTGCCCGCCGTTATGGGGGTGCGCAACGTTTGTGAACGGCTACAAAACGGCGCGCGCGTCCGCCTTAATGGCGGCGCGGGAAGCGTTACGATGCTGGAAGAGGTTTCCGCACGGCAAAGTTCCTGCGCCTGATTGTCCAGAGACTGCCAAGAATTACGGCTGTTTTTTCAGCACATAGCGTTCCGCTAGTTCGCCGGTAATGGGATTTCCTTCCATGTCCAGCTGAATGAGCTGGTTTTCGCCCACCTGGTAGTGAGGCGGAATATCTTTCGCGTCCAATGTGATTGCGCCGCCTTCCTCGTCCCACTGAAAAACGCCGTCCGTGACAAAGTCGCCGTCCTGCTTGTCAATGTAGTGGTATTGCGCCGTATAGGTGGAATCGTTGCGCAGGGTTATCGTGACGTCAATACCCAAACCTGATGCGGCTGGAATGACGCCGACGTACGCGCCTGCCCAATCCAGGCTGTTTCTTGAATTGTGCGCCGTGTCGACTGCTACGGTTGGCTCCGGCGCGGGGGCGGAGGCCGGAGCCTGCTCCGCCGCTGGCGTTTGGGCGGATTCGGATGCGGGGGGCGCATCGGGCGCGCAGGCGGCTGTCCCAAACAAAAACATGACGGCGGCAAATGCGGGAATGATTTTTTTCATGTGTGCGTCCTTCAGAAAATGCTATGACAAGGTACTCATAAAAGCCTAGAAAGGCTTTACGTTCGCACCTTTGCGGCATTCTAACCTTATTTCCGCGCCGCAATATTTTCTTCTCTGATTCATAAAGGCTTTTCAGATAATGCGATGGCAACCGGTTCGGCAGACGGCTTTTCACTGAGCGAACAAAAATAGTTTTCCTGCAACCGCGTCCGTCACGTTATGCGCGGGGGCGCGCGGCCTTCGTTCTTGGCGCGCAAGGCGTATTGGCGTCCACAACTGTAACCTGGGCGGCGCCTTTGGAGAGCGTAAGGGAAAGAAGGTCGTTTTTTTCCAGCGCCGCCGCGTCACGGACGATTTTCCCCGCGTGATTTCGCGCGATGGCATAGCCGCGTCCGAGCACCGCTTCCGGGTTTAATTGCCGCAGACTTTCTTCCAGGACGCGCAAGTGTCGCGCGCGGCGTTCCCGCGCTTCCTGCCAGACGGTTTTCAACCGCAAGGCCGAAAATTTAAGCGCGCTTTCCCGCGCGGCCAACGACGGGGAAACTGCCTGAGCCAAGCGCCGACGAAGAGCGCGCAGTTGTTTTTCACGCTGTTCAAGATACCGCGCCGGGGAAAGTATTCGTGCCGCAAGCGTGTCCAGGCGTTGTTCATGCTGGCGCGAATAGCCGTTCCAGGCGCGCGCGAGGCGCCCCGCGCGCTGCGCCAGGTCGTGGAGGAGTTTCGCGCGTTCCGGCGCGATTTGTTCCGCGGCGGCAGTGGGCGTGGGCGCGCGCAAATCCGCGGCAAAATCGGCAAGGGTAAAATCACTTTCGTGTCCGACGCCGCTGATGACCGGAAGCCGACTGGCGCGAATGGCGCGAACGGTTTCTTCCTCGTTGAATGCCCAGACGTCTTCCAGCGAACCTCCGCCCCGGCAAAGCAAAATTGCCTCGCAAGAGGATTCCGACGCAGCCCGCAGCGCCTCGGCAATTTTTCGTGCCGCGCCCTCGCCCTGTACTGGCGTGGGGAAAACCGAAATCTGAATATGAGGCGCGCGGCGCAAAAGAGTAATGAGCACATCGCGCAGCGCGGCGGCATGCAGACTGGTAACAAGCGCGATATGCCGGGGAAAACGGGGAAAAGGGCGTTTCGCGGCGGTCTCAAACAGCCCTTCCGCTTCCAGGCGCGCCTTTAGACGCAAAAAACGTTCAAACAAAGCGCCCTGTCCCGCAGGACGCAAGTTCTCTACATTCAGCTGAAAATCGCCGCGCGCCTCATAAAGCGTCGCGGTCACGCGCGCCTCAATCTTTTGCCCGTTTTCCGGTTGACAAGCCAGAAGCGCCGCTTTTCCGCGCCACAACACACAGCGCGCCTGCGCGCGCTCGTCTTTCAGCGTGAAATATATATGGCCGGACGCGGCGCGGGTAAGACCGGAGATTTCGCCTGTTACCCAGCACAATGGCAGAGAGTTTTCCAAAAGACGCCGTGAAAAGCGCATCAAATCACCGACGCGCAAAGGGAGTGTGAAGTCCGGCGTGGCAGGAAGGGGAGAAAAGAGCGGGGAAACGGCCATAGAACGGCATTTTACAAGGGGCGGAAACCAAGTGTACTCCACAGGAGAAAACGATCCGGAAAAATCGCTAAAAAGAAAACCATGTTTTTACTCCTTTTGGGCTTGACAAGCCAAACAATCTTTTATCTATATGATTATAAACAAATATTTCAAACTGCTCTGTTTTTGGGCAAGAACGGGCAACGCCTTGTTCCTGCGTTATTTATGTTCTTCCCGCAAGGGTTATGCACAAAGTTATCCACAACTTTTGTGCATAGTTTTTCCCGACGGCTTTCTTTCCCTTTTTGCGAGATTTTGGCCTAAAAAGGCGAGTTATCTTTCTCCGCTCGTAACGCTCTGCAAAAGACGCTGCGCAATGCCCAGAAATTGATCGCGGGCGACAATAAAGGCGTCCACGCGCATCGCGGTCTCATCGGCGCGGGCGCGCTGAACAGCCTCTAGCATAGTCTGCGCGCTGGAGAATAAATGCCGCTCCGTTTCCTTCAGTAACGGGAAGTAGCTGTTATTCGCGTGGCGCGCCAGCGCCGTCTGATACCAACGGTCGAACAGGCTGAAGCCTTCCAGGGGAGGCGGCGCCGCGCGCTCATTGTCTGAGGAGAGCGCATAGGTTAAAACCTGATCGCAGCAGTGCTGAATGCTGATACGCATCAGGAAAATCGGCAGATATTGGTGATCCGGCTTCAGGCGCGCGATGCTTTGCCATTCGGGGTCTGGACGCCATTCCCGGAGCCAATCCGGGATGGCTTTTGCCTCCATGGGACGGGAAATGCCATAGCCCTGCGCCAGATCGCAGCCCATATAGAGCAGCAATGCCCCGGAGGCGGAATTTTCCGGACACTCGGCAACTACCTGGTATTTGAAAGCATTGGCCAGACTAATCACGCTTTCGACAACCGCCAGATCATCTGGATTGCCAAGCATTCCGCGCACGATGCCTTGATTGAGCTTCAGGCGCTGAATGGGCAATCGGCGCAAGCCGACGAACGAGGAATAACTTGTGTCAAAGTCCCCCAGGACGACGGAAACCCCAAGCCGCTGACAGGCTTCAAGAACGGGCGCGGCTGCGGCAATTTCATCCTGCCCGGACATTGCGAGAATGGAAATTTCCAGATCATTCGAGCGCACAAGCGGATAAAGTTTCAGCTGCTCATCCAAAAACGCGAGAAAAGTCGGCGACAAGAGCAGGTTTTTCGTAACGTTGAGCGTCAGCCGTAGCGGCAGATTGTTTTCCCGCCAGCGGTGCAGATCGGCAATGGCCGCCCGCGCGACCCATTTTCCCAGGCGAATATCCAGCTCCGGGTTCTGCAAGGAAGGCATGAACTCAGCATAGGGTAAAAGGCCGAGATCAGGATGCCGCCAATGCGGCTGGGCTTCCATTCCCGCAACTTTTCCGAGGCGCAGATCCACGGAGGGCAAGTAGTACAGGCTGATTTCCCCGCGATCCAGGGCATGGTCGACGCGCGCGGCGTCCTCAATACTCGGCGCGGCGCGTTTTTCCTTTTCCGGGCCTTCCGGGCTGAAAGCGTGATAACGGGCGCGCCCGTCGCGTTTGGCTTGATACATGGATTGATCCGCGTGGCGCAGAAGCGTTTCCGGATCGCTGTCATCTTCTGGATAAAAGGTCACGCCAATGCTGGCGGAAATACTAACGGTCGCTTCCGGCTGCAAAAAGGGCGTGGAAAGCTGCGTCAGAAAACGGCCAATGATGCTGAGATAGTCGGCGTGAGAGGACGCGCCGGACAGCACCATCGCAAACTCATCCCCGCCAATGCGGGCGATAGTGTCCGATTCCCGCAGCATGGAAGTCATGCGCCGCGCCACGCTGTATAACAGTCTGTCGCCGGCCTTATGCCCATAGGTGTCGTTGACGGGCTTAAAGCCATCCAGATCAAGATAGGCGATAGCCAGCATGGTTTTGTCACGCCGCGCCTTGGCAAGCGCGATTTTCAGGCGGTCGGTAAACAGCGCCCGGTTGGGCAGGCCCGTTAGAATGTCGTAGTGCGCGAGGCGCTCCATGGCCTGCTGCTGCTGCTTGATGTTGGAAATATCGGTAAAAACGCCGATATGGCGGATCACATTGCCATAGCGATCCAGAACGGAAGTAATGGAAAGCAATTCAGGATAAACCTCGCCATTTTTGCGGCGATTCCAGATTTCCCCTTGCCAGGAGCGCTTTTCCGCCAAGTCATTCCACATCGAGCGGTAGAAATTATCGTTGTGCCGCCCCGATTTCAGGATGCGCGGGTTTTCGCCGAGCACCTCATTGCGCGAATAACCAGTCGTGCGCTCAAAGGCAGGATTGACGTCCAGAATGAGACCGGCGGCATTGGTGACGCAAAGACACTCCTTGATACTCTGAAAGACTCCGGAGAGCATCTGCATATGCTGATACATCGCCATTTGCGCGCTGTCATCAATCAAGTAGCTGCTCAAAAAAACGAGTCCGTTCCCGTTATCGTAATCCGCGACGGTGTAGTCCAAAATCCAGCGGGTTTTTCCCGCGTCGTCCATAATGGAGTAGCGTTGATTCCATTGCCGCCTTTTTTCGCGCAGATTCTGGTCGCGTTCCGCGGCGAAGCGCTCACGGTCTTCCGGAAGAAGAAGACTCCGGTAAGCGCCCGGGGAGGAAGTCAGGCGGGCGGCGGAAACGCCCAGCACCCCCGCGACATTGCTGGAAGCGAATTCACAGCGCCAGCTGGCGTCCAGTCCCCAAGTAATAACCGCGATGGGACCTTCCGTAAAGACGCGCTTGTGTAAATCTTCAATCCCATAGCCGACTTTCAGCGCGGTTTTCATGTGGCGCGTCCACCAAATGAACCCCCAGGCCAAAGCCGCGAAAAGAAGGGCAAGCGCAAAAAAAAGAAACAGAGAAGACGTCGCGGCGAAAGGCGCGTCTCCAGAAAAAGAGGCAGCCGTACGCGCCGCCTGTCCGGCGATTTCTTCCGGCGACGCGGGAAGGGAAAAGGAAGCGCCGAAAAAATACGCAACCCGTCGGGCTGCGTTTTTCCAGAGAGGGGAGTCAATGTTTTTCGAGAACGCCGTCATAGGCCTCCGTTCTGTTGCGAATACAAAGAGAACGTTGTTGTCTCACGGACTTTCGGCAGACGCGCGAGAAATTCAGCAAAATATGTATATTTTATATTTTATTTACGCTCACGAAAATGAATTTATGGACAAAATCAGACGCGAATCCTGACGGGATGTTCTTCCGTTCAGCGGGGCAGGCGGGGGCAGGCGGATGATTTTTGTCCGTAAGATTGAAATTGCGCATGTACGGCGCGCATTTCTTCCGCGCTCAAAAGAGTTGGCTCTCCCAGCTGCGAGGCCAAGTGGTATTGCTGGCACAGAGTTTCCAGTTCGGCGCATCGTGAAACCGCTTCTGTTAGCGCAGACCCGCAGGCCACGGCCCCGTGGTTGGCCAGCAGGCAGGCCGAGCGTCCGGCAAGGGCTTCCAGCGCGCGGCGGGAAAGCGCCTCGCTGCCAAATGGGGCGTAGGCCGCGCAACGCACGGTATCGCCGCCAAAACGCGCAATCATGTAATGAAATGGCGGAATGTCGCGGCGAAAACAGGAGAGCGCGGTCGCAAATGGGGAATGCGTATGCGCGACCGCGCCAATTTCCGCTCTGTTCAGATAAATATCCCGATGAATGCGCCATTCGGACGACGGCTGGCAAAGGCCGCGCGCCGCGCCGTCCAGACGCACCCAGGGAATATCCTTGACGCGCAGCGTCGCATAGTTCATGCCGCTGGGCGTGATCCAGAAGCCCTCCTCGCCTTCCGGCGAAGGGGCGCGGCAGCTTACATTGCCTGCGGCGCCTGCGTTTAACCCCGCAGCCGCCAAAGCGCGCGCGGCGGTAATTAACGCCCGCGGCGCGGCGGGTTCCTTTTTTTCTGTCACGCGCTCTCTCCGGCGGCGGCGTCCGGGAACATCCGCGCGAGGTCGGCGGCAGAGGCGGCCGCAATGCCGCGTTCGGTAATAATGCCGGTAACAAGTTCGGCGGGCGTAATGTCGAACGCGGGGTTATATACGGCCACATTTTCCGCGATCTGGCGCTGCGCGGTGATTTCGCCGGTTTGTCCTATGCCGTGCGTGACGCGCAATTCCTCTCCGTCCCTGTTCTCAATGAGAATATCGGCTCCGCCTTTGGCGGAAAAGTCCAGCGTTTCTCCCGGCGCGGCCACATAGAACGGAATGCCCGCGCGCCGAGCGGCCAGCGCCTTCAAGGAAGTGCCGACCTTGTTGACGACGTCGCCATTGGCGGCGATGCGATCCGCGCCGACAATCACTGCGTCGACGCGCCTTTGCAAGAGCAGCAGACCTGCCGCGTTGTCGGCTGTCAGCGTGTACGGCACGCCCATGCGCGCGAGTTCCCAGGCGGTGAGCAGACCCTGGTTGCGCGGGCGGGTTTCCGAAACCCAGAGATGCGATTCAATTCCAGCTTCCAGGCCGGCGTAGACGGGCGCGAGCGCGGTTCCATATTCCGGCGTCGCCAGATAGCCCGCGTTGCAGTGGGTCATTATCTGCAACGGGCGGCCAGAACGCTTTTCTGACCATTGGCGCAGAAGCGTCAGGCCGTGCTGACCGATGGCCGCGCATTCCGCGGCGATTTCGGCGGCAATGGCGTCCGCTTCCCGCCACGCGATCTTGGGGCGGTCTGCGGCGGGCAGCGGCGTTAATCGCCGGCAGATACGGTTCAAAGCGTTATCCAGATGCGCGGCGGTCGGACGCGCGGCGGACAGGCGCGCGCGCGCGGACAGCAGGGCGGGGTCTGAGGCGTCGTTCCAAAGGGCGAGCGCTATGCCATATGCGCCAAGGAGTCCGATCAGCGGCGCGCCGCGCGCCTGCATGTGGGTAATGGCATGAACGGCGTCGTCCAGGCAATGCAGGCGCAGCCAATGTTCCTGATAGGGCAGCCGGGTCTGATCCAGAATTTCAAGATGCTCCAGACCGCCGTCAGACAAACGGCGGTAGGGGCTGGCGCGGGATGGGAGATCGCGCGCTGGCGCGGCGGGCATTTCGCGGGACGTCATGATTTTCTCGCGGGCAAAGCGCGCTCAGGGAGATGCTGCCGCCCGTTCGGGGAAAAGCCGCCGCCACAGGGCGCGGACAGCGGCAATATGTTCGGCGGCCTCGCTGGTCAAAATGAGGGATTGCGCGGCGTCGTTGAGGCGTTTTTCATGCTGCAGGCGACGGTATTCGCGGTACGCGCGCCGCGCGGCGTCCGCCTCCGCGCGCGGAATCAAGTCCAAATCAGCTGCCATTTTCAAAAGCGCGATATTTCCGAGGTTGGCGGTCAATTGCGGATACGTATGCGCATATCCCAGCACCAGATATTGCACGATGAATTCCACGTCAATCAGCCCGCCGGGGTCTTGTTTTACGTCAAACCATTCCGGGGAGCGCCGCGTGTGATTTTCATACATTTTTTTGCGCATGGCCTCGACGTCCTGACGGAGCGTTTCCAGGTCGCGCGTCTGGCAGAGAATTTTCTGCCGCGCCGCCTCGAAGCGCTGCCCCAGCGCCGCGTCCCCCGCGACAAAGCGGGCGCGGGTAAGCGCCTGATGTTCCCACGCCCAGGCATGGCGCATCTGGTAGTCGAGAAAGGCTTCCAGCGTACAGACCAAAAGACCCGAATCTCCGTCGGGACGCAGGCGCAGATCGGTTTCAAACAATTGCCCGGCGGCGGTGCGGCTGGAAAGCCAGGTGTTGACGCGCTGCCCCAGGCGGTTGTAATACTGCGCCGCGTCGGGATCGCGGTCTTGCTCATCGCTTATATATACGAGATCAAGGTCTGAGGCGTAGCCCAGTTCTTTTCCGCCCAGTTTTCCATAGCCAATAATGGCGAACGCCGGGGTTTCCCGGTGACGGCGCGCGAGTTTCTGCCAGCAGAGCGCAAGCGTCGTTTCCAGCAGAATGTCCGCCAGCGCGGTGAGGTGGTCGGAAATGCGCTCAATGCTGTGCAGACCTGCCAAGTCCTGCGCGAGCAAACGAAAAACCTGTGCGTGGTGCATCTCGCGCAGAACATCCATTTCCCGCTCCGTGTCGCCTTCCGCGTCCTTGAGCGCGCGGGAAATCTCCGCGCGAAAGGCCGCCCAGTCGGTTGCGGTTTCCAGCAGCCGGACGTCCAGCAATTCGTCCAGCAGCAAGGGATGGCGGTTGAGATAATTTGCCGCCCAGGAAGAGGCGTCAATAATGCGCGCGACCTTTTCCAGCGCCTGAGGATACTGCTGCAGCAAAGCGAGATACGCGCCCCGGCGGGCAATTTCTTCCAGAAAATCCAGGCCGCGCGCGAGTGTTACGTCCGGGTGGCGCAGATGGCGCGCAAGGTCAATCAGGCGCGGCGCGACCGCGTCCAGGCGCTGCCGGTTGGCGGGCGGAAGCTGCCGGTAACGTCCGCCCGCGCGAAATACGCGGAGGCGGTTGAGCGTTTCTTTCGCCTGGGTAAAGCCCAGGTTCGTCAGTTCTTTTTCCTCTTCCTGGGTTTCCTCTGCGCTTTGCCAGAGAGCGCTCAGAGGATGCTGCTCGCCTTCTTCCGGGCCGGAAAAAACCGCTTCAAAATGCGCGCTTACCCGCGCGCGATGCGATTCCAGTTCGGCAAAAAGCGTTTCCCAATCCGGCATGTCCATGCTTTTCGCCAGACGCGCGCGCGCCGCGTCGTCTTCCGGCAATGCGTGCGTCTGCTGATCATCCGCATATTGCAGACGATGCTCCAGGCGGCGCAGAAACACATAGGCCAGATGCAAATCTGCTTCGCTGTCCGGCGGAAGAATGCAGCGTTCAGCGAGAATTTCGAGGACGCGCAGCGTCGGGCGGATTTGCAGGCGCGGATCGCGTCCGCCGCGAATCAGTTGAAATACCTGCGCGATAAATTCAATCTCCCGGATGCCGCCCGGCCCCAGCTTGATGTTCCCAGATCGGTCGCGCCGCGTTACTTCGCGGCGGATTTGCGCGTGCAGGGCGCGCATGGCGTCGATCGCGCCGAAATCAAGGTAACGGCGAAACACAAAAGAACGCGCGGTTTTTTGCAATTGCTCTATCCAAAAGCCCATGCGGCCCGCCGCGTTTTCCCCGGCGTTCATGATTCGGGCTTTAATCCAGGCGTAACGTTCCCATTCCCGTCCCTGGGTAATGAAATAATTTTCCAGCGCGGCAAGCGAAGAGACGAGAGGGCCGGAATCTCCGTTTGGGCGTAAGCGCATATCCACGCGAAATACCATGCCGTCCGCGGTCAGCTCCGCAAGGGCGGCGATGAGACGCTTGGCAAGACGATTGAAAAAGTCGAAATTCTCAATGGTCCGCGCGCCGCTGGTCTCCCCTTCTTCTGGATAAACGAAAATAAAATCGACATCGGAAGAAACGTTAAGTTCGCGTCCGCCGAGCTTGCCCATGCCGACTACCATCATGCGTTCCGGGGTTCCGGATTGATCCAGAGGCTCGCCAAAATCGCGCGCCAGCGCCGCGTGGCAAAAAGAAAGCGCCGCGTTGAGCGTGACGTCGGCCAGGAGCGTCATGCCTTCCATAATTTCGGACAGATCCGCCGCGCCGCTCAGATCGCGCAACGCAAGGTGCGCTAAAGTTTGCTGCCGCGTTTGGCGCAGAGCGCGGAAAAAAGCGGCTTCGTCCATTTCGGGAGGCGCGGCGTCAAGACCGGATCCCAGCGTCTGCCGGAGCGTTTTTTCAGAGAGCGGCTGCTGCCACAGGGCGCGGAGCGTTTCCGAAAGTTCAGGACGGGCAGCGAAAAGACGGCGCAAATATTGGCTGTGCGTGACCGCGCGTTCCAAAGCGGTTTGCCAGGGCGCGTCCTTTAAAGCGGCGGCAGGAGAAGCGGAAGCGGATTCCATGCGATAGTGATAGCGGGAAATACGCGAATTCTACAAGGCAAACGCGCGGCGCGGCAGTTTGTCGGTATCAAGGCGCGGGAAAAGACGCGCCTCGTTTTGCGCGCTACAATGGCGAAGTTTTCACGTTTCCCCGTGGCGGATTGATCGCGTTCGCGCTGTTTTGCCGCGTTGATGGGCGTTGCGTTTGTAGTGTTCTATTCTTTTTAGGAAATTCGCCATGTCGTTTCGTTCTTTTTCGTTCTCCCGTTTTTCTCTTCTCGTGTTGTCCTTGGTCGCGATTTTCGCGTTTTCCTATAAGGCTCTGGCCGAGGGCGAATCGGAAGATTCTTCCGAGGCGCGCGTTCGCGCCAATCTGAAAAACGTGATCAAGAGCAAAGTGGAGCATGTCAAAAAAACCGAGTATCCCGGCCTGTATGAAGTCTATACGGAGGGGCAGCTGATTTATACCAATGAGACCGCGAGCTACATTCTCGCGGGCGCGCTGTTTGACGCAAAAACCATGCGCAATCTCACGGAAGCGCGAATGAATAAGCTGATGGCCATCCGGTTTTCCGATTTGCCGCTCAAACAGGCGATCAAGCAGGTGCGCGGCAACGGCAAGCGGCTGCTCGCTACCTTTGAAGACCCAAACTGCGGGTACTGCAAGCGTTTGGCGCATGAGATCGCCGCACTGGACAACGTAACGATTTATGTGTTTCTTTCGCCGATGCTTTCGGAAGACTCCGAGGTGAAAGCGCGGCAGATTTGGTGTTCGGCGGATCGGGCGCGCGCCTGGAATGACTGGATGCGCGACAACAAGACGCCCGTCGGCAAAGGCGATTGCGATACTGGCGCGGTGCGGAAGAATGTGGAACTCGCGCAAAAACTGAATATACACGGCACTCCCACGCTCTTTTTCGCCGATGGGGAACGTTTTCCTGGCGCGGCTCCTTTGGCGCAAATTGAGGAAAAAATGAATCAGGCGATGAAGTGACAAGATGATTTGCAGCATGACCGGCTATGCTGTCCGCGAGGCGAAAGCGGGCAGCGTAGCGCTTTCTCTGGAACTGAAAAGCGTCAATGCGCGCTTTTTGGATGTTGCTTTCCGTCTGCCTGATACGCTGCGCGCGGCGGAAATGCCGTTGCGGGAAAAAATTGCGGCGAAAATCAGGCGCGGCAAGCTGGAATGCCGCGTAACCCTAGAAGAGGAGAATGCCGCAGCCATCGCAGGGGATTTAAATGAAGCGGCTCTGGCGGCCCTGGCGGAATTGGAGCGGCGCGCGCGCGCGGTGTTGCCCAATGCCGCGCCGCTCTCCGCGCGGGACGCGCTCATGTTTCCCGGCGTACTGGAGCGCGCCCCGGAAAGCGCCGCAGCCGCCTTGCTTCTGGAAGCGGTTTTCAGCCTTGCGGACACGGCGTTAGACGAGCTTGTGGAAGTCCGCGCGCGCGAAGGAGAAAAACTCGCGCGGGATATTCTGGAGCGAGCGGCGCGGTTGAAGGATGTGGTGCAGGCGGTAAAACCATTGCTTCCGCAGGCAGAAACGGAGTTTCTGGAGAAATTGCGCACGCGGCTTCGTTCAGCGGCGGATGCGGGCGCGACAGGAGAAAATCTGGATGAAAAAGCGGAAGCGCGGCTCTTGCAGGAAGTGGCGCTTATGGCCGCGCGGATGGACGTCGCGGAAGAGTTGTCTCGTCTGAGCGCGCATTTGGAAGAGCTGTCGCGTCTTGTCGCGTCGGGCGGGCAGGTGGGCAAACGACTGGATTTTCTGCTCCAGGAGTTTAACCGCGAGGCCAATACTTTGGCCTCCAAATCCGCGCTCCCGGCCATTACCCGGTACGCTCTGGAGATGAAACTTTTGATTGAGCAGATGCGCGAGCAAACGCAGAATTTAGAGTAAGGCCGTTTTAAACGGGGGGTTGTTTCAGGCTGCGTTCCGCGCTACGCAGTTTGTCCGCGAGCCGATCCAGTACGCCATTCACATAACGATGCCCCTCTTCGCTGCCAAAACTTTTGGCCAGTTCAATCGCTTCATTGATGATGACGCGATAGGGGGTTTCCGGGCAGTGAGTCATTTCACAGGCAGCCATAAGCAGAATCGCCGCTTCCACTTGAGAAAGGCCGGAAAACGGGCGATCCAGTACGCCGGAAAGCTGTTCCGTCAGCGTCGCGTGCTCTCGCATAACGCCGCGCGTCAGGTCCAGCGCGAGAGTCATGTCCGCCGCGCGGCGGCGTGGTTTGCTCTCTTCTTCCCATTGGCCGCTGGCCATGTCCGCGAGATGCGCTTCCACCGAGGCTTCGTCCGCGCTGCCTACGCGCCAGTGGTAGATGCTCTGCATGGCCAGCGCGCGCGCGCGGCTTCGGTCGGGCGGAGGATTTTTTTTGCTCATGCTTTCTTAGGTCCGCAGGGTTTCCAGAAGCGCGGCCATTTCAATTGCCACGCGGGCGCAGTCCCTGCCTTTTGTCTCCGCTCGGACAAGCGCCTGTTCCTCATTTTCGCAGGTCAGAATCCCGTTGGCGATGGGTACGCCGGTTTGCAGCTGCGTATCCATGAGTCCGCGGCAGGCATCGTTGGAGACAACCTCAAAATGATACGTTTCTCCGCGGATGACCGCGCCGAGCGCGATCAGGGCATCAGGGCTGCGGGTATTGCGCTGCTGCGCGAGGGCCTGCGCGGCCAGAGGGATTTCCAGCGCGCCCGGAACGCGCACGATCTGAATATCCGTATCCGCGACGCCCAGGCGCGCAAGCTCTTTCAGCGCGGCGGCCAGAGAGGTCTCGCCCATCGTGTCATTGAAACGACTGACAATTACGCCGATTCTGCGTCCTTTGCCGCAGAGTTCCGGTTGGTTTTTCGGGGAGGGGTCAATGCGCTGCATGAGGAGAGGCTTCCTGCTGCCCGGCGGGCGCGGTGAAAAATCCGGTGACTTCCAGAGAAAATCCCGCCATGGAGGGCAGCTTGCGCGGACTGGAAAGCAGACGCATTTTGCGTACCCCCAAGTCACGAAGAATCTGCGCGCCAATGCCGTAAATGCGCGGGTCCCATTTTCCAGAAGCGGGTGGCGCGGGTTCGGCAAGACGTTTCAAGAGCGTGTCGGAATCTTCCGCATGGTGCATCAGTACGATGACGCCGTGTCCGTGCCGCGCAATAATTTCTTCCGCTTCCTCAATGCCAAATGCTCCCGCCCGTTGACGCGGGTTCAGGAAATCCAGCACGGAGAGCGGTTCGTGTACGCGCACCAGCGTTTCTTCTTCAGGCGGAATCTCGCCGCGCACCAGCGCAAAATGCGCGCTCCCGGAAGCGTTGTCACGGTAAGCGTGCAACATAAAATCCCCGTGCGGCGTGCGTGTCATGCTGGAATAAACGCGCTCAACCAGCGTTTCCGAAGCGGCGCGATAGTGAATTAACTCCGCGATGGAACCGATACGGACGCCGTGCTGTTTCGCAAAAGCCAGAAGATCAGGCAGACGCGCCATGCTTCCGTCTTCTTTCAGTACCTCGCAAATCACGGCGGCCGGCTCCAGTCCGGCGAGCTGCGCGAGATCGCAGCCGGCTTCGGTATGTCCGGCGCGCACCAGCACGCCTCCCGGTCGGGCGGTAATCGGGAAAATGTGGCCGGGCTGCACGACGTCGTCAGGTCCCGCGTGGCGCGCGACTGCCGCCTGCACCGTGCGCGCGCGGTCAAAGGCAGAAATGCCGGTCGTGACGCCATTCGCCGCTTCAATAGAGATGGTAAACGCCGTGCCATAGGGGGTGCGGTTGTCGCGCGTCATCTGCGCCAAACCCAGCTGACGCGCGCGCTCTTCGGTGATGGTGAGACATACCAGACCGCGGCAATGCGTCACCATAAAATTGATTGCTTCCGGCGTAATATGCTGCGCCGCGATAATCAGGTCTCCCTCGTTTTCCCGGTCTTCCTCATCTACCAGGATCGCCATTCGACCGACGCGGATGTCCGCGATGATTTCCTCTATGGGCGCGATTTCAGAGGGTTTTTCCGCTGCGGTCATGCGCTGATCCCTTCTTTGTCCTGTTTTTCCCAATTTAGCAGCCGTTCCGTATATCGCGCGATGAGGTCAATTTCCAGATTGACGCGGCAGCCCGGAGTGAGCGTGCCCAGCGTGGTGACGGCGAGCGTGTGCGGAATGAGGTTGATGGAAAATATGTCGCCCGCGACGGTGTTGGTCGTGAGACTGCATCCGTCAACCGTGACAGAACCTTTTTGCGCGATGTATCTGGCAATGTCGCGCGGGGCGCGGATTTCCAGCAGGCGGTTATCGCCGACAGGGTCAAAGCGCAAGACTTCCCCCACGCCGTCCACGTGCCCGGAGACCAGATGTCCGCCTACCGGGTCTCCCAGACAGAGCGCCTTTTCCAGATTGACAGGGGCCGTTTGCGTCAGTCCTGCGGTGCAGCGCAAGGTTTCCGGGGAGATGTCCACGCAATACTGGCCGTTGTTTTTTTCCACAACGGTAAGGCATACGCCGGCATGAGCGATAGAGTCTCCCAGAGCGACGCGGGAAATATCCAGAGCGCCCGGCGCGACGGTCAGACGACAGCCGACTTCTCTGGGAGTAATTTGAACAATGCGGCCAACTGCCGCGACGATTCCTGAGAACATGCGAGAGAGAGAAACGTAAAAATAATAATTCTAACATGCGGACAAAAGCCAATCGCGGCAATAAAGCGCGGGCAAGCGCCGCAAGAATCCGTTTTGGCGCGACGCTTGCGGCCTCAGGACAGTTCCGCGAATACGCGCTCTGCCGCCGTGAGGGTGGCGGAGAGGTCATCCTCGCTGTGCGCGGCAGAAACAAAGCCCGCCTCAAACGCCGACGGCGCAAAATAATGTCCCGCATCCAGCATGGCATGGAAAAACTGTCTGAACGCCGTGGTGTCCGCGCACAGGACGTCCGCAAAACTACGCGGAACAGCGGGCATAAAATATAAACCGAACATCCCGCCGATAGATTGCGCGCAAAATGGCAGATTTTGCCGTTGGGCCGCGCGGTTTAATCCTTCGCACAACAGTTTGGCGCGAGCAGACAAAACTTCATAAAAGCCGGGTTCTTCAATAATTTCCAGCGTCGCTAAACCTGCCGCGACAGCCACTGGATTTCCAGAAAGCGTTCCTGCCTGATATACCGAGCCTTGCGGCGAAATTTTTTCCATGATGTTTCTTCGTCCGCCGAACGCGGCCAATGGCATCCCGCCGCCAATCACTTTCCCGAACGTGGAAAGATCGGGCGTAATGCCAAACAGTCCCTGCGCGGAAGAAATGCCTACGCGGAAACCCGTCATGACTTCATCAAAAATCAAGATTGCGCCATGCTTTTGCGTCAAAGACCGCGCGCTTTCGAGAAATTCGGCGTCTGGTATAACAAGATTCATGTTGCCCGCAATCGGTTCCACAATGAGGGCGGCAACCTCGTCTCCTTGCGCGCGGAAAAATTTTTCCAGCGACTCCACATCGTTATAAGGCAGCGCGCAGGTGCAGCGCGCGATTTCTTTCGGAACCCCGCCAGACGAAGGATTGCCGAAAGTCAGCAAGCCAGAGCCGGCCTTGACCAAAAGGCTGTCGCTGTGTCCGTGATAGCAGCCCTCGAATTTAACGAGCAGATTGCGCCCGGTATAGCCGCGCGCCAGACGGATAGCGCTCATCGTGGCTTCTGTTCCGGAGGAGACCAGGCGCGCCTGTTCCAGCGAAGGCGTCAGTCGGCACAGGCGTTCCGCGATTTCTACCTCCGCTTCCGTCGGCGCGCCGAAAGACAGCCCTTTGGACGCGGCGCGAACGACGGCGTCAATGACTTTCGGGTGCGCGTGACCCGCGATCAGCGGCCCCCAGGATCCGACGTAGTCCAGATAGCTTTTGTCCTCAATATCCCATACGCGCGCGCCCGCCCCGCGCGTGAAAAAGCGCGGCGTGCCGCCAACAGAGCGGAAGGCGCGCACCGGGGAATTTACGCCCCCTGGAATCACCTGTTGGGCGCGGGCGAAAAGGTCAGCGTTGCTGGTCATGAAAAAACTCCTGGAAAAGCGCTTGATAAGCCGCCGCGCGAGACGCGATTTTTTCTGGCGGGCGGGCGAAAAGATCATGACAAACCGCCAGAAAGCCAATGCCCGCGCGGCACAGCGGCGCGGCGTTTTCCAGCGTAATGCCTCCAATGGCGCATATCGGCGTGTCGAGATTTTTACACGCGCGGCGCAACAATGCCAACGAAACAGGCAAGGCGTGCGGTTTGCTGGGCGATGGGTAGATCGCGCCAAAAGCCAAATAATCCGCTCCCTGCCGCCGCATGGCTTTTGCGCGCGCAATATCCTGATAGCAGGTGACGCCAAGGATCGCGTTTGCGCCCAGAAGCGTTCGCGCCGCCTGCGGATCGCCGTCGTCGCGTCCCAGATGCGCGCCTGCCGCGCCGACCTCTCGCGCGAGAAACGGGTCATCATTGACGATAAGGCGCGCGCCATATGCGCGGCATTGTTCGGCCAGCATTTGGGCTTGAACGCGGCGCGTGGCCGGGTCTGCGCTTTTGTTGCGGTATTGCAGCCAGCGGCAGCCGCCCGCCATGACCGCTTCTGCCATTGCCCGCAGTTTTCCGCAGTCAGGTTCATCCGGGGTCAAGGCATACAGCCCTGTGCAGCAAGAGGAAACTTGAGAATGACTCATGCGGACGCAGTTCGGTCGGGAACGCTAGGGGAAAAAGCGGACGGCAGGAGAGCGAACAGGCGTTGCGGCGTATGTTGCGCCTGTCCTGCGCGATACGCATGAAAAAGCGTCTGCCAGGTGTAGGCGTCCGCCCGCGCGACCGCTTCCGCTACCGAATGGCCTTGCGCGAGACAGGCCGCCGCGGCCGCGGCCAGCGTGCAGCCTGATCCGTGATAGTGATGCGGCAGGCGCGGCCAGCAGTTGACGTATATTTCTCCCGCTGCGTCATATAGGCGGTTTTCAACTTTTTCTTCGTTTGCGTCTCCGCCAGTAAGGAAGACATGCCGCGCGCCCAGAGCGACGAGTCCTTGCGCCAGATGTTCTGGCGGCGCGTTGTCGGCGTCCATCCCATGCCTGCAAACGCCGCGCAGTAAAATGCGCGCTTCCGCGCGATTGGGTGTGACGAGGTCGGCGCGGGGAATAATCCGTTCACGCAGAACCGCGATGATTTCGGCGTCAGACAGGGCGTCGCCCCGGCCAGAGGCAAGCACGGGGTCCAGTACGCAGGGAATGTCCGGATGCGCGTCCAGAATGTCCGCGACGAAACGCGCGGTTTTGGCGCAGCCCAGAACGCTGACTTTCATGGCGGCGACAGACGTATCTGCCAGAAGCGTCTGGGCTTGCCGGACGCAAAATTCGGGAGCCGTGGGCAAAACGGCTTCGACCCCGCGACTGTTTTGCGCGGTCAGGGCTGTGATGACGGTAAGCGGATGAGCGCCCAGGGCCGCGATCGTGAGCAGGTCGGCCTGCGCGCCAGCCCCGCAAGAAGGGTCGCTGGCGGCAAAAATTAGCACGGCGGGGATTGGATGGGAGGGCAAAACAGTAGGCGGCAGGAAAAGGGAAACGCTTGTGTTGCGCCATTTGTGGAAATTTACGGCAACAAATAGAGCAAAACTCTAGCGAAGCAGAAGATGATTGGGTAATATGCATGAGATTTTAACCGAATCGTTGCGTCGTGCCGCTGTTGTTTTGTCTGTTGCCGACTTTGCCGGAAAGACGCAGGCGGAGAGCGGCGAGACAGCGGTTATGACGGGCGCGCCGCGCGCCTGATGCGTGTTTGGTTTCCCTACGGACAACTGGTTCAGGAGAAAATTTTGTCAGACATTGCGAATCTGAAAGGTAAGAAGGTAATGGTGATTGACGATAGCAACACCATTCGCCGCAGCGCCGAGATTTTTCTGCTCCAGGTCGGTTGTGAGGTGATTTTGGCGGTGGACGGCTTTGACGCACTGACTAAAATCGCCACCAAACATCCGGATATTATTTTTTGTGACATCATGATGCCGCGTCTGGATGGTTATCAGACCTGCTCCATCATCAAGAAGAATGCGGTATTTCGGGATACCCCTGTCATTATGCTGTCTTCCAAGGACGGCCTTTTTGATCGCGCCCGCGGGCGTTTGGTGGGGTCCAATGAGTATCTGACCAAGCCCTTTACCAAGGATACCCTGTTGCAAACTGTGGCGGAGTTCATCAGCAGACCCGCGAATGTTCAATAACGTCTAGTACAAAGAGGAGAGAAACATGCCGATTAAAAAAGTGCTTGTGGTGGATGATTCGCCGACAGAGCGTTTTGCCATGACCGAGGTGTTAAAGAAGCACGGATATCAGATACTGACTGCCGAAAACGGTACGGACGGGATCAATAAGGTCAAGACCGAGCATCCGGATCTTGTCATCATGGACGTTATCATGCCGGAAAAAAATGGGTATCAGGCGACTCGTGATTTGAAGCGTGACGAAAGCGCGAAGAACATTCCGGTCATTATCTGCACTTCCAAGAGCCAGGAAACGGACAAGATTTGGGGGTTGCGGCAGGGCGCGGACAAATATCTGATCAAACCGGTCAATGAGCAGGAATTGCTGGCGGCTATCAAGGCGCTGGAATAAGTCCAAGGCAAGGGGAGCGCACATGTCCCGGCGTGTTAGTCTGCGCGAATTTCAGGAACATTTGTCACGTCGTCTGGCGGGGGTGGCCGAAGGCGGAAGTTCCGCGACTCTTCTGGGGATTCAATCCGAGAAGTCCTCGTGGCTTTTTGATCTTTCCGCGTCGGGCGAGATTGTTTCTCTGCCGCCGTTGATGTCGGTTCCGCTCACCGCGCCTTTTTTTCTTGGGCTTGCCAATATTCGGGGCAAATTGCATGCGGTCAGTGATTTTTCCGCTTTTTTAGGGGAGGACATGACGACGCGCCGCGGCGTTTCCGGAAATCGGTTGCTTTTGGTGGGGACGCGGTTTGGCAGCAATGCCGCGCTTTTGGTCTCGCGCATTCTGGGCTTGCGTAATCCGGCGGATTTTACGGTGGAAGCGCCAACGGAAGGCGCGGAACCTTGGGAAGTAGCCACTTATGTTGACCAGGAAGGAAAGAAGTGGCGGCGTTTGGATATGGCTGCCCTCCTGTCTGATTCGCGTTTCATGAATGTTGTGGCCTGATTGTGGAGAAAGATTTATGGCCTTCAAACTGTTTGGCAAGAAAAAAAGCGCGCTGGATGCGGAGTTAATGACTCTGGGCCCCAGCCAGTTCTCTTCTCGCCGCCAAAAAAAGAGAAAGAAAGAGGAGCGCGCAAAAGACAGCGGCGGGCGGAAGCGCACAGTGCTGACGCTGGCGGGGGTTCTGTTACTGACGATTGTCAGCCTCATTATTTATGACAACGTCGTCTATACGCAGAACATGGCGCATGTGTCGGCGGCAGGGGACTTGCGCATGTTGTCGCAGCGGCTGGCAAAAAGTACCTCGCTTGCTTTGCAGGGAGATTCCAATTCCTTTGCCCAGCTGCGCCGCGCCAGTGACAATTTTTCTACGATTCTGCAAGCGCTGGAATATGGCGGAGTTCTGGAGGGATCTTATATTTCGGCCTCGTCAGACAGGGTTGATACGGAGCTGGAGACGATTCGTGCCAGCTGGGATCGGACGAAAAAAGCGGCGATAACCTTAATCGCCCAGAACGCGCCGCTGATTGAGCTGGGCAAGAATGTGACCGCGATCAATGAGAATAACGCGCGTTTGCAGGATGCGGCTGAGCGTCTGGTTACGCAGCAGATTAGCGAGGGGGGGGATGCGCGCAAGACTTTGGCGGTTAGCCGTATTTGGACGCTGACGCAGAGTATCGCCAAAAATGCCAATTCCCTTTTGACGAGCGATATCATCAAGCCGGAGGTCGCGCTCAATTTACACCGTGACACGGATAGCTTCCGGGAGCTTCTGGAAGAACTGAAAGCGAAGGGTGGCGGCACGGACGCGCTGCAAAGCGTGGATCGGATTTTCTCCTTCTATCAGGAAGCGGTCAGCGGCATTTTGGCGTCTTTGCACCCACTGGAGCAGGCCAAGCAGTCGGGAGCGGATATTTTCCGCAATAGCGACAGCTTGTTTGATGAAGTGGATAGCCTGTACCGCGCGTATCAGTCCAGCTTGTCCCTGCGGATATGGCGTTTGGTGGGGATTCTTATTTTGTCGGTCGTGATGCTGGGTCTGCTGATTTGGTATGCCAAACTGTCTTTGGACGATACCCGGATGCGCGCGGAAGAGGCGGAGTTGCAGCAACAGGCCTCGGAATCAACCAACCGCCAGAATCAGGACGCCATTTTGCGTTTGATGAATGAGCTGGGCGATTTGGCGGACGGCGACTTGACCGTGACGGCGACGGTGTCGGAAGACATTACGGGCGCTATCGCGGATTCAATCAATTACACCATTGAAGAGCTGCGTGTTCTGGTGGGGCGTATCAATGACGCGGCAGGGCGTGTGACGCAGGCCTCGGAAATTGCCCGGAAAAACTCGATGGAACTGCTGGCGGCCGCGGAAAAGCAAAGCGCGGAAATCAGCGACGCGGGCAGTTCGGCGCTTTCCATGTCGGAATCCATGCAGGCGGTGTCCAGTCATGCCAGTCAGTCGGCGCAGGTGGCGCGTTCTTCTCTGGAGGCGGCGGACAAGGGGACTGCCGCAGTAGAGGATTCTATCCGCAGTATGAATGAAATTCGTGAGCAGATTCAGGAAACGTCAAAGCGGATTAAGCGGCTGGGCGAGTCGTCGCAGGAAATTGGTGAAATTGTGGAGTTGATTTCCGATATTACCGAACAGACCAACGTTCTGGCGTTGAATGCCGCGATTCAGGCTGCGTCTGCCGGGGAGGCGGGGCGAGGGTTCACCGTGGTTGCGGAAGAAGTGCAGCGTTTGGCGGAGCGTTCGGCGGAGGCGACCAAGCAGATTTCCGCGTTGGTCAAAACAATTCAGACGGACACCCAGGACGCGGTTTCCGCGATGGAGCAGTCAACGCAGGGCGTGGTTGAGGGCGCTCGGCGTTCGGATATGGCGGGTCAGGCGCTGGCAGAAATTGGCCAGGTGTCGCGTGACTTGTCTACCCTGATTGAGAACATTTCCTCCGCGACGCAGCAGCAGGCGCATTCGGCTGTGCAAGTGGCGGATTTGATGCAGGACATTCTGCGCATTACGAAGCAGACGACGGTCAGTACCAATCACACGGCGGAGGCGGTTGATCAATTGACCGCGCTTGCTTCCGAGCTGAAAGGCTCGGTCGCCGGTTTCAAGGTCAGCTAAAAAATCCGGTCATGAATGCCGCTATGGAAGAAAACGCCGGTTTCGATATCGGTCCTTTGGCGTGGGTCAAGGGAGAAATCGATGGCGCGCTGGAGGAGTCGTCGTCGGCGCTTGGAAAATATCAGGCTGAACGCGAGGGAACGCATTTAAAGTTCGCGCGCACGCATTTGCAGCAAGCCAATGGCGCGCTGACTATGATTGGCCTGGATGGGGCCACGCAGCTTTCCGAGGCGCTGGACGTTGTGCTGGCCCAGGTGGAAAGTAGCGCGCTGATCAGCCCGGATAGCGCGATTGAAGCGGCGCAGTCAGGGATTCGTGAGTTGCGGCGCTATTTGGATGGTTTGCTTATCGGCGAGCCGCATCAGCCCTTGCGCCTTTTGCCGACGTATCAGCGCGCGATGAGCGCGCTGGGCAAACCGAAGGTAAATCCGGTGGATCTCTTTTTCCCGGACCTGTCCTTGCGCCCGCCCAAGCGCGCGGTAGCTCCCAAGATTTCTGATGATCTGCGCCGCAAGCTGGTGCATGCGGAGCGCGCGGCGTATCAGAAAGGGCTTTTGATTTGGCTGCGCGCCAAGGAGGAAAGCGCGGCGCGAGAGGGATTGACCAAAATGAAGACGGCGCTGGCGCGGATTGAGGCCGCGCAGAATTCGCCTTCTGTGCGTTCGTTTTGGTGGGCGGCGCTGGGTTTGGTTACAGCGCTTTTGCATGGCGCCTCCCGGATTGGGGACGCGCGCTCCCTTTGCGCGCGGATTGATCAGCAGATTCGCCGTTTGCAGCAGGGGAATCCTGGTATCGCGGAGCGTTTGCTGCGCGATTGTCTCTACTATGTCGCCAATACGCCGGAAAAAGCCGATCCGCTTTTGAAGGATATTCAGTCGGTTTATCAGCTGAAGCGATTGATTCCCGACGCCAAGACGGCGGCGCACGAAGACCTCGCGGCGCAGACGGCGGACGTCCGTCCGCTGAAAGACGCGCTTTCTGGCGCGAATGAGCAGTGGAGTCGCTATTGCGCGGGCAGCGCTGCGGCGCTGCCGATTTTCATTGAGCGGAGCAAGGCCGTGGCGCGTCATGCCGCGGCGGTGGATGCGCACATGAAGACCATGGCGGACGCCCTGGTTTCTTCTGCCGAGTGGTTGCAGCAGGATTCCATGCGGCAGACGGACGCGATGTTAATGGAAATGGCGACGGCGCTGATTTTGCTTCAGATGACGCTGGAGACCTGGCCGCATGTGAGCGAAGGTTTTGCCGGACAGGTTGCGTTGATCGTAAAGCGTCTGGCGGATTGCCGTGCCGGGCGGGCGTTGGATGAGGGCGTCGCGCCCATGTTGGACGAATTGACCCGTCGCGCGCAGGAAAAAATGCTGGTAGCGCAGGTCGCGCGGGAAATTCAGAACAATCTTTTGGAAGTAGAGCAGGCGCTGGATACTTTTTTCCGTGATCGAGAAAAGCGTCCTGCGGCTGCCGATTTGGAGGCTTCGCTCACACAGGTGGCGGGCGCGCTGACAATTTTGGGGCAGAACGAGGCGGTTACTTACGCGCAGGAATGCCAGAAAGAGGCGCTGGCTTTTGCCCGTCCAGACTATATGCCGGATGAAGAGGCGTGCGAGAAGATCGCAAGTCGTATTTCGGTGCTGAGTTTTTTTGTTGATACCCTGGCGGGCGGCGAGATTCGTTTTCCCGAATTCTTGCGTCGTCTTTCTGCGCACCAGAATGCCGTGGAGGAGGAGGGCGAGGAGGGCGCCGAGGAGGGTGCGGAGGTAGATAGCGTTGAGCAGCAGATTGAGACGCGCAAGATTGAGATGCGCGCCCTGCTTGCGGAGTTGCGCGTTCACCCGAATGACGAGGTTTTGAGCGAACAATTGGCAATGCTTTTGGACAATCTGCAAAAGGACGCCGATCTGGTCGCGGATGAAGATTTGCTGTTGCAGGCGCGCGCCGCGCTTACTGCCTTGCGCTCTTCCGCGAGCGAGGAGGAAGAGGAGTCGGAAGACTTTGTAAGCACGCGGATCGAAACCGTAGCGGACGCTCTGGCCGCGCTGGAGGAAGTGCAAGAGCCTGTAGCCGCGCCTTCTTCAGATACGATGAAGCTGGTAGAAGCCAAGGAAGAGGAATTGGACGCCGAGCTGCTGAGCATCTTCCTTGAGGAGGCCAAGGAAGTTCTGGATACCATTCAGAGCCAGTATACGCAGCTGCGTCAGCAGCCGCACGATACGGAGGCGTTGACGACGATTCGCCGCTCGGTGCATACGTTGAAGGGGAGCGGGCGCATGGTGGGCTTGCGCGACTTGGGTGAGGCCGCCTGGTCGGTAGAGCAGACACTGAATCTCTGGCTGCGGCAGGAAATGCTGGTTACCCCGGAATTGCTTGCCCTGATCGGCTTGACTCATCAGACTTTCGGGGTGTGGGTACAGGCATTGTCTGACAGCGCGCATGAAAATATTCCCGACGCCGCGCCGCTGATTGCTCAGGCCGAGGCGTTGCGTGGTGAGGGCGGCGGGCCGCCGCCTGCGGCGGCGGGAGGAGCGTCAAGCGCGGGTGGCGCGTCTGCGGCAAAAGGGAGCGCCGCCATGTCGGCGGCTTCCGCCGCGCTGAAAAGCATGTCGGAAGCGACGCCCGTCGCGGCGACAGAGAGTCGGGAAGAGGCGAGTTCGGTCGGTTTTGCGGCGGAGGAAATTCCGGAGAATTTGCCGGAAGAAAAGGATTTGACGCCATCGGCAGAATCGCCGCCTATACAGTTGGAAGAAATCAATTTTGCGGAAGTGGAAACTGCGCAAGAAACAGCGATGCTGGAGCAGGTGATCGCGGAGGAAATCAAGGCGGTTCCGGACGCGCTGGAGATGGTTCTGCCCGCAGAGGAGGAAATCAGCGCGCCGCCGCTGGAAGGCGAGCTGTCGCCGGAGGAGTTGGAAGAGTCTGCTCCTGAAGAAGCGGCGTCAGAGTCTCCCGATCCAGAGGTTGAGGTGGAGGTGGAGTCCGAAGCGGAAAGCCTCTCGCCCATCGAGGGGCTTTCCATTTCGCAGGGGCTTTATGATATTTTTTGTGAGGAAGCGGAAACGCACCTCAAGTCGCTACAGAGTTTTCTGGAAATGTTTGTGGATGCGCCGGATATGGAGACGCCTTACGCGGCTGGGCGCGCCGCGCACACGCTCGCGGGCATTTCCGGGACGGTGGGAATTCATTCCTTGAATGTATTGGCGCATGAGTTGGAGTTGGCGCTTTTGCGCCGGAATGAATCTGAACGCAGGGCGTCACTGGAAGGGCAGGAAGTCATTCGTCAGGCCATTGCGATGGCGGAGGCGATGTTCGCGCAGGTACGCGGCGGCAAACTTCCGGAGGAACAACCCGCGCTGGTAGAGGCGCTGGGCGCGCTGTATCCCGCGAAGGAATCTGCGCCTGCGGCAGAAGCGGCGCAGACTGCGGCGCCTTTGGTTTCGGGAGAAATCGCTCCTGCCGTAGCCGCGTTGACGGACGCGATGGAAGACCCGGATCTGCTCGGCGTCTTTTTAGAGGAAGCGGCAGATATTCTTTCCAACCTCTATGCGCAAATATCAACCTGGCGATCCTTGCGTCAGGATGAAGCCGCGCCTGCAGCGCTGGCGCGTTTGCTGCACACCTTCAAAGGCGGCGCGCGCATGGCCGGGGCGATGAATCTGGGCGAGATTACGCACATTCTGGAAAGCAGGCTGATCGCGCTCAAGGATTCGGGTTCTGTGGACGATGCGGCGCTGGATGAGCTGGAAATAGCCTTTGATTCGTTGGCGCAGACAGTGGATCGTTACCGGGCGGGAGATTATTCGATTCCCGTTTTGCCGGGAACGCCAAGTTTTGCGCCGAAGGAAGCGCCTTTTGCGGAGCGGGCGGCGCTTCCCGTCGCTTTGGAAGAAGGGAGCGAAACACGGGAAATCCCGCCTGTGTCCGAGGCGAATAGTTCGGAAAAGCCGACGGAGGCGTTGTCCGCAGTTCCTGACGCCGTAAAAGCGTCTGCGTCAGACGGGATGGTAGAAGAACCGCCTTTGTTGCGGGACGAGTTGGACGAGCAGTTATTGCCAATTTTCCTGGAAGAAGCGGTGGATTTGCTGGATGGGTTTCAGAGGGAAATTTCGATCTGGCGGCAGGCTCCGAGAGATGACGCCGCGCCGCGCGCCCTGGCGCGGCTGCTGCATACCTTCAAGGGCAGCGCGCGTATGGCGGGCGCAATGAACCTGGGCGAGTTGACGCACGTGACGGAAACGCGGGTGAGCGATCTGATGCAGTCAAGCTCAGCCAGTGATGCGGACCTGGATGAGATTGCTGCGGTTTGCGATACCTTGAGCGAGATTGTGGAACGTTACCGGGCGGGGGACTATGGCGCGTATGCCAAAACGGTTACTCCGGTCGTTCCCGATCCTCCAGAAAAGACGGAAGATCGTCCCGCGGCACAGGTTGTTTCTGTGCCGGGGATAGCGGCTGAAGCGGGAACGCCTGTAACAACGCCCGTTGCGGCGCATGGCGTGTCTCCGGAGGCGGAAGGCGCGGCGCAATTGCGGGTGCGCGCTGACCTTGTGGACCAGCTGGTGAATGAGGCGGGGGAACTTTCGATTGCGCGCGCGCGGATTGAGGGGGAGATGCGCGAATTGAAAGGGTCGCTTGTCGAGTTGACGGAGAATGTCATTCGTTTGCGGCGGCAGCTGCGGGAAATTGAAATTCAGGCGGAAACGCAGATTCAAGCGCATACCGGCACGGACGCCAAAGCGGATTTTGATCCGCTGGAACTGGATCGCTTTACGCGCTTCCAGGAACTGACGCGAATGATGGCGGAGTCGGTGAATGACGTGGCGACTGTGCAGCAGAATCTGCTGAAGAGTTTGGATGACGCGGATGCGGCCATTGCGGCGCAGTCGCGCTTGAATCGCAGTCTTCAGCAGTCGTTAATGGGCGTGCGCATGGTTCCGTTCTATAGCCAGAATGAACGGCTGTATCGTCTGGTGCGGCAGACTTCCCGCGAGCTGGGCAAGCGCGTCAATTTGGATATTTACGGCGGGCAGGTTGAAATGGACCGCTCTGTGCTGGAGAAAATTCTTTCTCCGCTGGAGCATATGCTGCGCAATTCAATTGCGCATGGAGTTGAGGCGCGCGAGGATCGCTTAAAAGCCGGCAAGCCGGAGGTCGGGGAAATCCGCCTGACGCTGACACAGGAAGGCAACGAAATTATCCTGACTCTGGCGGATGATGGCAGCGGGTTGGATATTGCGAAAATTCGCGGCAAGGCGGAAAGCAGCGGGTTAATTTTGTCTGGGCAGGAAGTGAGCGATCAGGATTTGCTCAACTTTATTTTCGCGTCGGGCTTTTCCACCGCGTCCAATGTTTCCCGCGTGGCGGGGCGCGGCGTGGGCATGGACGTAGTCAAGACCGAAATTACCGCGCTGGGCGGTCGGATTGAAATTCTGAACGAACCGGGAAAAGGCGCGGCTTTCCGCTTATATTTGCCGCTTACTTTGGCGGTGACGCATGTTGTGCTGATCAATGCCGGCGGAAAATTGCTGGCGATACCGTCTGTGATGGTGGAGCAGGTACTGGAACTTCAGGAGTCGCGTATTGCCGATATGCGGGAAAAGGGCGAGGTGATGTGGCACGGGAATCGTTACCCGTTCTATTATCTGCCGCGCCTTTTTGGCGACGAGAACAGCGTGGTGGAAGAGCGGCGTTTGTATTGGGTGATGCTGCTGCGTTCGGGTACCCAGCGGGTGGCGGTGCTGATTGATGAAATTCATGGCAATCAGGAAGTGGTAGTGAAGAATGTCGGTCAGCAGATGGCGCGGGTGGTGGGAATTGCGGGCGCGACGGTGCTGGGGGATGGGAAAATTGTTCTGATTTTGAATCCGGTCGCGTTGGCGACGCGCATGACGGCGCTTCTGGGGCGGCGCGCTGTCGTGGAACGGACAGAAACAGAAACGCAGGCAGAGAAACCGGTTGTGGAGGCGGCGCGGCGTCCGACGGTCATGGTGGTGGACGATTCTCTGACGGTGCGCAAGATTACGAGCAAACTGCTGACGCGCGAAGGGTATCAGGTCGTGCTGGCCAAGGATGGCGTGGACGCGATGGAGCAATTGCTGGAAGTTGTTCCAGATGTAATCCTGTCGGATATTGAGATGCCGCGCATGGACGGGTTTGATTTGGCGCGCAATATCCGCGCGGACGAGCGGCTCATCAATGTGCCGCTGGTTATGATTACTTCGCGCACGGCGGACAAGCATCGCTCGCTGGCGATGGAAATTGGCGCGAATTACTATTTGGGCAAGCCGTACAATGAAGAAGAGTTGCTGGGGATTCTGGAAAAGCACACGCATTGACACGCCGCGCGGGTTATAAAGTTTTGTCGCGTTATTTTCTGTTTTTATCTAAAAGCTGTAAAAAAAGCCGGAGCTTTGAGCGCTCCGGCTTTTGCGTATCCGCGTAAAGCGCGAAGAACTAGCCTTTTTTGATCCAGCCCATGGGCTTGCCGAGCGAAAGCACGGGACGGCCAAAAAAGCCGTTCAGGAAAATCGCGCCCGCCGCGTAGAAGCCAAGCAGGGAAATGAGTAATTCAGACCAGGCGGCCAAAGGGCCAAACAGACTGGGATTGATTCCCAGCGTTTGCAGTCCGAGCGATCCCAAAAGCACTAAAATCAATATCATGATCGCGGCAAACACCTTGTTGGCTTCAAAAGCCGCGACGGTGATAAAAACACAGAAAATCAAGTAGCCGAAGCAGGCGTAGGCGAATTGGCGCGGGTCGGCGTTTTCCGGCTGCGCGCCGAACCAGCCGTTGGCGATCGCCCAGTGCATCATGACCGCGACCCAAAAAAGCCCGAAAGCGCCCAGGACGATCGCGCCGAAGAAATTGTTTCTTTTAAAGTCAATGCCGGCCGCCCAGATTTGGGCGACAGAACCCAGAAACAATGCCCAGGGCATCAAATAGACCGAGCCGGAAGTCCAGCCCATTTTGCTGCTGGAAGCCACAAAAGTAATCAGCGACAGGCCGAATACGCCCAGCGCGGTCGCGTCGGCGTGAACGATTTTTGTTTCATGTTGCACAAGCTGCGTCATGGATGTCTCCTTTGAATTTGTAATAAAGTGTGCTGAAACCGAGGCGCGCGATGTGAAATTTCCAAGTCTTCGACGCCGCGTGAAAGCAATATATAGAAGCCCTCTCTGCTTGTCTACACGTGCGTTCCATACGACAATAGATATACGGATGCGCCATTGCGCGTCTCGGCGGAGTGCGGGTTCCCGCGCTTTCACGGCGTCTGGAACGGTTTGGGGGCGCGCTTCTGAGCCAGTATTCAACGCAATTGACGAGCCAGCGATTACGGCGAGCGGCAAAACGATGTCTGCGGAAGAACTCAAGCAAACGATTAGCCGCGCGGCGAAGGAAAAGAACTGGATTGTGACGCCGACAGCGAACAACGCGTTGAATGCGTCTTTGAGTTGGAGAAACGGCAAGCATACGATTGCGGTGGAAATTGTTTGCGCGGAAAACCGCTATTCCATTACGTATCAAAACAGTATCAACATGAATTATTCGGACTGGAAGGATGAGCCAAAAATTCACCCGTACTATAACCGTTACGTTAAGGAGCTGATGGCGGCTATCCGTGCCGCGCTTTTGCATCTGTGATAGAGCGCGGGGTATCCGGTTTGAATTCCGTCGTTTTGGGGCCGCTTTTTAGGGGAAAAGGAGAGCGCTCTCTATGGTTCGGGGTACGCCAATTTTATTGGTTTGCAGCCGGTCAGACGATCTCAATTTCCTTGACGCGCATTTCCGTGCCTGCAACCGCTTGCAGTTGATAACTGCCGCATCGCGGACAAGGGGCGGATAAGGAAGGGAGGGGAACTCGCGCGGCGCAGGGTAGACACCATGCCTCTCCGGGAATTTCTCGAATGTCCAGGGCGGCGTTTTCCGCGCAGGAATTGCGCGCCGCCGATGAAAAGCAAAAGCGCAACGCTTCCACTTCCAGAGCGGCCAGCGCGCCAATCTCTAGTGTAATTGCCTTGACTTCGCGCGCGCCCTCGCGTCGCGCGGTGGATTGCACCAGTTGCAAAATTTCTTCCGCCAGCGCCATCTCATGCACTTGTCTCTTCCTTTTTCTTTGTCCATTCCAGGGTGTAGGGGACGCAGGGATCCAGGGTCAAAACCGCCTGCTCCAGCAGCAGTTTTGCCTCTGTTTCCCCATAAGACGCGCCCGTGCGTAAAAGCGCGGTTAGCGCGTCGGAGTCCGCAAACTTTCGATCTGTTGGCGCGATGACGCGGTATTCCGCGACGTTGCCTGCCGCGTCCAGGCGCACCCAATGCGTTAGCCAGCCGCGTGCGCCATATACATGCGCTTCGCCTACTCCCTCTTCAGCCGGATCAGACGAGAAGGTTTCTGGATAAGGGTGCTTTTCCCGCCATCCGGCCAGCGCGTCGTCCGCCGCTTTCCGTAAAGCATTTGGAATTTGCGAGGGGAGCGTGTTTTCCGAAAGGCAGCTCTCCAGAAATTTCAGAAGCGCCGCCGAGCGGCGCGCAAAAAACGCTCGCTTTTGCTGACGCCGCCAGAGCGCGAAGGCTTGCCGTGCCGCCGCTTGTGTTTCCGGAGGACAACCCAGCGCGCGCGGCCAGTCCAGACACAAACGCCAGAGCTGCTCGTGCAGCATTTCACGCCAAAGCGCGGCGTCTGCCATTTCTGAATAGGCACGCCTTTTTTCTCCGCGCGCGGCGGCTAGCGCGCGTTTTGCCGCTCGTGTTTGCGCGTGGCGGCAAAGGCTATAAAACATTGAAATACGCTTTGTTGCTTCCGCGGCGGATAAGCCCGTTAACAAGCGCGCAATTGGCGGGCGCTTCAGAAGGACAGACTCGATTTGCGCCATGCCATTCCGCCAGCTGGCGCGCACGCGCAAATGCCCCGCCGTCATGCCGTTGTCAGGCATTAAAACCTCCTTTCGCGCGTTTTCCAAAAAATCGGGCCGGATTCAAAAAATCCCGGCGGCGCATTAAAGTGTTTTCTGCCGCTATATTTTCTGGCGCGGTGTGGCGCGGCCCGGTTTGCGCGACTTGCGTTTCCAATGTGATCAGCGCCGCGCGCGCGGTGTTCCGGGCCTCTTCCTGGGAAGCAAAGGGCAGCGGCGGGGAAAACAGCGGACAAAAATGGTACGCGCCCAGTTTTTCTGTATGCGCGGAAGTACACGAATAGACGCCGAACGGGAAATGCCAAAGGAAAGCGTGACCAAGAGGCGAATTCGGCCAGACATTCACGCTTTCTGGCGTAGGCAAAAGCAGTAAATTCATTGTCCAGGGCAAAATCAAAATCCCGCGCCAGTGCGGCGGCTGCTCCTGACTTTTTGCGTAACGGCGGAAGTCAACGGCCTCCACAGACAGGTTTGGATGAGAAAGCGGCATGTCCTTCATGCGCGTTTGCGCAATTTCCCGAAAGATATGCTCGATAGCGGATGAGGGATTTTTATGCCACAGACAGTCAGACACCAAAGGCTCCGGGATGTCGACCTCAAGCCGCTTTCAGCGTGGTCAGGTGCTCAAGAAGCCGTCGGCGCGAATCTTCGTAATCTTCCCGCGCGGCCAAAGCGGCTTCCGGCAGAACAGTTATTTCCAGCGTATTCAGAATCAGCGTATCCATGCTGTTGAAATATTGCACCCACCAGACGTAGGAAAGCCGTGTGCTGCTCATCCGGCAATTCCCGTAGCCGCGCGAAAGAATAGAAACCTCCCGGTGTCCCAGCCAGCCATAGAGCGCCTCCAGGTCCGCGGGTGTGACAGGAAGAAGCGTAAAGTTGAAAAGGCAGGGCGCGTCCCCTTCTTTCCACGCGCGCGCGCGCGCATGGATTTCGCGCATCAGCGCCGGGGCGTTCATGAGACCTTCGGCGCGCTCCGGCAGAGGATGCGCAGCGGCGCTTGCCGCGAGCATGACTTCGCCCAAGACGGGCGGAATGCTGCCCGCCTGTAAAAAATCTACGATAGGTTGACTTTTTTTGTCAGATTCTGGAATGGACAAAACCCGCCACAGGCCGGGAAAAGCAGTTTCCTGGACCCGCCAAATCCGTGTATCTGCCGTGCGGCGATCTACGGCATAGGCGCTGACTTCGCCAAATCCCAAAAGATCGCCCGCAAGCAGACGTTCAGATTCTGGCCAGGCGAGCAGATTTTCCGTAATGTCTGTCGCGCGCATAAAATCGGTTGCTTCCATGCGAGACAGCAGGGCGGCAAGCCGTGTCTGAACTGCGGTGACAAGCGCGCGGCTCGTTTGTTTGGGGAGCTGCGGCGCGGAAAAAACCGCCATATCCGTCGGCATGGAAAGCCCTGTGGGCAAGGCGTCATCCGCCGCCGCTTCGCTCCTGGACGACGCCGCCACAACCGGCAAAGGAAAAGGTCTTGCGGACGATGGAAAAAGCGGGGAGGGCGGCATGAAGAATGCTCTCAGATAAAAATGGAACGCCGAAGCGTTCCATAGGGGATGCCAAAACCAAAGCGCCGAGACCGCTTACCGCGCGGCGGCGTCTTGCTTCCTGACCAGTTTTTCCTTAATGCGCGCGGATTTCCCGGAACGTGCGCGCAAGTAATAGAGCTTGGCGCGCCGTACATCGCCGCGCCGTTTGACCTCCACGGAAACGACAAGCGGCGAATAGGTTTGGAACGTGCGTTCTACGCCTTCGCCAGAGGAAATTTTGCGGACAATAAAGGAGGAATTCAGCCCGCGGTTACGCTTGGCAATCACTACGCCTTCATAGGCCTGCAAACGCTCGCGGCTGCCTTCTTTGACCTTGACCTGCACTACGACAGTGTCTCCCGGCGCAAAGCTTGGCAATGTCTTGCCCAAACGGGCAATTTCTTCGTTTTCCAATTGCTCAATCAGATTCATGTGAGTTTTCCTTGTTTAATCTATGCTCACCGCATTGCTCCGCGCTTTCTTCCGCAAGAAGTTCGGCGAGGAGTTGCGTTTCTTCCGCGCATATCGCGCGATTCCGCAGGAGATCCGGCCTGCGTTTCCGGGTTCGCGCCAGCGCCATTTTAAGCCGCCAGCGGCGAATTCTGCCATGATCGCCAGAAAGCAGCACTTCCGGCGTCTTTTGCCCCAGAAAAACTTCTGGGCGAGTGTAATGCGGGCAATCCAGCAAACCTGCGGCAAACGAATCTTCACGCGCGGAAGCCGCGTCGCCCAGCGCGCGAGGCAGCAGCCGAATTACCGCGTCCATCAGCGCCATTGCAGGCAATTCTCCGCCAGACAAGACAAAGTCTCCCAAAGAGACCTCTTCGTCAATTGCCGTCTCCAGAATACGTTCATCTACGCCTTCATAGCGCCCGCACAGCAATACAAAGCCAGTCGCTTGCCGCGCCTGCGCGGAAATCGCCATGACGCGCGCGTGATCCAGCAAACGTCCTTGCGGAGAAAGGTATAACACACGGCTTTTCCGCGCGCCTGCCGCATGCAGCGCCATTTTGGAGGACTCAATAGCGGCCAGCAAAGGCTCCGGCCGCATGACCATGCCAGGGCCGCCGCCATAGGGGCGATCATCCACCGTTTGCGCCGCATTCCCGGAAAATGATCGAGGATTGACAAGCGTAAGCGACCAGAGCTTTGCCTCCAAGGCGCGCCGGGAAATTCCGTACTGCGTTAACGCTGAAAACATTTCCGGAAAAATGGTGACGCAAGCAAACCGCGCCACTTCGTTTTCCGCAAACGTTTCTTCCGTCTCGCCTGCGGCTGCTAGTTCCAATCCAACCCCCAGTCAACGCGAATGCGCCGCGCATCCATATCAACGTCGCAAACGATGGGCGAGACAAAAGGAATCAGCCATTCCTGCCCTTCCGCGTTTGTCACGCGCAGCACATCATGCGCGCCGGTTTCCAGGAGCGCGGCGACCGAGCCGAGCGTCGCGCCCGCCAGGGTGACCACCGTCATGTTGAGGAGATCGCCCCAATAAAATTCATCGTTGTCCGTGGCGGGCAAATCCGCGCGTGCCGCCGCTACCAGGCAGCCTTTTAGCTTTTCTGCCGCGTCACGGGTATCAATTTCCTGAAAACGCGCCAGCCATCCGCCTTTTTGTCCGGCTTCTGTCCGGCACTCAGCCAACGTAAAAGAGCGCCAGGCGGCTTCATCGTTTTCGTCTGAAGAAAACTGCCAGCGCGTAATGCTTCGCCAGCGTTCGGGATTATCTCCAAAGGGACGAATACGCAGCCAGCCCAACACGCCATACGCGCCGCTGACTTTTCCCAGAATCACCCGCGCGTCCGGCGACGCGACTGGGGGTTGGACGGGGGATTCAGAAAGAGGCGCGGCCACGCGAATGCAAAGTCAGGCCGTTTGTTTTGCGGCGTATTGCTTGACCAAACGGGTCACTGTCGGAGAAAGCTGCGCGCCGTTTTGTTTCCAGTAGGTCAGACGATCCAGCGCGACGCGCAGACCTTCTTCATGCGCTGCGGCCACGGGATTGTAAAAGCCGACGCGCTCAATGAAGCGCCCGTCGCGGCGATTGCGCGAATCGGTGACGACCATGTTGTAAAACGGGCGCTTCTTCGCGCCGCCGCGGGAAAGGCGAATGACAACCATAATGTTTTCTGCCAAAAGTCAAAGGGGAACGATTATAAAAGGAAATGAAAGAAAAACAACTAAAGCTGCATTCCCTGGGAAAACGGTTAGGCTCTTTTGACACGAAAGCGCGGCGCTTCGGGCGCGTCCGACGGCGCGCGACATGCCCGAAGTTTTTCAGACCGCGCGCCTATTCCACCCCCTGGCTGGACAAATATTCCTCGTATGTGCCTTGATAATCAAACAGGCTGCCATCCGCGCGAATTTCCACGACGCGCGTAGCCAGACTGGAAACGAATTCCCGGTCATGCGAAACAAAAATCAGCGTTCCTTGGTACAAATCAAGCGCGGTGTTCAAGGATTCAATGGATTCCATATCCAGGTGGTTCGTCGGTTCATCCAGGATCAGCACGTTATGCGCGCCCAGCATGAGCCGACCGAAAATCATGCGCCCCTGCTCGCCCCCGGAAATGACGTTGGCGGGTTTTTTTTGTTCGTCGCTGGAAAAGAGCAGCCGCCCCAAAGTGCCGCGCACCAGAGTCTCCGTCTCCTCGCCTTCTGTCGCGTGCGCTTGCGCGCAGGCGGCAATCCATTCCGTAAGCGGGCGGGTATCGGCAAACTCGGCGCTATGATCCTGCGCGTAATAGCCGGGACGCGCTTTTTCTGCCCAGTGAATTTCTCCTTCTGTCGGGAACAGCGCTTTCGCCAACAGTTTGAGCAGAGTCGTTTTGCCTACGCCGTTGCCGCCGATAACCGCCACTTTGTCGCCCGCGTGCAAAGTGAAATTTGCGCCGTGAAAGAAAATTTTGTCGCCATTCTCATAACGGAACGTCAGGTTTTTAATTTCCGCCGCCTGCCGATGCAATTTCTCCTTGCCGTCGAATTCAAAACGTATCCATGGATATTGCCGGGACGAAGGCTTGACGTCTTCCGGTTTCAGTTTCTCAATGAGTTTTAGGCGGCTCGTCGCCTGTTTGGCCTTGGATTTATTGGCGGAAAAGCGGCGCACAAATTCCTGCAACTCGCTGATTTTGTCCTTTGCCCGGCTGCTGGCGGCCTGTAGGCGCGCGCGCGACTGCGCGGCGGCCTCCATAAAATCGTCATAATTTCCCGGATAAACCGTGATTTTCCCATAATCCAAATCTGCCATATGGGTGCAGACCTGATTGAGAAAATGCCGGTCATGGGAGATGACGATCATCGTGGATTCGCGCTGGTTTAGCATATCTTCCAGCCAGCGGATGGTATGAATATCCAGATTATTGGTTGGCTCATCCAGCAGCAGGATGTCCGGATCGGCAAAGAGCGCCTGACAAAGCAGAACCCTGAGCTTCCAGCCAGGGGCGACCTCGCGCATGGGGCCTTGATGTAACTCTATGGGAATTCCCGCGCCCAGGAGAAGCTCTCCCGCCCTGGCTTCCGCAGTATAGCCGTTGCATTCGGCAAAGCGGGTTTCCAGATCGGCTGCTTTAAGATAGTCCGCTTCTGTCGCCTCCGGGTTGGCGTAAATCGCGTCTTTTTCCTCGCGGACATGCCACATTTCTTCGTGTCCCATCATCACGACGTCCAGGACGCGCGTATCCTCAAAGGCGAACTGATCCTGTTTCAGATAGGCCATGCGCTCGTGCGCGTCGCGCGAAACATTCCCGGAAGTGGGTTCCAAAAGGCCGCTCAATATCTTCATGAAGGTCGACTTGCCCGCGCCGTTGGCGCCGATTAGCCCGTAGCGAAATCCGTTTCCAAATTTGACGCTGACATTTTCAAACAAGGGCTTTGCGCCAAACTGCATAGTGAGGTTGGATGCGACAAGCACGGCATTCTCCGGAAAAAGTTCTATGACGAAAAGCGCGCATTGTACCTGTCTGTCCAGCGGGCGGGGCGGGCTTCCCGGCATGGGATTTCGTTTGATTTGCGCGGCGTCCCGTTGCTTTTTTCGGTAAACTCTAAAATTTGGCACAATCAATATTTTGCGGGAGATTCCCTTTGGACGATCTGGCCAGACTTGAAGAGCTTCTGAACCGAAAACAATCGCTCGTCGTTATTCAATCCTATGAAGAGCAGCGTGTTTTCGCCATGCTGGAACGTCTGGCTTGGCTCAATGACCGCAATATCGCGCGCTGGAGCGTGACGACCGGAGGTCTCGTGGAGGGGAGGAAGCGTCAGCGCGCCTATAACACAGAAGAGATTGCGGCGGCGCTGCGCTATATCGCGGGGTCGCACGATAACGCGATTTATGTGTTTTTTGACGCGCGCCATTTTATGGACAATCCGGTGGCGATTCGTCTGATTAAAGACGTCGTCGCGCAGGACTCCAGCCGGATGCTGGTTTTCATCGCGGCGGACCTCGATATTCCCGATGATCTGAAAAAGGAGACGGTCTTTTTTGCGCCCGCGCTGCCGGATCGTGCGCGGATTCATGAAATTCTTTTGCAGGAAGCCCGGAGATGGAGGGAGCGTCACGGCAGAAAAGCCGCAGCCTCCCGGCAGGGGATTAGCCTGTTTACGCAGCACTTGCGCGGCCTTACCGAAAGTGACATTCGTAAGTTGTGCCGCATGTCAATAGAGGATGATGGCGCGCTTACCGCCGCCGACATTGAGCGCGTTCTGCGTCATAAATATCAGTCTCTCGATTCCGCGAATCTGCTGACACTGGAGATGAAGGTTCCCTCGCTTGATCAGATTGGCGGTCTCGATCGTTTGAAAGAATGGCTTCGTTTGCGCCGCGAGGTGTTTCTTGATCCCGATAACAATCCTGATCTGCCCGCGCCCAAGGGGATGCTCCTGCTCGGTGTACAGGGCGCGGGGAAAAGTTTGGCGGCCAAATGCGTTGCCGGATCGTGGCAATTGCCGTTGCTTCAGTTGGATTTCGGGCGGCTTTACGGCCAGTATCACGGTGAAAGCGAAGCCAACTTACGCAACGCGCTGAATATTGTCTGCGCTATGTCGCCGTGCGTCTTGTGGTTGGACGAAATTGAAAAAGGTTTGGCGGCGGGCGGTTTCGAGAGTGACGGCGGGGTTTCCAAACGGGTTCTGGCCACGCTTTTGACATGGATGAGCGAGCGCGCGGATCGGGTATTCATCGTGGCTACGGCTAACGATATTTCTGCTTTGCCGCCAGAGCTGCTGCGCAAAGGACGGTTTGATGAGATTTTTTTCGTGGATCTGCCTGCCGCCAAAACGCGCGCGCGCATTTTTTCGATTCACCTAAAGAAGCGCAGGGAAAACGAGAACGCTTTCGATACGGAACGGTTGTCGGAATTGAGCGAAGGATTTTCCGGCGCGGAAATCGAACAAGCGATTCTCTCCGCGGGATATGCCGCGCGCTCGCGGCATGTTCCGGTCAGTCAGGAGGACGTTGAATACGCCCTTTCTCAAACTTTTCCCCTGTCCGTGGTTATGGCGGAGCGCGTCGACGCGCTCCGCCAATGGGCGCTTTCCCGCACCGTGCCCGCAGATTGAGCGAAGCGCGGCAAAGCGTCATTTTCCCTGGCAGGACGGAGGCCTGTATTGATTCTCGACGGTACTCGCGGTCGAGTCGCAATGCCACACGCCGTTTTTGGGGCCGCTTCCATAGCGTTGGATGACCAGTGTTTTGCCTTGCAGGAGCGGTGCGGCCTGAGGGCCGAACGTGGCGGTAATGTTCTCCCGGCGGTCCAGGGCTTTCGGTGAGCGCGTTTGCGGGATTCCCATTCCGGGCGTGCAGGCTGCGGAGCCATCCTGCTTCGCGCCGACGAGCAAGGGAGAACAAGCGTAGTTGGGGGCGCATTCGCCCTCTCCCTGTCCCATTTTTAGGCGTCCTTCATTCAGGCAGGTTTCAATGGCGACGCTCATCAGCCTTAAATCGCCGAGCGCGCGTTCTGCCTGGGAATTCGCGAGAGTTTTCTGATTTTGCGAGTGACCCCACGAAACAGCAGTCTCCAACAGAATTCCCAGAAGCAGCGCAACGGGCAGGAGGAGCAGGGTTTTCCCAAGCGGGAATAATTTTTTCGGCGCTTCGTTTATATCTGCGGGGGCGCGCAACGGCGCGAGCGTCAGTTCTGCTTTCTCCGCGTTATTTGAGTCTTGCGCGGAGCCAAGCGCCGCCGAAATATGCGCGCCCACAGGCGCGCGCCTGCCGCTATGGACGTCCAGGAGCGGAGTGGCTTCGCTAATTTCTTTTTTGCGGATCAAGGAAAGCAGGGTAGATACGTCGGAAAAGGAGAGTTCACTGCCGTCTTGCCGCGTAACGCGGAAACGCTTTCCGTCTTTATTTGGTTTTTGCGTGGATGCAAACGCTTCTGAGATATAGGCGCTGACAGAGGCGCGTTTGCCGCTGTTCGCGTCAAACAGCAGCATCGTCTCACTGATTTCTCCCTTGTGAAGCGCGGTGAGCAAAAGGGGCGCGTCAGAAAGGATCAGCTCGCTACCGTCATGCCGCGTAACGCGGAAACGCTTAGTTTGCGGGGTAAATTCATAACGCATAGTAGTTTGCGCAAAAAGACAATATTCTAAATGCAAGTTTTTTGAACTGTGTACATGTAAAGTGTATCCGTTGCGCTGCTTGCCTTAAAGCGCGTAACAGCGGCAATTCCAGGGATGGGGAAGGCTTTGCTGATGACAAGGCTGCCTGGGCGCATTTCCATCCGTGCCTTTTCCCAGACGGCGGGCATGGGCGCGGGAGATAAAAAACAATAAATCGCGTCGTATTTCGCCCAGGGAATTTGCCAGAAATTTCCCATTTGCCAGCGAACATTTCGCCCCGCTTTGCCGGAAAGCGCAAGACGTATTTTGCCCAAGACCCAGAGCGCGGGAGCGTTCTCGATTCCGGTCAGCGTCATATCCGGGCGCATGCGGGAAAGCGGAAGCAGAAAACTTCCGATTCCCGCGCCGACGTCCAGAAGCGCCGCGCCTTGCGGCAGCAGAGTGGACGCGGAGCGCGCGGCAGACTCGCCGCTCAGGTAAAGCGGCGCCTGACCGCTGGGCGCGCCGCGAAACAAAAGCCAGAGCAGCAAAAACGCCGCCAAACTCCAGAATGGCGAGAACCCTAGTCGGCTTTGCCAAAAAAGGGCGAGAAAAAGCGCGGGCGCAAAGAATAAATGAATCACTTGCCACCAGGGCGGCGAGCGAAAAATACGTGCCAGCAGCCGCGCGGCGATCCCGATGAGGCAACAGAGAAAAAAGTCGAATGGCCAGACCGCTGACGAAAAATTGTTCCACAAAAACCAGACGCCCAGCGCCAGAGCCGCCGCCAGCGCTTGCAGGGCGAGTTCCCTGAGCGCGGCGCAGGAGCGCCGGGGCGCGCCGCGCGCTTTTGTCACGCGGAAAGTCCGCGCAATTCATCCACTCCCAGCATTAGGTTCATGCATTGAATCGCGGCTCCAGACGCCCCTTTGCCCAAGTTGTCGAAACGGGCGGCTACGAGAATATGTTCCGCGTGGCCAAAAACAAAAACTTCTACGCGATTCGTGCCGTTGCAGGCGGTCGCGGGCAGAAAACCGTTCTCCAGCGCCGCGCTTTGCGCCCCGGAGGGCAAGACGCGCACACATGGCTCGCCCGCGTAATATTCACCATAAAACGCCGCAAGATCGTCGGGTGTGAGCGCGCGGGGCAAAAGACGCGGGAAAATCGGCGCGGCCACAACCATGCCGCGTTCAAAATTGCCAACGATCGGCGTGAAAAGCGGCGGGTGCGCAAGCCCGCTCATTTTTTGCATTTCCGGGACATGCTTGTGTTTCAGCCCCAGGGCGTAAAAACGCGGGCTTTGCATGGCTTCTGGCAGAGTGTCCGGCTGCGCATAGCTGGCGATCATTTCCTTGCCGCCGCCGCTGTAGCCAGTCACGGAATAGGCGCTCAGCGGATAATCCGCCGGAAGAATTCCGCCCGCGATGAGCGGCCGTATCAGCAAGATAAAGCCGCTGGCATGGCAGCCCGGCACGGCGACTTTCCGCGCGCGCGCGATGGCCTGACGTTGACTGCCGACAAGTTCCGGCAATCCATAGACCCAGTCAGGGTGAACGCGGTGCGCGGTGGAGGCGTCCAAAAGGCGCGTATTGGTATTTTCGGGAGATACCAGCGCCGCGGCTTCACGGGAGGCGTCATCTGGAAGACAGAGAAAAACAATGTCCGCCTGATTGATGATTTTTGCTTTGGCGGCTGGGTTTTTGCGTTCATTTTCCGCAATTTCCAAAAGCTCAATATCGCTTCGGCCAGAAAGCCGTTCGTCAATTTTGAGTCCGGTTGTGCCATGCCGCCCGTCAATAAATACTTTGTACGTCATGTTTTTCCCTTTTTCCGTCCGCGCCGATTAGGAAGCCGTGAATACAGATATTATAAAGGCAAGGTCGCGAGCGTTTTATGCCGTGCCGCGCGGCGTTTTTCCGGGTCGCGGCGTTTCAGGGATATTCGCGCGGCACGATGTGCGGCAGGGTGATATGCCAGTAAATTGCCGCAAGACGTAGCGCGATGATCGCCGCCATTGCCAGAAAGCTGGCCGCGGTATGCCCCACGCCCATTTCCTGCATCACAATCAAAAGCACCGAACCTGCCCATGCCGCGGTCGCGTATAGCTCACTGGTAAAAACCAGCGGCACTTCATTGGAAAGCACATCGCGCAGCAGACCGCCGAAAACGCCAGTGATGACGCCCATGAGACTTGCCACCAGCCAGGGCGCGTGAAACTGTAAGCCAATCTGCGTGCCGACTACGGAAAAAAGCGCCAGCCCCATCGCGTCTGGAAGCAGGAAAATTTTGTGCGGCAATGTCCAGCGCCGCGCGGTAAAAAAGGCAAGGATCGCCGCGGCGATGGTGGCGATCAAATAGCTATCATCGGTAATCCAGAATACAGGGCGGTCGAGAAGAATGTCGCGCACGGTTCCGCCGCCCAAAGAAGCCGCGACTCCCGCCATGATCGCGCCGAAAAGGTCAATCTGTTTTCTGCCCGCTTCCAGAACGCCGGTCACGCCGCCTACGACAGAGGCCGCGATCCCCAGGAGATACAGCAGAGTATCAACATACTGCGGTTGCATAATATTTTTTCTCGCGGTTGCCGCGCCGCTTACGACAGACGGTTTTTCCCGCGCATCAGCCGCTGTTTTTCCCGCGCCCAATCTTTTTCTTTCGCGTCCTCGCGTTTATCGTATTGTTTTTTGCCGCGGGCAAGAGCGATTTCCACCTTGACGCGCCCGCGCGCGTAATGCAGGTCCAGCGGAATGAGAGTAAAACCAGCGCGCTCAACTTTGCCGATTAAACGCATAACCTCGTTCTCGCGCAGAAGCAGTTTTCTGGTGCGCGTAGGGTCGGGGGTTACGTGGGTTGAAGCGGCGGCAAGCGGGGTGATATGCATACCGAGAAGCCAGATTTCCCCTTTTTTGATGAGAACATAGGCTTCCGCGATTTGTACGCGACGGGCGCGGATTGCTTTGACCTCCCAGCCTTCAAGCACCAAACCGGCCTCGTATTTTTCTTCAATAAAATAATCGTGCAGGGCTTTTTTGTTTAGGGCAATAGTCATAAAAGGGCGGGATTCGTTACAATTAGACTATTTTAACAGAATTCATTTGCTCCTCCCGGCGTATGATCACTGTAGAAAAAACCGTGCTGATTCATCATTCCGCGCAACAAATGTTTGATCTTGTTGACCGTTGCGAGGATTATCCGCAGTTTCTGCCCTGGTGCGGCGAGACGGAATGCCGCCACCGCGACGAGCATAAAACCATTGGCACTTTGCATATTCGCTACCATGGCGTGCGCGCGCATTTCACGACGGAAAATGAAAAGGAAATTCCCCATTGGATGAAAATCCGCCTGGTGGAAGGCCCTTTTAGAAAACTTGAGGGAATGTGGCGTTTTATTACGCTAAGCGACGACGCATGCAAAATTGACTTTCGATTGTCCTATGATTTTTCCAACCGGTTGCTGGGGAAAGTCATTGGCCCTGCTTTTGGCGTCATCGCGAATAGCTTTGTGGACGCCTTTGTTAAGCGTGCGGATGTGATCTACGGAGCGCGTTCATGACCCAGGAAAATTCGGATTTTTTCCCTGTTGAAGTCGTTTATGCCTTGCTGAGCCGACAGGAAGTGGTGCGGCTTTCTCTTCCTCCGGGAAGCGTGTTGCAGGATGCGCTGGAGGCTTCCGGATTCCTGAAAAAATATCCGCATATTGATCTTGCGCGAGGCCGGTTCGGCGTCTTTTCAAAACTTGCCAAAATGGACACGCCGTTGCGCGCGGGCGACCGGGTGGAAATTTATCGTCCGCTCATCGCCGATCCCAGAGCGGCGCGCGCCGCCCGCGCTTTGGGCGCAGCCGGTAAAAAGGCCGCTGTCCGCAAAACGGAAGCGTCTGCGATGACTTCCGGGAACCCGCAATGAGCGGCGTTTTGCCGGTTTTTCGTTTCAGGCAGGGCGTTTTTTTCGGAGCGCGCGTATGCCGCGCCGATTTTTTTCCGCGAAGCGGCTGACGCAGGGGCAGTGTTTGCCGTTGCCTCCTGAACTGGCGCGGCATATGGTCACTGTTTTGCGTTTGTCCGCCGGAGAGGAAATTATTCTGTTTGACGGAACGGGAGGCGAATATCCCGCCCGCTTGGCGATGGCTCCCACGCCTGCGTTTTCTGAAAAATCCCGAAAACCTCGCATTTCGCCCGCGCTTGTCGCGCAGTTGGGCGAGTGGCGTCCTGTGGAGCGGGAGTCGCCGCTTTTCCTGACGTTGGCGCAAACGATGCAGGCGCAGGACAAAATGGATTTTACGTTGCAAAAGGCGGTGGAGTTGGGCGTAAGCGCGTTTGTGCCGTTGAGTGGCCGCCGCAGTACGCCGCGTCTTTCTGGAGAGCGCGCGGAAAAACGTCAGTGGCGCTGGCGCGGCGTCGCTGTTTCTGCCTGTGAACAATGCGGGCGTAACCGCGTTCCAGAAATCTACGATCTGCGAAATATAACGGACTGGCTGCGAGAGGACGCCGTTGCGCTTCCGGGGCTGAAATTTATTCTTTTGCCCGGCGCACCGGGGAATCTTTCCGAATTTTCGCCTTCTGTCGTCCCCGAACACGTTACGCTTCTTGTTGGCGCGGAAGGCGGGTTCGCTCCAGAAGAAGAAGACGCGGCGCTTCGCGCGGGATTCATGCCGCTCGCGCTGGGCGAAAGAGTCTTGCGGACGGAAACAGCGGGCTTGGCGGCTCTTGCCATCCTTCAGCATCTTTGGGGAGATTTGTGAGTGTACGCGGGCGGTTGTTTTGCGCGGCGCATGAAAACATATTGGCGGTATCTGGATAATTAACGGCACGTTCGCGGAAATTGTCGCTATTTTTTAGGAAGATATTGATATAATGCTATCCGTTGTCAGTTTTACTGGAAGATTTTGTGATGGGAAGTCCGTTATCGCGTGGGTTGCGCAAGATGCGTGGTTTATGGCGAGAAAAATCCGGGAAAGAGCATTCCCTGGATGATCGCGCTCTGGGGAAAATTCGCACTCAGCTGCGGGAATGCGCCAGCGGCATTGGCGGGGAAGTAGCCGCCCGGCAGCGCGCCCGCCGCTTGGGCGAGTCCTATTTGAAGCTGGATCGCGCGGGGCGGCATGCGTTTTTGCGGCTGATCGCCACGGAATTTGGACCTGATCCCGCGCGGATAGAAGCCGCGCATACGGATTATCAAAAAAGCCTTGGCGCCCCGTCGCAATGGGAAGCGGAAGCGCGGCTGTGGAGCGCGCTGCGCTCGCCGCGCGCCCGCATACTGACGCAATTCAACGCCTTGCCGCAGGGGGTGCGCTTTTTGATTGATTTGCGCGTTGATTTGCTGCATTTTTTGAAGGATGACACGGAGCTTGCGTCGCTTGACCGTGAACTGGAGCATATTCTGCGCGCCTGGTTTGACGTTGGGTTTCTGGAATTGCGCCGGATCACTTGGCAGTCATCTGCGTCGCTACTGGAAAAGCTTATGCGTTATGAGGCGGTGCACAGCATTGACTCTTGGTCAGACCTGAAAAATCGTCTGGATTCAGACCGTCGCTGCTATGGTTTTTTCCATCCGCGTATGCCGGATGAGCCGTTGATTTTTGTAGAAGTCGCGCTTACCGGGCGTCTTGCGGGGAACGTGCGGGATTTATTGGATGAGAAAGCGCCGCTTTTTGACGCGCATTCGGCCAACAGCGCGATTTTTTATTCCATTTCCAATACTCAGCAAGGGCTGCGCGGCGTTTCTTTCGGGCATTTTTTGCTGAAGAGGGTGATTGAAGATTTGCGCCGTGATTTTCCGCGTTTGAAACAGTTTTCCACGCTGTCTCCTTTGCCCGCGCTCAGGAAATGGACAGAAAAAACGCCGGAAATCTGGGGGGATGTTTTCAGCGCGGACGATCTTGCGCGGATTGGCAAGGCGCTGGGAAGGGGCGCGCCCATTGCGCGCGAAGCGCTTCCGGAATTTCTTTGGAACGCGGAGTGGACAGAAAATGAACGTTTGACGCGCGCGCTAGGTGCGCCGCTTGTGCGGCTGGCGGCGCGTTACCTGCTGCTGGCGCGGAATGACGAAGGGCGTCCATTGGATCCGGTGGCGCGTTTTCATTTAGGAAATGGCGCGCGCGTAGAGCGGCTCAATGTATGCGCGGATACGTCCGAAAAAGGGATGCGCCAGTCGTTCGGCGTCATGGTGAACTATCTTTACGATACGGAACGCATTGAAGAGAACGTGGAAAACTTGCTGCGGGAAGGGCGCATTGCCGCAAGCCCCGCTGTGCGCCATGCCGCAAGGCGGGGGAAGAGCGGGGAAGAAGTTGGCGGCGCGGCGGGCATAATGTGATAATGCGAACTCTTTTGTTCGGAACTTGGCTATGACCCGTCTCCAAAACGATGATTTTTTGCGCGCGCTCAGAAAAGAGGCGGTAACACGTACGCCGATTTGGCTGATGCGTCAGGCGGGGCGTTATCTGCCGGAGTATTGCGCGAGCAGAAAACGCGCGGGAGATTTTCTTTCTCTGTGCAAGTCGCCCGATTTGGCGACGGAAGTGACTTTGCAGCCGCTGGCGCGCTACGACTTGGACGCCGCCATTCTTTTTTCAGATATTCTGACTGTCCCGGACGCGATGGGTCTGGGGCTTTATTTTGAGAGCGGGGAGGGACCGCGTTTTCTGCGTCCCTTGCGTGAAGAGGCGGATATTGCCGCGCTGACCGCGCCTGATCCTTCGGTCAGTTTGCGGTATGTGATGGATGCGGTTTCTTCCACCGTTCGGGCGCTGAATCGTTCTGTGCCGCTTATCGGTTTTTCGGGCAGTCCCTGGACGCTGGCTTGCTATATGGTGGAAGGCGGCGGCTCCAAAGATTTCCGCCAGATTAAGACCATGCTCTACGCGCGGCCTGATCTTTTGCACCGTATTTTGGCGGTGACGAGCGAGGCGGTGATCGCGTACCTGAACGCGCAGATTGAAAGCGGCGTACAGGCTGTCATGTTGTTTGATACCTGGGGCGGGGTTTTGTCCACGGCGGCGTACCGTGAATTTTCTCTTGCGTATATGGCGCGTATCTTGGCCGCGCTACATAGGACATGGGCGGGCGAGACGATTCCCGCCATTGTATTTACCAAGGGCGGGGGGTTGTGGCTGGAGGACGTCGCGCGGTCGGGCTGCGACGGCGTGGGTCTGGATTGGAGTGTTGATCTGGGAGAGGCGCGGCGGCGTGTAGGCAGCCATGTCGCTTTGCAGGGTAATTTGGACCCTTATGTCTTGTTTGCGCCGCCCGACGTTATCGAAAGAGAGGCGCGCGCGACGCTGGCGTCTTTTTATCACTCTGAAATACAGGGCGAAAGCGGAAATTCGCGCACAGGGCTGATATTTAACCTTGGGCATGGAATTTCGCAATTTACGCCGCCGGAGCATGTTCATGCGTTGATCGAAACAGTGCATGGCTATCCGCTTCCGGAGTGATCGGGCCGCTTTTCCGCAGGACAGTTTTTCGCGTAAGAAAGAGGATCGGCGGAAATTTCATTTTTGCGGGAATCGCTGTTTTTATGAGTTTTTCTTGTGCTTTTGAAATGTATTGCAGAGTGTGAACATACATCGGGATGTTTTTATGGAGAAAAATAAAGCTCCCAGAAGATGAATTTTATCCAAATGAAATAGCAAAAATAACGCATAGAAGAGATTATTTTCATAATAAAAGAAAAAACCGGAAAAGCCGGTACGGCTAAAATAAGCCAGCGCGGAGAATAAAATTCTCTGCGGGTTGAATGCGAAAGAGCTTTGATTTAGCGCGGCAAACGCAGCAAAAACAAATCAACGCGCAGACGGTCGTTTTCCGGAGAGCTATGATTGATTTCCACGTTGCCGCGCACCTGGGTTTTGACGCGGTAGGAGCGCACATTCAGGTTGACGAGTTGCTCCTTGATTGCCTGGGCGGCTTGCCGCGCCATGCTTAAACTTATTTCCTGACTTCCGGAGACCGGAAGCCAGGCCTCAAGAACAAAAAGAACATTGCGTTCGCCGCGCAGATTGTCCAGCGTTTGACGCAATGTTTTCTGCGCGTCTGCCGGTATATTTTTATGGCCGGACTTCAGGGGAAGCGGCAGGAAAAACACCGCGTCCGGGCGCGGCGAAACCTTTCTATTGGTATCTTGAGAAAGAGGGTTGGCGGCAGAGTTTTCCGGGGAGTACGGCGCGTGTTTTCGCGCTTGCGGGAAAGAATTCTTTTCTGCCTCTGAAACGAGCGCGCACCCAGAAAGCGTCAGCAACACCGGCAAAACGATGTACGGCAGAGGATGGATCGTAAAGCGGTAAAAACGCATTGCGGGAAATATTTTGGAGAAGGCGGCGGACGGATTGAAATGTAAATCAACTTTCTATTTTTATGGGCATTTTCGCAAGTTCGGCCAGCGGGATCGCCGTACCATCCGGTTCGGGCAGACGCTTTTCTTTGGCGTTTGTTTTTTCGCAAGATATTTTCAGAAGTGTGAAAAGTTTGCCCAATAGCACGTGAAGCCGCGCCAGGTCTTCGGCGGGAAGCCGGTTCAGGGCGTCCGGCAGGATCCCTTCCTGCGGCTGCGGCGCGTCGCGCAAAACACTCTGTCCGCGTTCGGTAGGATAAAGCCGCACTACTCTCTGATCTTCATCCGTACGTTGCTTGATAATCAGCTTTTGGCGGTACAGACAATCTACTAGGTTGCTGCTGGTGGATTGATGAATGCCCATGACGCGCGCGAGGTCAGAGATACGCACTCCCGGCTGGCGCGCGACAATCGAAAGCGTCCATAACTGCGAGCCGGAAAGACTGACCGCGCTTTCCATCTGCTGAAAATGCTGTTTGACAGTGCTGAAAATGCCGCGAAATTGTTTCAAAACATCCAAGGGCGTGGGCGCGGTGACTGCGGCGGCGGATTTCGCGGCAAGCGTGCCGGATTCCGGAGCAAATTCGGCGGCGGCAGTAACGGTTGAATCCATAAAACGCTCCTTCTAAAAAGGGATAGGCGGTGCGGCGAGAACTCCTGCTACACGGAAAAGGCGGCGAAATGACGGGCGGAGATTTAATGGAGCAGGGCCGAAAGGGCGCGGCGATAGCGGCGAATTAAATCATCCAGATCCGCGTCCAGTGTCACGCGGGCAGAAAACAGAGAGAAAAACTCCAGCAAGCATTTTTTCCCCGCGCCATCATGAAAGTCTGGGGCGCGGCGCGCGACTTCCAGAGCGGCCTCAAGCGCCTCTTCCTCCTTGCGCGCGCCCGCGAGCAGACGCGCCAACTCCAGCCGCGCGGCGTGATTATCAGGATCTCGCGCGAGCTTTTCGCGCAACGGCGCAATCAAGTGGGCGTTTTTTTCCGCATCGCGCGTGAGTGACAGCTGCGCGTCCAAAGTACGCGCGCGTTCCCTTTCGGTTTGATAGGGAAAATCAAGCAAGCGCGCGGCTTCTTCCGTGTCGCCTTGCGCAAGCAGTAAAGCGGCGGCGTCCAAACGCAGGGCTTCCTCTTCCGGGGCGGCCTTGTGCGCGGACAGAAGCAGTGCCAGCGCGCCTTCCTTGTCTCCCGCTTCCAGCAGCAAAGCGGCTTCCTCACGCGGATTGGCTTCCGGGGGCGGTACAAAACGATCCAGAAAGGCGCGTATTTGCGCTTCGGGCAGCGCGCCCGTAAACCCATCTACCGGTCGTCCGCCCGAAAGCGCGATTACCGTGGGTACAGAACGCACATTGAACATCTGCGCAAGTTCAGGATTGGCGTCCAAATCGGCCTTGGCCAGCAGAAAGCGTCCCTGATAGGCCTCCGCTAGTTTTTCCAGCAGAGGGAGGAGCGTTTTGCACGGACCGCACCAGCTGGCCCAGAATTCCAAAAGCACTGGGCGTTCCAGCGACGCGCGCAGAACGCGCTGTTCAAAATCGGCGGCAGTAACGGCGTAATGAAATTCGGACATGGCGAAGCAACAATGCGAAAGGGGCGTAAAACTAGGACAGCGGGTTATAGGTAAATCTCATGGACGCATTGCGCAAATTATGTTTTATTACAAGCATATTAACTCCTAAATAGAAAACAGGAAAGAATATTTCCTCTTTCTTTACTCATAAGTCACAAAAAACGCCCCGCCTATCCGGCAGGGCGTGAAGAACGCGGTAGTTTGCGTAAGGTTTACGCGGATTTTCCCCAGGAGTCTTTCAGCGTGACCGCGCGGTTAAACACGGGCGCGCCAGCGCTGGAATCCTGCGTGTCGACTGCGAAATATCCATGCCGCTCAAACTGAAACCGCATGCCCGGCAGGGCGTCTTTTAGCGCTGCTTCAACTTGAGCGGTGATCTCGCGGCAGGAATTCGGGTTCATGTCCTCAATAAAATCATGTCCGTCCGCGCCGGGGTTGGGTACGCTGAACAGCCGGTCATAAAGGCGCACGAGGCATGCCTGGGAATGGCGCGCGGAAAGCCAGTGCAGATTGCCTTTCACCTTGACGCTGTCTGCGCCGGGCGTCCCCGACTTGGTTTCGGGAAGATATTCGCAGAAAACGGTTTTGACCTGACCCGCCGCATCCTTCTCACAGCCTGTGCAGCGGACGATGAATCCATAGCGCAACCGCGCCATGCCGCCAGGGCAGAGCCGATGATAGCCTTTGTCTGGAACTTCCCGGAAATCCTCGCGCTCGATCCAGAGTTCCCGGCCAAACGGAAGCAGACGCTTGCCCAGCTCCGGGCGCAAGGGATGATTGGGCGCTTCGCAGTCTTCGCTCTGCCCCTCCGGGTAATTGCTGACAACCAGTCGGATCGGGTCAAGCACAGCGACGCGCCGCTCGTCCGTCTCGTTCATCACCTCGCGCATACAGTCTTCCAGCAGGCTGTAACTGATGAGCGAATCGGATTTGGATACGCCGATTCGTTCCATAAGAAGGCGGAATCCTTCCGGAGCGTATCCGCGGCGGCGCGCGCCTACCAGGGTCGGCATACGCGGATCGTCCCAGCCTGTGACTTTTCCTTCTTCTACCAGCTGAATCAGTTTCCGCTTGGAAAGCGCCACATAGGTGAGATTCAGGCGGGAAAACTCATACTGCCGGGGCAGTGGGCGCAAAAACAGGCCGCCTTCCGCAAGCCGTTCCAGAAGCCAATCGTAAAAAGGGCGCTGATCTTCAAATTCCAGTGTACAAATGGAATGGGTAATGTTCTCCAGCGCGTCCTCAATGGGATGCGCGAAGGTATACATGGGATAGACGCAAAAGCGGCTGCCGGTGTTGTGATGCTCGGCGTGGCGGATGCGATAAATGACCGGGTCGCGCAGGTTTATATTCGGCGAGGCCATATCAATTTTCGCGCGCAGCACATGCGCGCCGTCAGGGAATTCTCCCGCCTGCATCCGTTTGAAAAGCGCGCTGTTTTCCGCGATGGAACGGGCGCGGTAGGGGCTGTCCTTTCCCGGCTCAACGAGCGTGCCGCGACTGTCGCGGATGGCTTCCGCGCTTTGGCTATCCACATAGGCGTGTCCGGCGGAGACCAGGTATTCCGCGCAGACGAGCATGGCGTCGAAATAATTCGAGGCGTAATACAGATTGTTTTCCCGCGAATCTTCCCAGTCAAAACCGAGCCAGCGCACGGCGTCAATAATGGAACGCGCGTATTCCGTTTCTTCTTTTTCAGGATTGGTGTCGTCAAAACGCAAATGACAGCGCCCGCCGAACTGCCGCGCCAGACCGAAATTCAGGCAGATGGATTTTGCGTGTCCGAAATGCAGATAGCCATTCGGCTCTGGAGGAAAGCGGGTTCGGATGCGCGCGGTATCCAGATTTCCGCGCGCCTGCTCTTCTCCCAGGCCAGGCGTGCCGCGCCAGCGGCGGGTGGCGTATCTGCCTTCCTTGAGATCAGCTTCAACAATGGCGCGGATAAAATGGGCGGCGGGCAGAGACGGCGCGGATGGTTTGTTCACAGTGCGCTCCGGGCGGACAGTTGGAGAAAACAGGATAAAAACACGAGGGGAAACGGCGTGGACGCTATGCGGAAAGCGGTGGATTCAGATGCGCCTGAACGATGGAGAGCAGCGCGGGGAAAATTTTCGGCGCGCCCGCGACAATATGCCCTTTGTCCAGATAATCGGCTTCTCCTTCCCGGTCCGTCACGAGACCGCCCGCTTCCACGATAAGCAGACTGCCGGCCGCCATGTCCCAGGGCGCGAGGCCGAATTCCCAGAAACCGTCAAGTCTGCCTGCCGCGACATAGGCCAGATCCAGAGAAGCCGCGCCCGGACGCCGAATGCCCGCGGTTTTTTGCATCAGTTCCCTAAAAATAGCGAGGTAAGAGTCCGCGTCCTGAAAACGGCGGAAGGGAAAACCTGTGCCGATCAGGGCGTCATCCAGTTTTCTGCGGGGCGCGACGCGCAGACGTTTTTCGTTAAGATACGCGCCTTGTCCGCGCGCCGCCGCGAAAAGCTCATTGCGGTTCGGGTCATAAATTACGCCCAGCTCAACTTGCTGCTGGCGCGCCAGCGCGATGGAAACCGCGTATTGCGGAAACCCGTGCATAAAATTGGTGGTGCCGTCCAGAGGATCAACAATCCAGCGCCATTCTCCGCCGCCCTGGTTCGGCGGGATAACGCCGCGTTCCTCGGCGATAATGGCGAAATCCGGGGTCGCTTCCCGCAGAATTTCCACAATGGCGTCTTCAGCTTCGCGGTCGACATTGGTGACATAGTCATGAACGTCTTTTTTTTGAATCTCCAGAATATCCAGATCGCGCGCCGCGCGGGTAATGATGCGGCTTGCGCGCCGCGCCGCCTTGATGGCGATATTAAGTTTGGCGTCGTTAAAAAGACGGTGCGTCATCTGTGTTTTCCTGAAAAATCGCGCGGCGCGCTGCCGAGTGGGCGGCGACAATGCGCAAGGTATGGGAATGCGCCCGACGAGAAAACGTGAATTCTAATATGAACCAGAATCCCTTGCTTGCTCCTTTGTTTGCGCGCGTCACGGTGGCGCTTTCCCGCACCAGTCATCCGGGCAACATTGGCTCGGCGGCGCGCGCGCTGAAAACGATGGGTTTTTCCCGTCTCGCGCTGATTTCGCCCGCGATATTTCCCGCGCCGGAGGCGACGGCCCTGGCGTCCGGAGCGGACGACGTGCTCGAAAAGGCGCGCGTTACAGACACGCTGGACGACGCCTTGCGGGACGCGGCCTGCGCGGTTGCCGTATCCGCGCGGGCGCGTGATTTGGGGCCGACGCTTCTATCCGCGCGCGCCGGAGCGGCGGAAATTATGCGTTGCGCGGCGGCGGGCGAAGAAATTGCAGTTCTTTTTGGCAATGAGACTTCTGGTTTATCCAATGACGAGTTAAGGCGCTGCCAGTATGCGCTCATGATTCCCGCGAATCCGGAATACAGTTCGCTCAATTTGGCGGCGGCGGTGCAGGTCGTGTGCTATGAATTGCGCATGGCCGCGCTTTCGGAAGCGGAGCGAACGTTCAAGGACGCGGGGGCGCAGCCGGGAACAGGCGCGGATACGCGCGCGTTGGCAATGGGGCGCGTGACGCCGTATGCGTCGGCGCGCGCGACGCAAGGCGATCTGGAGGCGTTTTACGCGCATCTGGAAAAGGTGATGCGCGCTTCGGGATTTTTGCATCCCGAACGTCCGGGGCGGCTGATGCCCAAACTGCGGCGTTTGTTTGCGCGCGCCAGACCGGAGCGGGAGGAAATCAATATCCTGCGCGGCTTGCTTTCCACCTGGCCGGAGAAGGAAAGTCTCTAGCGGTTCCTTTTCGCCAAATGACGCCGATATACGCTGGAGGATCCGTCCGCCCGAATCAGCAGCGTATCAAAGTCTTCTGGCTGTTCGCTTTCCATTCCCGGTGATCCTTGCGGCATTCCGGGCGCGGCAAGGCCGATAACATCCGACCGGGCGGTTTTCGGACGGGACTGCTCCGCGAGCAGACGCCGGACGTCGGCGGCAGGCACATGCCCTTCCACAAGGATTTTTCCGATTTTCGCGGTGTGACAGGAGGAAAATCGTTCGTCCATGCCGAGCGCGCGGCGGCGCGCGGCAAGATTGGCGCTTTCTTCAATTTTTACCCTGAACCCGTTTTTTTCAAGATGCGCCGCCCACTGATTGCAGCAGGCGCAGCCCGCGTTCTTGTACATGAGGACGTCGAGACGTCCGCCATGTTCCGCCGCAAGAACCGCCGGCGACGGAAGGAAAAACAGGAAAACGCACAGACAAAATGGCGGGAGCGCAAAGGCTTTCATGACGAATCTCCTTAAAAAAACAGCGGAACCGCTTTAATGGCGGAAGCCGGGAAGTTCCCGGTCCAGACGCCGCAGATGCGCCGCCCATTCGCGCTTGCCCGCCGGGAAAAACCGGGATTGATCGTTCGTAATCGCTTGGGCTTGTTTCAGGGTGCGCGCAATCACGGATTGCGGCAATTTCCGCAAAGGCGCGCCCGCGGATTGCGCGGCGCGCTGGAAGCGGCAGGCGCGTTCCAGTCGCCAGATGCGCCCAAAAGCCTCCGCCATCGTGCGTCCGATGGAAAGCGTGCCATGATTGCGCAAAATCAGGTTGTGCTTGTCTCCCAGGTCATGCAGGAGGCTTTGCCGTTCTTCTTGATCCAATACGACTCCCTGAAAATCGTGGTAGGCCAGATCGCCATAGACCATCAGCGCCATCTGCGTGATCGGCAGTAATCCCGCTTCCTGGCAGGATACGGCTACGCCGTCTTTCGCGTGCAAATGGACAACCGCCTCCGCTTCTGGCGATCCTGTCGCGTGAATCGCGCCGTGTATCACGGTTCCCGCGGGATTCAGATCGCCCGCGCCCCGTCCTTTCTCCGTAATGACCCGTCCTTCCAAATCTACTTCCAGAACGCTGGAGGCGTCGATTTCTTCAAACAGCAAGCCAAGCGGATTCACGAAATAACGATCATTCCGCCCCGGCACACGGATTGAAATATGCGTTGCGAGCAAATCGGTCCAGCCGAAAAGATGCGTCAGGCGGCAGGCGGCCGCCAGATCAACGCGGTCATTCCAGGCGGCGTCAGAGACGGTAAGCGTTTGATGATTCGTCATACAAACCTCCGGTAAGAAAAAAGAGAACTTGGGCTAAAACGTGACCCGGTGCAGCAAACGGTAGTTCGGCAGGTAATCCGGAACGGCATAATGGTTTGTGCCGTAGTTATCCCAGATGGCGACTGTTCCCGCTTCCCAGCGCAGACGCGCCTGATGTTCGGGGCGCTCAAATTGCGCGAACAAGAATCCGAGCAGCGCGTCGCTTTGACGTCGGGAGAGTCCGTTGACGCGCTCGGTGTACTTGGGATTGACGAAAATGTATTTTTCGCCGGTCAAAGCGTCGGTTTGGACGAGGGGATGTGAGACCGGTATGTGGCGCGCACGGGATTCCCGATAGGCGTCTTCGCTTTGTCTGCGGAGAATCTCCGGCCAGCCGCTGTGTTCCAGAGAATGCTGCGCGTCCAGGGTTTCAATCCACTGCGCGAGCGCGGCGGGGAGGGACTGATAGACTTTTTTGCCGCTGGACCAGACCGTGTCGCCTCCCGCTTCCGGCAATACCCTGGAAACCAGCACAGCCCCTGCGGGCGGTTCGGACAAATAGCTGCTGTCGCTGTGCCATTGATCTGTGTTGTAGCGCGGCCCATTCGCCTTGGTTTCGACCAGCTCAACCAGCTCATGTTCAGCGGCGGCGGGAAAATATGTTTTCTCCCGCGACGGATTGCCAAATATCCGCGCTACGCGCACGTGCTGATCGGGCGTCAGGGTTTGTTTCCGGAAAAACAGCGCGCCGTGGCGCGCCAGCGCCAAACGCAACTCTTCTTCTGTTTGCGCGTCAAACGACGCGGACAAGTCCAGTCCCCGAATTTCCGCGCCGATATTGGGCGTAACCGCGAGGGCTTGAAACTTTGTAAACGGCAATGGATCCGACATGGTTTTTCCTTTTGCTGTGCGTTGCGGGAGCGCCGCAAATGCGCCTCATCGCCCCGTAAAAACAGGGGTTCGTTTGGCGTGAAAAGCGTCAATTCCCTCGATAAAATCCCGTGAGGCGTTGATGTCGTCCAGAATGCGGGCGCGGGCGATTCCCGCGGCTTCCGTGGGGCCTTTGGGAAGGGTCTGCCCGACAAAATCTTTCAGCAGCGCGAGCACGCGCGGCGCGCAGGCGGCGATTTTTCTGGCGTATTCCCGCGCCGCCTCCAGCTGCTGTCCAACCGGGACAACCTTATTGACCAGCCCGATTTCATAGGCGCGCCGCGCGTCAATCGGCTCGCCTGTCAGCAGCAGTTCCATTGCCGCTTTGTGCGGGATCCGCGCGGCCAGCGAGGCAATCAACCCGCCCGCGAATCCGACTTTTGCTTCTGGATAGGAAATTTTCGTGTTCTCGGCGGCTACGGCAATATCCGAAAATTGCAGCATCGCCAGACCGCCGCCAATGACTAGGCCCGCTACGGCGGCGATGACGGGTTTATGCACGGGGACGCCGACTCCGGGAATCGCGCGGAACAGATCGTGCGGTATATCCCGTAGATTGGCGCCTGCGGTAAATGCTTTGTCGCCCGATCCGGTCAGAATCGCCGCCTTGTCTTGTTCGCTGGCGGCAAACCGTTGCCATGCCGCGTGGAGCTGATCAACGACCTCGTGCGTGAAGGTGTTGTATTTTTCCGGGCGGTGAATGGTAATTTCCGCGAACCCATCATGAGATTCATAAAGAACTTCAGACATCCGTGCCTCCTGTAAAAGTGACTGCGTGAAAAATCAAATGGAAATTTTTTCGGGTGTTTGTTCCCGCGCGGCTTGGTTCGTGAGCGCGGCTTTCCGCAATGCCCTGGCCTCAATGCGCGCCGCTTCCGCCTTTGCGCGCAGATCGGCGAGTTCCGCGCTGGAAAGGCGCTCCGGGTTGGCGTAATCGAGTTTCCATTCCGCGGATTCGGACCAGAGAAGCGGGGACTGCCAGATTGTGCGCGGCGCGTCCGCGTTGACCAGCAGCTTTAAGGCGAGTTTGAGCGTGATTTTTTGCGACGCGGGATCGTGCGGACGTCCCGCCGCGTTGCCGAGCGGAAAATCGGAAAACAAAAAACGCGGCGCGCCGCAGAGTTCAACAATGTCGCGCGCGCAGCCCAGCAGCACAGTGCTGACGCCGTTCTCCTCAAGACGCCGCGCCGCGATCGCAAGGCATTGATGGCATACAGGGCAATTGGCGACGAGCACCGCCGCCTGTACGCCGTCTTCCTGACAGCGCGCGAGCAGTTCCGGCGCGTCGACCGTGGCGGTTTGCCGCTGACTGCGGTTGGTGGGAAACCCATGAAAACGCGGCGCGAGAATGAAACGCCCCGAAGACGCCAGTTTCCGCATCGCCGGCAAGGGAAACCAGCTGCCGCTGTCTTCCATATGGGTATGTTTGCGGTCAATGGCGACATGGGCAATGCGCACATCATGGTCATACCGCGTATCTCCCGAATAAACCGTAAAAAATTTCGCGCGCGCGTTGTATGGCGCTCCCGGACCCTGATCGCCTTTGTCAGGCTGGTATGGCGCGGCGGTTGTGACCAGGGTCACGCGGGTTTTTGTCAGCGGAGCCGCCAGCGGCGTGAAAGGTACGTGATCCTGCCGCGCCCAAACATAGGGGGTTTCATACCCCAGCGCCAGGTAATACGCGCGGGTGCGCTCTAGATAGGAGATGGGCGCGGAAACCGGGCGCGCGATCTCGGTCGCGTTCCTGTCGGATTTTTCCCGGTTCATGGGGCGTTCTGCCTGTTCAAATGGCGCTCTGAGGTTACCCGGCGCCAGCGCGCGTCCTCTTTCTCAAGAAACGAGGCGAACGCATCCAGGAAAAACTCAGGATTTACGGCCTCCATTGCCTCGTATTTTCGGATGACCTCAGGAGTCCGGAGCGCTTTTTTCAGCGCAAAGGCCCATTGTTTCCGAATGGAATCGGGGGTTCCCTTGGGCGCGAAAAAACCGACCCACGGCAGCACCATGGCGTCTGGATAGCCCTGTTCTTCAAGCGTGGGAAGTTCGGGATAGTTTTTCAATCTTTTGTCATAGCCAACCGCCAGCGGGCGCAATTTCCCGTCCCGGATATGAGCGCCGACCAGTCCGGCGGAGGCTACGGCAAAATCAATCCGTCCATTGAGGAGATCGGGAAGGAAGGGCGGCTGTCCGCTATAGCCGATCAGCGTCAAATCAATACCGGCAACCGCCTCAAATATCTCTGTTCCCAGATGATTGGAGCTGCCGTTTCCTGGATTGGCCGCGTTGAATTGTCCGGGTTTCTGTTTTGCCAGCGCGACGAATTCCTTCAGATTCCCGGCGGGGAAAGCGGCGGGGACAACCATTAGGTTGGGCGGAAGCCCCAGCGTGCCGATCGGCAGAAAATCTTTGGCGGAGATTTTGGCGGTGCTGTCAAGAAGGGAATTCGTGGTCAGGAACGTAGAGCCGACCAAAAGCGTGTAGCCATCGGCGGCCGCTTTTTTCACTGCGGCCGCGCCGATATTTCCGTTTGCACCGGGGCGGTTTTCTATCACGATGCTCTGCCCCCATTCTCTGGCCAGACTTTCGGCGACGATTCGGGCGGAAATATCCACAATGCCGCCCGCCGGATAAGGAACGATCACCTTGACGACATGGTTGGGGTAAACCTCGTCCCCGGCAAAAGCGGGAAAGGCGGACGCCATCAAAAAAGAAATGCCTGCTGCCGCAAAAAGACGAGACAGGAATAAGCCGGGAGACATGGAGTTTCCTTTTTAGAAAGCCGCGCCCTTGACCGCGATCCCGGCATAGCTGGAGCGCGCCTGCACTCCCCATGCGCCTTCTTTGGCCCTGGTTAGCACATAGATCGCTTGATAACTGCCTTGCGGCTGATCGTTGACGTCATAACGGGTAAATTGCAAAGCGAAATGGAGTTTTTCCCCGCTGCCATGAAGCAAATGGCGGTAATCCCAGCGGCTGTGCGACCAATGGGTTTTTTCGGCGAGCAGGGCGATCTCGTTGTCCCGCGCGTAGGCTTCGGGAGAATCCCAGATTCTGATTTCGTCTCCGGCAAAACGGACGTGGGGATAATGCAGCGTCCGGCTCCAGCGCGCGGAATCGCGCGCGTTGAACGCGGCAATGAATTCGTCCAGCGCGGCAAGTCCCGCCGCAATATCTTGTTCGCTGGCTTTCTCAAGAAAGGGAAGGAAAGGAGGAGGCGTCGTCATGTTTTTTCCTGTTTGCCGGATGGGATTCAAGGAAGAAGGCGCCGGTTTTGTGAAACCGGACAAAACTCCGGTAAGCGGCTTTGCCCGGAGGGGGTTGAAACGGTGCGTGCCATCCCGCGCGAGCTGTTCGACGAGGCCGTATTCCCACGCAAGATAGGCGCGCGTTGTTTCCGCGCTTGCGTCTGTGCCTTCGTAGGGGCGGCGATAGCGGTCAATCCGGGGAGAGGCCAGACGTTCGGTCGTTTCCAGCGGCTGGCCGATGGCTTGCCAGGAGTTCGTGCCGCCGTCCAAAGCGAAAACCTCCGCCTTGGTCAGCGCGGCAAATTCGTGATGCGAGTAATAGCCAAGAAGTCCGCTCGAGCAGGTAAGCACGTAGCGCGACGCCCTGGGCAGACGAGAAATGTCTTCCGAATATCTTGCGCGCAACATGTACCACGCGCCGGGAATATGGCCGCGCCGGTAACTGGCGTAAGTCGTAAGGTCAATGACGACGGGGGGATCGGGCAAACGCAGCCAGCGGGCGAGCGTTTCGGCGGATACGCGCGGCGTTTCCGGGAGGGGCGCGCGCTTTGGCCGCCACGCGCCGGTTTGACGCATGGCGTCGGAGGGCGGGGGATCAAGCACGTACACTTCCCATGCCATTTGCGCCAGCCAGGAAGCGGTCATGTTGGCGCGAACGCCGTCGTTGTCGGCGAGTACGAAGCGCGCGCCCCGCACGGCGGCGGTCATGTCCGTTTCCTGTACGAGCTGGCCGCCGGGTACGGAACGAAAACCCGGAAGACTCCCCGCTTCGTATTCCGCGGGATCGCGCACATCAACGAAGTAGGTGGTGCGTTCCCGCTGCTCATGCCAGGATTCAATGTCCGGGAGCGCAACGCGCTTGACTCCCGCCTGGTCGGCGACGGCGCGCGCGCGTTGCGCGGCGGCGGCGCGCGTTGTTTCCTGAATCTGGCCGCCGCGCCGGTTTGCGCCGTATTCGAGACTTTGTCCGGCGAGCGTCCAGCCGATGACGCCGTTGCGCAGCGCGGCTATGGGATTGGGAAGCCCGGCATGGAGCAGCGATTGCGCGCCGAGGATGCTTCTTGTGCGTCCCGCGCAATTGACGACGATGCGGGTATTGGGGTTCGGGGCGAGTTCGGGCGCGCGCAAAACCAGTTCCTCGCCAGGCACGCTGACGCTGCCGGGGATATTCATCGTTTGATATTCGTCAAAGCGGCGCGCGTCAAGCACCACAACCTCTGCGCCCTCATTCAGGAGCGCGTTTAGTTCTCCTGCTTCGAGGGAGGGCGTGCGGCGGACGGCGTCAAGCAGTTCGCCGAACGCCTTGCTTGGCGCGTTGACATCCCGGAAAAGCTCGCCGCCCGCAGACTGCCAGCCGGCTGCGCCTCCCGCAAGCACGGAAACGTCGGAATAGCCCATTTCCAGAAGTTTTTGCGCCGCGCGTTCGGCAATCCCCTCGTTGCCGCCGTCAAGAGCGACGACGGGAACGTCAAGCCGGGGAATTTTGGCGTAGGCCTCCAGCTCAAGGCGCGACAGGCTTATCTGCGCGGCGAAGAGCGGATGCCCTTCCGCGTGCGGCGCCTCTTCGCGCGCGTCTATCAGGGCAATTTCACGCCCGTCAAGCAGCGCGGCGCGAACGGTCTCGTAGGAGACGTAGGGCGGGGAAGGCGGGTTTGCGCGGGATCGCATGGTTATTCCAGCGCCGCGCCTGACGAAGCGATGACTTTTTTCCAGCGCGCGAGATCCTCTTGAATCTGCCGCCGCAATTGTTCTGGCGTGCTGTGCAAAACACGGATTCCCGCAGCGGTAAATTTTTCCTGAACATCTTCGCGCCGCGAGATTTTTCCCAGCGCCTCGTTTAAGGCGCGCACTACTTCCGGCGGCGTGCCGCTTGGGGCTACGACGCTAAACCAGCTTTCAATCTCAAAGTCTTTCAGCCCGGATTCGGCGGCGGTTGGCACATCCGGCAACAGGGGGGAGCGCGCCTTGCTGGCGATTGCCAGTGCTTTTACTTTGCCCGCTTTTATCTGCGGCGCGAGGACAGCGAGGGTGTCAAAGGCCAGGTCGACTTCGCCGCCCAGCAACGCGGCAATCGCCGGGGAACTTCCTTTATAGGGTACGTGCAGCAAATTTGTGCCGGTTTGGATTTTGAACTGTTCCCCGCTCAAGTGGCAGACAGTGCCCGCGCCGCAAGAGGAGTAGGCGATTTGTCCGGGCCGCGCTTTTGCCCGCGCGATCAGTTCGGGGAGATTGGAGACCGGCAACGCCGTTTTGGCGGCGATCACGTAAGGCACGGTCGCCAGAAGCGATACCGGCGAGAAATCCTTTACCGGGTCGTAGCCCGGCGTATTGCTGAGATTGGGCAGCAAGGTAAGCTGTCCGGCGGGCGCGACCGCGAGCGTGTAGCCGTCTGGCGCGGAGCGGGCAACGTATTCAGCGGCGATGGCCGTTCCCGCGCCGGGCTTGTTTTCGATAATGACCGCTTGCCCGAATGCCTCGGAAAGTTTTTCGCCATAAATTCGCGCGATTGTGTCGCAAGCGCCGCCGGGCGGAAACGGCACAACCAGTTTGATGGCTCGGCTTGGCCAGACATTGTCCTGCGCCGGAGCGAACGGCGCGAAAAGGGCGGCGGAAAACGCCAGCGCGGCGGACGTCATCAGGCGCGGCAGGCGAAGGGAAGTGTGCGGGAGCATTTTGAAAATCCTTTCAGTCAAAAGCAAGGTTTGCCTGCCGCGCGACGCGACCGTATTTCTCATAATCGTCGCGGATGCGCTGGCCGAGCTGTTCAGGAGTGGATGGCCAGATGGTCAAGCCGAGCGCGGAGAGCTTTTTTCTGACTTCGCCGTTCTGCAAAATAGCGGCGACTTCGCGGTTCAGGCGTTGCGTGATTTCGTCCGGAAGACCCGCGGGCGCGATCAGGCCGAACCAGGACGGCACTTCAAAGCCCGGATACCCCAATTCGGAGACGGTGGGCAAATCGGGCAGAAGCGGCGAACGCGCGGGCGCGGCGATGGCCAGGCCTTTTACTTTGCCCGCCTTGATCTGCGGGTGCAGAATCGTCAGGGTGTCAAAGGCGAGATTGACTTCTCCGCCCAACAGCGCGGCGACTGCCGGGGCGCTTCCTTTGTACGGCACGTGCAGAAAGGAAACCCCCGCCGTATTGGCGAAATACTCGCCTGCCAGATGGATGATGGTGGCGCTGCCGCTGGAAGAGTAGCTGACCTCGCCGGGATTCGCTTTCGCGGCATGTACGGCCTCTTGCAGCGTTTTGGCCGGAAAATCGGGAGAGGCGGCGATGACCACCGAGGTATACGCAAGCTGCGAGATGGGCGTAAAACTTTTGAAGGGATCAAAATGCAGGGCCTTTACGACATGCGGCAGAATCGTCAGCTGCCCGGTCGGAGTTACGGCCAGCGTATAGCCGTCCGGCGCGGACTTGGCGAGAAATTCCGCGCCAATGGCTGTGCCCGCGCCCGGCCTGTTTTCCACCACGACCGGCTGTCGTAAGCGTTCCGAGAGCTTTTCGGCGAACAGACGCCCTACGGCGTCGCACGCGCCGCCGGGAGGATAGGGGACGAGAATTTTTACAGGCTTTTCCGGCCAGACTTCCGCTCTGACCTGGGCAAAGGAAGTCGGCAATACAGCAAAAAGCGCGGCAAAAAAGAAACGAGAGAAAAAAACAGACATGAAAAAGCTCCCTGTGATCGTTAGTGTTCGGCGGGTTCGCTGCGGGCGATTTGTCGCCGAAAAGGAATCCGGTCGGCGCAAGGCAGCCACGTCAGGCAATGCCCGCAGGAGTGATAACCCCAGGCGCGGTAGTAATCCCCGACGGTATCGCGCCCATGCTCGACGCAGCGCGGGTTATCCCGCCCTTCGGGCGCGATGGCGCGGACCGGGCAACGCGGGACGCAAGCGCCGCATTTGCTTTGGCGCGACCCTTCGGCGGGATAGGGGCAGTAGTCGTAAATGCCGCGGTAGGGTCTGGGCGTGGGCGAAAGTTCGAGATCGGTAATGACGCTGCCGATGCGCCCGGCGCATCCTTTTTCCGTGATCAGAGCGCCGTGGATTCCGAAAGTACCCAATCCGGCGATATAGGCGGCGTGGCGCTCGGACCACATCGGGCGCATGGACACGGCGCGGTAGTCCTTCTCATTGCTGGGCGCGACGCCTTTGCCGCCGAGGGTTTGCGCGAACCGCAGCACGGCGCGGCGCGTCGCGTTGTTGAAGGTCTCGCCATTGCGCCGCCCGGATACCCACTCCAGAGACGGCATGGCGTCTTTTTTCTTTGGGTAGCCTCGCCGCAGCGCGGCGGTGTAGGGCAGAAACCAGACAATGACCGATTTTGCTTCCGGTAGCCATTCCGCGGGAGAGCGATGCATCGCTCCCACGACGTCGGGCGCTTTCAGCGCGGCGAAGAGCGGATCGTCGGCAGCGGCGACGCCCACGAGCGGCGCTTCCCAGATGCGCAGGCGCTCCCCGTCCGGCAGGGTTTCCGGGAGGTGATTGCGCGGATCCCGCGCGACGAAATAGCGGAGAAAATCCGCAAAGACGGCGGCGCTGGGCGCTTCTTCCGCCCGCGTTTCAAAAGCCGCCGCCGCATAGCCGCCGCGCGCGTTCATGGCGCCGCCCAGCCGCTGGTGGAGCGCGCAAAGTCATAGGCGTTCCATACCCACAAATCCTCCCAGAGATCCGCTATCAGCTCTTCCGCGCGCGCGATGGGGGATTGTCCGTTCCGCAAGCGCGTTTGGCCTTCCAGGGGAAATAACTCGCCCTCAATGTAATAGAACACTTCTCCCCATACCGGAACGCCCGCGTCGCGCACCGAAGCGCAGCGGTCTGCTTTTCTTACCCAGAGGGCTTTGCGGGGATCGGGACAATAGCCTCGCGTATTGATCTGCGAGAGATAACCGGCCACGGCGTGAATCACCGACGGGCGATTGAGCAAGGGAGACGAAAGAGGGGGCGCGTTCATATCGTGTCGTCTCGCGCGTTCTTAATCAATGCCCGCGCCGGAGTCGCGCACTGCCTTGCCCCATTTTTCGCGCTCGGCGAGAAGGAATTCCTCCAGCTGGCGCGAGTCACGCGGCGTTTGCAGGAGGAGTCCAATGTCCTCAAGCGCTTTGACGACTGCCGTGTCCCGAACGCCGTAGATCGCCTTTGCGAATTGGGCGACGATTGCGTCTGGAGTTTCGGCGGGAGCGAAAATGCCCCACCAGGCGGCGGTCTCTACTTTGACTCCGGCCTGAAGAAAAGTGACTGCGGAAGGAAGCGCGGCGACGGATTGCGCGGAGCTGATCGCGAGGGCTTGTAATTTCCCGGCTTTGACATACGCCAACACCGATTGCAGCGGGTCAAACATCAATTCGATATGTCCGCCGAGCAGATCCTGCGCCGCCGGAGCGCTGCCCCGGTAGGGTACGTGCGTGAGCGCGACGCCGCTTGCGGTTTTGAATAGCTCCCCGGTCAGATGTCCGGGCGTGCCGTTCCCGGCCGAGCCGAAACGCAGCGGACGCTTTTCGGCGAGAGCCGCCAGTTCGGCAATATTGGAAGCGGGTACGGCAGGATTCGCGACCAGCGCTACCGGAGCCGCGGCCAGTATCGCGACCGTTTTGAAGTCTTTTACCGGGTTGTAAGCCAGCTTTGGGTAAAGCGCGGGATTGATCGCCTGCGTTCCTACAGTACCAAGCAGGAAGGTATATCCGTCCGGGGCGGACTTGGCTGCCGCCGCCGCGCCGATCGTCCCGCCCGCGCCGCCCCTGTTTTCGAGAACGACCGGCTGTTTGAGGAACGCGGACAGGGCTTCGGCGAACGGTCGGGCCACAATGTCGGTAGGGCCTCCGGCAGGAAAGGGAACGATTAGCTTGATCGGGCGCGTAGGCCAAACCGCCTGCGCTTCCGGCGCGGCGTGCGCGATCGCCGCGAATAAGCCCAGCAATACAATAGCGACGCGATGCGTCATGCCCTGGTCTTTTGTCATGGGATCAGCCTTCCTGAAATGCCGTCTCCCGCGCCTTGCGCGCTTGCGGCCAGGCGAGGAGAAGAATGAGCGCGATGCAGAGCACGAGCAGCGTGCAGCTGATGGGGCGGGTGAAAAACACGCTGGCGTCGCCGCGCGCCAAAAGCATTGCGCGGCGCAGGTTTTCTTCCATCATCGGGCCGAGTACGAAGCCGAGGAGAAGCGGCGCGGGTTCGCAGCCGAGCTTGAGAAACAAGTAGCCGACAAAGCCAAAAAACAAAGCCAGGCCCACGTCAAAAACGCTGTTGCTGACGCTATAGACCCCGACGCAGCAAAATACGAGGACGACGGGATACAGTAGCCGATAAGGCACTTTCAGGAGACGAACCCAAATTCCAATCAGCGGCAGATTCAGGAGTACAAGGAAAAAATTGCCAAGCCACATGCTGGCGATGAGACCCCAAAACAGTTCGGGGCGTTCCGTCATAACTTGCGGCCCCGGTACGACGCCGTGAATCATCATCGCCCCGACCATCAGGGCCATGACCGCGTTTGAGGGCAGCCCCATGACCAGGAGCGGGATAAAGGAAGTCTGCGCGCCCGCGTTGTTGGCGGATTCTGGCCCGGCCAAGCCCTCAATCGCGCCCTTGCCAAAACGGGACGGGTCTTTCGCCAGACGCTTTTCCAGGGTATAGGAGGTAAAGGAAGAAAGCACCGCGCCGCCGCCCGGCAAAATTCCCAGCGCCGAGCCGAGAAGCGTTCCCCGCAGGACGGGTTTGAAAGCGGCGCGTAAATCCTGTCGGCTTGGTAACAGGGAGCCAATATTTTGGGTAAATACCTCGCGTTTTTCCCGCAGTTCCAAATTGGCAAGAATTTCCGCGACGCCGAATAATCCCATGGACAAAGCCACGAAGCTGACGCCGTCGGATAACTCTGGAAGCCCGAAGGTAAAGCGTTCCACTCCGGAATTCACGTCAATGCCGACGAGGCCGAGCGTCAGCCCCAGCGCGACCATGGCGATTGCCTTGAAAAAGTCGCCGTGCGCCAGCGCGACGGCGGTAATCAATCCCAGAAACATCAGGGAAAAATATTCGGCGGGGCCAAAGCGAAGCGCGAATTCGGCCAGAGGCGAGGCGGCCGCGGCAATCAGCAGAGTCGCTGCCGTACCGGCGAAAAAAGAACCCAGGGCGGCAATGCCGAGCGCCGCGCCGGCGCGCCCCTGCCGCGCCATCGCGTATCCGTCAAGGCAGGTGACAACCGAAGAGGACTCTCCGGGCAGATTCACCAAGATCGCCGTAGTTGAACCGCCGTATTGCGCGCCGTAATAAATTCCCGCCAGCATGATGAGCGCGGAAAGGGGCGGCAATCCATAGGTGACCGGCAAAAGCATGGCGATCGTGGCCACGGGACCCAGGCCCGGCAAAACGCCAATCAGCGTTCCGAGAAGCGCGCCCAGAAAGCAGTACCATAGATTCTGAAACGTCAGAACGGCGTCGAATCCAAGGGAAAGGTTGGAGAGCAGTTCCACGGGCGGCGCTTCTGTCTAAATGGGCAGTACCCGCAGGGGGAGATTCAGCCCCCACACGAAAACGCCGACGCCAAAAAACGCCATTCCCAGACTTAACGGCAATATTTCGCGCCAGCGCGCTTCGTGGTGCGCAAAGCCGCTCACGATCACCAGGACGAGAACCGCGCAGACGAAGCCGAATGCGGACAAAAGTCCGACAAAGGCAAGCATTCCCGCGCCAACCAAAACTGCGGGAAAGAACGTCCGCAGGGAAAAAGCGCGCGTGAACGCTTTTGCCAAAACGGCGAACGAAAAACTTCCGCGGCGGCAAAGCCGGAAAGCGGAGCGAGAAAAAACGATCAGGCCGAAAAACGCCAGCAAGCCCCCAAGAATCAGGGGAAAAATCCCCGCGCCCATGCGCATGGCGGAGCCGACCGGATGCCTTAAGGCGGCGGTCATGGTCGCCAGGCCGGCGGCGCAGAATAAATGTCCCGCGAAAATATCCGTAATCAAATGACGCATCCTGTTCTCCTTTACTTTGTTGCGGGATGAACCTCGATCAGCTTGGTTTTGGCCCCGGTTCTTGGCAGACTTCCGAAGGGCAGCACCGTGACGGCGGGGCGCAGGGATAAAAGTTCCCGGACGCGCCGCGACAAAGATTGCGCCAGTTCAGGCCACGCGGCTTCCGGGACGTCCGCGCCCGCCTCTACCGCCAGACACAGCGGCGGGTTGACCTTGGGCGGCGGCGCGTCAAGCCGGATACGCAATTCCCCGGAGAGCCGCGGTTGAAATTGGTGAACGACTTTCTGCAAGGCGGCGGGGTAGACCTTGACCCCTTTCACCATCAGCATGTCGTCCGCGCGCCCGATGATTTCCATCCGCGCGCCGAAATGTCCGCAGCCGGGGCATTCGCCGACATGCAGACGCAGAATGTCGCCGGTCGCGTTGCGAAACGCGGGGGACGCCTCCCATTCCAGCCCCGTATGGATTGCCTCGCCCACCGCGCCGTCGCGCAATTCCAGCGGACGCTTGCTTTCCGGATCAATCAGGTCGTAGCGGAAGCAATAATCTTCGGTCAGATAGTGCATACCGTAGGACTCCCGCGAGTCACAGGTGGCGGTGGCGTTTCCCCACGCGCCGCCCGTGACGTCGAAGACCTGGGCGCCATAATGTTCGCGCACCCGCGCGCGGAAAATCGGCTGACTGCCGCCAGGCTCGCCGCAGACGACAACACGCTGAATGCCAAGCGCTCCGACGGGCTTGCCAATCTCATCCGGGGCGCGCTCAATCAGTTGATTGACCATGGAGGGCGTAGCGAACAGGGCGCTGGGGCGGGTGAGTTCGATATAGCGCAGAATTTTGGGGACGCCGCCTTCCGCGCCCACGGCGACAGGGCGCGCGCCATAGGCCTCCAGCGCCTGAATAAAGGTGACGCCCGCAATCCAAAGCGATAAACCGAAAGCGTGGAATGTGGTATCGCCGGGACGAATGCCCGCGACCCGGAAAATCCGCCCCAGCATCGCGTAGGTTAATTCCAGGTCTTTGCGTGAGAACACATAGAAAGTCGGGGTTCCCGTTGTTCCTGACGTTGCCGCGAGATGAATCGCTTTTTCCGGCGCGGCGGTAAGATGCAATCCCAGCGGATGCCCATAGCGTTTGAGCGATTCCTCCTGGGAATCCCGGTGCCGCGCCTTGTCAATAAACGCGGGCAGACGGCGAAAGTCATCCAGAGAACGAATCTCCTCCGGGGAATGTATGCCTGCCTCAAGGAAACGCTGGCGATAGTAATCCTGGTTTTCCCACACATAGCGAATCTGCTTTTGCAGCCTTGCCCAGCGCAGCGTATTGATCGCGGCGATGTATTCGGCGGGATCGCGCGTATCCACGCCAAACGTCTCGAACGGACTGGGGGAAAGAGGGGCGGAGGCGACGGCAATATTCATGAGAATCCTTTTGCGGAAACGGGGAGATCGGAAATTACGAGCGCGCGTCCCGCAAAATCATGTCCGCCGCTTTTTCGGCGATCATGATGGTTGGCGCGTTGGTGTTTCCAGAAATCAGCGTAGGCATGATGGAAGCGTCCGCGACGCGCAGCCCGCGTACTCCGTGCGCTTTCAGATCGCTGCCGACTACGGCGTTTTTGTCCCGCGCCGCGCCCATTTTGCAGGTGCCGACGGGGTGATACAGCGTTTTGCCGCTTTCGCGGGCGAAGGCGAGCAAATCCGCGTCGTCTGTCGCTTGTTCTCCGGGCTGGGTTTCCGCCGCGAGAAAACGGGACAGCGCGGGCTGCGCGGCTACTTTCCGGGCGGAACGCAATCCTTCCACAAGCGCCGCGCAGTCATTCCCGGCGGTGAGATACCCTGGGCGGATTGGCGGCGCGGCCAGCGGATCGGGGGCGTCGACCAAAACCGTGCCTCGGCTTTCCGGGCGGAGCTGACATACGCCGCAAGTCAAGCCGGGTTCGCGCTCTACCTCGCCGGTCTCAAAATTGAACGTGCCGGGCAGGACATGGAATTGAATGTCGGGATGTTCGGGATTTTTCCGGGTAGGCAAAAAAGCGTTGACTTGCGAGGCGCTTGCCGTAAGCAAACCCTTGCGAAGGAAAATGTAGCGCAGTCCCTCGCGCACGGCGCGCCAGCCGCGCGTTTCCTCGTTAAAGGAAGTCACGCCTTTTACGCGATAGGCGAGGCTTGCCATGTAATGATCCTGCAAATTGCGCCCGACGCCCGGCAAGTCTGCCTGCACCGGAATTCCAAGCTGGCGCAGACGTTCCGCGTCGCCGATTCCCGAATGCTGCAGCAGGGCGGGCGAACCAATCGCTCCCGCGCACAGAAGAATTTCCCGCCCCGCGCGGACAATCTCTTCCCGCCCGTTTTTTCGGAGGAGAACGCCCGCTGCCCGACCTTCCGCAAAAAGCAGCCGAATGGCGCGCGCCTTGGTCAGAATCCGCAGATTGGCGCGGTTTTTTGCCGGACGCAGATAAGCGTTTGCCGTACTCGCGCGAACGCCGTTTTTGACCGTGACCTGAAAATAGCCCGCGCCTTCCTGCGTTTCGCGGTTGAAATCATCGCGCAGAGGAATGCCCGCTTCGGCGGAGGCGGAGAGCCAGGCGTCGCATAACGGATGCCGAACGGCGGAATCGCTGACCGTGAGAGGTCCGTCCGCGCCATGCCACGCATCCGCGCCGCGCGCCTGATCTTCGGCAAGGCGGAACCAGGGCAGAACATCCGCAAATCCCCAGCCCGGATTTCCCAGATCGCGCCATTCGTCGTAATCCCGCGCTTGCCCGCGGATATAAAGCAGACCATTGATGGCGCTGGAGCCGCCCAGCACTTTGCCGCGCGGCCAGAGAATTTCGCGGTTTCCGGAAGAGGCTTCCGGCTGCGTGCGGTACAGCCAGTTGCCGCGCGGATGCGCGCGGTTCCAGACATAGCCCACCGGGATATGAAAGGAAGGATGCCGACCTTCGCCGCCCGCCTCAATCAGGGCAACCCGGTAACGTCCGTCTGCGGACAGGCGGTTCGCCAGCACGCAGCCCGCGCTGCCCGCGCCAATGATGACGTAGTCAAATGTTTCCATACAAGAACTTCTCCTCCGCCGGTTTCCGCGCGTTGCGGCGCGAAAATCGGCGCGCAAAGGAAAAAGCGGATCCGTAAAACTTTCGGGCGGGTTACGCGCGCGGCGAGGCGCACACTTCGGGCAGTACGTCGTAATAGACGTGGTTTGCGAATTTCACCGGATCGGTGCTGGCTTTCAGAACGCCCAATTCCTTGAAGTCTTTGGCGAAAAACACGATCTGATCGCGCAGCTTTGTCTGCATGGGATGCACATGCATCGTGAGCTGCTTGTAGAGAATCTGTAGATCTTCCACGGACAAATTGGCGGCGTATTTTCGGAAAATTTTCGCGCCTTCTTCCCGGTGCGCGTTTGTCCAATCGTAGGCTTCCATCAGGGAGCGCGCCAGGGCCGCGGCGGCGGGGCAGTTGTTCTTGATCAGGTGGCCGCCCACGCCGACGACGCAGCACATTTTGTCGTCATACGGGGGATCGGTATTGGTGGCGAGATGCACATAGCCCGCCTTGCTGTCGCGCTCAATGCGGAAAAGCGTGGGATCGCTGTAGGCAATGGCGTCAATTTCTCCCTTTTCTGCCGCCAGTCCCAGCAAGTCCGCCTGATAGGCTTTCCAGGTAATGTCTTTGTCGGGGTCAATGCCATGTTTTTTCAGGTAGACGCTGAAAAAATGTTTGGCGGGCTGCGCCAGGTCTGGTACGCCGATGGATTTTCCGCGCAGCTGCGCAATTTTGGTAATGCCTGTCGGCTTGTAGGCCATCAGCCGCACGCAGCCGCCGTGCGCGCTGGCGATGATTTTGACGTCAAAGCCGGATTCCAGCGGTTTTAGCCAGCGGTGAATCATTCCGATCGCCGCGTCCGCCTTGCCTGTCGCCAGCGATTCCAGCAACTGATCGTTGGAACCGGAGTAGTTGATGAGGGCGACGTCCAGTCCGTTTTTCTCGAAGATGCCGGTTTCCAGCGCCACAGGGACAGGGGTCAGGCAGAAAGAAACCTGACTCCACGCGAACGTAAGTTTTGTTTTCTGCGCCAGGGGCGGTTTTGTTTGCGCCCAGGCGTAGCCGCCCAAACCTGCCAAAGGCGCGGCCAGAGCGACCGAGCCCGCCGCCGCCAGCAGTTTCCGCCGTCCTGGGTTGAAAGTCTCGGAGAGCGCGGCCTGTTTTTCTATTCTGCGTGACATGGGAAAGCTCCTGTTTGAAATGACAAACGCAGTTTCCCGCAAATTACTTAGACTTCAAACAAATAAAAAATAATTTCTATATGCTTTAATGGAATAAGTCTTGCGCGCTCTGCTCTTGTGCGTTTTTGGGTAAACCCTGGATAAGCCAACGGTTCATAGGTGCGTTTGCCCTGGTTTTTGCGCATGGGAACGGCGCGCCGCTCTGTTCCCCTGCAATGTGCCGAGGTATCTGCCCCTGCGGTTTTGTTGCGCGTCAGAACTCGTATTGCACGCGCAGATTTCCCGTGACGCCTTCGCGCCGACCGGCGTAGCCTTGTACGCCCAGGTCCAGCGAGAGCGGCGAGGTCGCGGCAGGTTTGAGGACGAGGCCGAATTCCGCTATGCCCGTATCGCCTTTCAGTTTCGGCGCGTCAATGTCGTAGCCGTTGGTTCTGGCTTTCGCCTTGCCGTCGAACTCGTGCTCCCAGGCCAGCCCGGCGTAGGGGGTGAGGCGCTCGTTCACTGCGTAGGAAAAACGTCCGCCGAGTCTTACGCGCGTGGAATCCGCGTCCTCAAACTTCACTTTTTCGCCAGTGGAGAGTTTTGCGCTATAGACGTCCTGTATCTGATAGTTTTTGTTAAGGATGTTTAGCAAGCAATGCATCGGTATATACCGATGCGGCTTGCTCCCGCCCTACGAGATTGCGTTTCGTGGGGAGCTCGGTCGGCGGCTTGTGCCGCCAGATTTCGCGCCTGACCTGTCGACCGACAGGCGGGCGGCGCGGTGATTCCAGCGGGAGAAAAAAAGAGCGTCAACGCGCGGCGGGGAAATGGCGGGAAGTGAAGCGGGGAATTGGAACCGGAAAGCGGCTTACGCTTTAGCTTGCTTGCGGAAATTGTTGTGGCGGAATGTGAAAAGTCAAGACAAGCCAACGCCCGTTCTTGCAGGCGGAGCAATCCAGAACAGCCGTTCTGCCCGAAAGTCTGGATGGTCGCGCCGCTACGCCTGTTCTGCCGGGGCGCGGCGTATAATGCGCGCCGGAAGTCGTCCAGGCAGCCGCTGTCCGCCGGAAATCCGGCGGGGGGAGGAAAGTCCGGGCTTCGCAGGGCAGGATGCTGGCTAACGGCCAGGCGTTATAAGTTTCGCGGCAGGTCCGCGAAACCCAAGGCGACGGAAAGCGCAACAGAAAATAAACCGCCGATGGCTTCGTGAGAAGATCAGGCAAGGGTGAAACGGCAGGGTAAGAGCCTACCGCGATTCTGGTGACAGAATCGGCACGGCAAGCCCCATCCGAAGCAAGGCTAAACAGGAGCATATGACGCGGCCCGCGCCGCTCCGGGTAAGCCGCTTGAGCCTTGCGGCAACGCAAGGCCCAGAGGAATGGCTGCCAGGGGGCAACCCCGCACAGAACCCGGCTTATCGGACGGCTTCCCCCCTTTTTTTGGACAGAATCTTTTTATTCCGCCATGCCCGCCGACCTTTTTTCCGCTGAAGCAAACCTCCGCGCGGGCGCGCCGCTGGCGGAACGGCTGCGCCCGGTCACGCTGGACGAAGTCGTGGGACAGCGTCATCTGCTGGGGGAGGGAAAGCCGCTGTATCTCGCGTTCGCGGCGCGGCAGCCGCATTCCATGATTTTCTGGGGGCCGCCGGGCGTGGGCAAAACCACGCTGGCGCGGCTCATGGCGCGGGGCTTTGACTGCGAATTCCTCGCGCTTTCCGCCGTTTTTTCCGGCGTCAAGGAAATCCGCGAGGCGGTGCGTCAGGCGGAAGACAATCAGGCGCGCGGACGCCGCACCCTGCTTTTTGTGGATGAGGCGCACCGGTTCAACAAAGCTGTCAAGCACTTTATAAATCAAAGACTTAGAAGAGTCATTGTGCATATTTTTGGGCTTCCCCATTGTTCTGAGGGGGTGAAGCATGGCTGATTTGTTCGCACAAGAGCCTACTGCACCACTGGCTGAAGCACTGCGGCCCAAGACTCTGGATGAGGTCATTGGTCAGTCTCACTTGTTGGGTGAAGGTAAGCCTTTGAGACTAGCCTTCCAGTCAGGCAAGCCCCACTCCATGATCTTCTGGGGGCCACCAGGTGTAGGCAAGACCACCTTGGCACGCCTCACAGCCACAGCCTTCAAGTGCGAGTTCATTGCACTGTCTGCGGTGTTCTCTGGTGTCAAAGACATCCGTGCTGCTATGGAGCAGGCACAGCAGAACCTGTCTATGGGCAAGCACACTATCTTGTTCGTGGATGAAATTCACAGGTTCAATAAGTCCCAACAAGATGCGCTTCTTCCCTATGCAGAAAGTGGCCTAGTCACCTTCATTGGTGCCACCACTGAGAACCCTTCTTTTGAAGTGAACTCGGCTCTGCTGTCTCGTGCTCAGGTCTATGTGCTGAAGTCACTGACAGAAGAAGAATTGAAGCTGCTCTTGAAGCGAGTGCAAGAAGAAGGTGCCCTTGGTGACTTGCAGTTTGAAGACTTGGCTGTTGAAACAATCATTGGCTATGCAGACGGTGATGCAAGAAGGTTCTTGAACCTGCTGGAGCAATGCAAAACCGCTGCTGGTGCTGCTGGTGTTCAGAAGGTTGATAGTGAATTCATCCAGAATGCACTAACCCTGAACAGCAGAAGATTTGACAAAGGTGGTGATAATTTCTATGACCAGATTTCAGCTTTGCACAAGTCCGTTCGTGGCTCCAACCCTGATGCAGCCCTTTACTGGCTAACAAGAATGCTGGATGGTGGTGCCGATCCAAGGTATCTATCCAGAAGAATTGTTCGCATGGCTTGGGAAGACATTGGCCTTGCTGACCCAAGAGCCATGCAGATAGCCAACGATGCAGCCTTGACCTTTGAGCGGCTGGGAAGTCCTGAAGGTGAACTAGCCCTTGGTCAAGCGGTTATCTATCTTGCTGTAGCTGCCAAGAGCAATGCTGGATATATGGCATACAACCAAGCTCGTGCCTTTGTGAAGCAGGATAAGTCTAGGGAAGTTCCTGTTCACCTTCGCAATGCTCCAACAAAGCTGATGAAGGAACTGGGCTATGGGCATGAATACCGATATGCTCATGATGAACCCAATGCTTATGCTGCTGGGGAAAATTATCTCCCTGACGGCATAGAAGAGCCAGGTTGGTATCAGCCAGCTCCTAGAGGGTTGGAAATCAAGATTGGTGAAAAGCTCGCTCTGCTGAAGAAGTGGGATGAAGAAGCGGGGAAAGAATAAATGAATACTGAAACACTTGATAAAGTTCGGCTTGAGGTCAACGGTAGGCTTGACCAGAAAAACAAGTCTAAGCTTGGTCAGTTCATGACTGCCACGGTCATTGCTGACTACATGGCAAGTCTCTTTGATAAGAACACCAAAAATGCAAAGCTCCTTGACTGTGGGGCTGGCATTGGGTCGCTTTCAATCTCTGCAATCAAGGTGCTGAAGAAGGTTGCATTGGTGGATCAGTGGGAAATTGATCCAATCATGCAAGAGCAGCTAGAGAAGAACATGCAAATGGTTGGAGTAAATTTCTCCATCCATGCTCAAGATTTCATTTTTGGTGCGGTCGAAAATATTCGTTCGGGCAGTGGTGAGCGATACACACATGCCATCATCAACCCGCCTTACAAGAAAATCAGCAGCAGTTCAGAGCATAGGCAAGAACTCAGAAAAGTAGGGGTTGAAACAGTCAATCTCTACACAGCTTTTTTTGCACTCAGCATTTTGTTGATGGAGAAAGGCGGGCAGATTGTCATCATCATTCCTCGTTCCTTCTGCAATGGACCTTATTACAAGCCCTTCAGAGAAATGATGCTCAAGGAGTGTTCAATTGAACACATCCATGTCTTTGAAAGCCGAAATAAAGCTTTCAAGGATGATGAAGTTCTGCAAGAGAACATTATTTTTAAAGTCACCAAGGGTAAGAAGCAAGGTGCGGTTGAAATTTCTCAATCCACCGATCATGAATTCCATGACTACCAAACGAAATCGGTAGCCTTTGCTGAAGTGGTCAAACCCAATGATGCGGAAGTCTTCATTCACATTCCAACTGGTGAAGAAGTCAACGAGAACAACCCACTGTTTTCAGCCTCTCTTTCTGACCTTGGTATAGGTGTTAGCACTGGCCCTGTTGTGTCCCATCGGATGACTGAGTATTTGGAAAAGAATCCAACCGCTGATTCAGTTCCATTGCTTTACCCGCATCACTTTGTAGATAGGCAGTTTCAGTATCCAAAGGAACACAAGAAGCCCAATGCCATCAGGGTTGCTCCTGACTCTCAAAAATGGCTCATGCCAAACAGTGGCTTCTATGTGATTGTCAGAAGGTTTTCAGCCAAAGAAGAAAAGCGGCGAGTCGTTGCCTACATCATCAATCCTGCTGAAATTGACAAGAAGTGGATTGGCTTTGATAACTGCTGGAATGTGTTCCATGTGAAGAAGCATGGCTTTGATGAAGTTACAGCTATGGGCTTGGCTTGCTTCTTGAACTCCACTCTTCTTGATGGTTACTTCAGGGTATTTTCTGGACACACTCAAGTCAATGCCACCGACTTGAAGAACATGAAATATCCCACGATGGCAACCTTGCAGAGACTTGGCAAGAAATATCAAAGCACAATGAGCCAACAGAAAATTGATGAACTATTAGGAGTGAGTGAATGAGTGTGGATCAAAAATTACAACAAGCTTCTGAAATTCTTGTTCATTTGGGAATGCCAAGGCAGCAATTGAATGAGCGGACAGCCCTCTGCTTGCTGTGTTTGCTGGACATGACACCGAACAAGCAATGGAGCCAAGCTGGCAATCCGCTTGTTGGTATTACTCCGATCATGGACTGGTCGCGGCAGCACTATGGAAAGGACTATGCACCAAACACCCGCGAAACTTTCCGTCGCCAATCCATGCACCAGTTCGTTGATGCAGGAATATGCCTCTACAACCCTGACAAGCCAGATAGGGCAGTGAATAGCCCTCATGCTGCTTATCAGATAGAGCCTACTCTTTTGGGTGTGCTCCGCACCTATGGCACTGCACAGTACCAGGCGATGCTTCAAGGCTACTTGCAGCAGCGGCAAACTCTGGCTCAGATGTATGCCAGAGCACGAGAAATGGAGATGATTCCATTGGAGCTTGGCAACGGTCAAACCATTCAGCTTTCAGCAGGTGCCCACTCCCAGCTAATCAAAGACATCGTGCAGGATTTTGGAGCCAGGTATGTGCCTGGTGGTCGCTTGGTCTATGTCGGTGACACTGGAGACAAGCACGGATTCTTTGATGTGGCTTTCCTTGCTTCGCTAGGTGTGACACTGGACAACCACGGGAAATTGCCTGATGTGGTCATCTACAGCACTACCAACAATTGGCTATTCCTGATTGAATCAGTCACCAGTCATGGGCCTGTCGACCATAAGAGATATGGTGAATTGACTTCGTTGTTCAGGAACTGCACAGCAGGATTGGTGTATGTGTCGGCATTCCCAGATTCCCGCACCTATGCGAAGTATTCCAGTGTGATTGCATGGGAAACTGAGGTGTGGATTGCAGATGCACCAACTCACATGATTCACTTCAATGGCTCTAGATTTTTGGGGCCTTACAACTGAAATTGAGTCGCATGGAAAGCACCTTCGGGTGCTTTTTTCATGGGCCTGCTTTATTTTTGTGAATGATCCATTCACGAAAATGAAGTAGGAAGGATCAGAGTTTCATCTTCTTGCCACTCGTGCCATTGAATCGTTCTGATTCTTTGAGCTTCCTGATTCTTTCGGCTGCTACTGCTACACCAATCTGATTTTCAATCTGTGTGGCTCTGGCTTTCAATGCGGCTGCTTTGGCTGGATTCCTCGCATTGGCAATCTGGCTCATGAGATCAGCCAGTTGAGAACGAAGTCCACCAACTGAACTATCTGCACTGCTGCCCATTGACGGCATAGAGGTTGAAGAAGGTGCTTCTTTGGCCTGCTGTGTGTTGGTTGGTGGTGACTGCTGCTTGCTGCTGCTGGTGGGCTCTATACGAGACATAGAAGGCTGCTGAGGCTGTGCAATAGATTGGACTTGGGCAGGTGCTTCCTTAACCTTCTGCGGCTGCTGAACCTCTTTAGAAGGGGTAGGCTGCTTGACAGTGGTTTTGGGTCTATATATGCGATTGCTATTGCTTCTGTCAGACATTGGCTTGGCAATCAGCTTCTGATGAAAATCTCTTCTTGAATCAGTCAATCTTTTGAGAGTGTCACGAACTTTCTGAAAGTCAGCATCATTAAGCTGCTTTCTGTAGTCAGCCCCTTTGGTGAGAAATTCATCTTTTAACTGCTTGAAGTCTGCTCCATCTTCATAAGCAGGCCCCTTCAAGCGGAAAGCCTTCTGTGATTCATTGACCTTCAATGAAATGAATTTTTCATTGATTCTGGTAATTTCTCCAAAATTCTCCAAGTAATCACAAAGCTGCTGCCTGTTGGTGATGTTGCCTTGCAATATCTGATAGCCAACATTGAGACTAATACTAACGGTCGCCGCGCAAAGCGCCGGACTTACGGAAATAGACGAGGCGTTCGCCGCCGCCGCGCTCACGGAAAGCCCCCGCCGTTTCGACAAGGGCGGCGACGCTTTTTACGATCAAATTTCCGCCCTGCACAAGTCCGTGCGCGGCTCCAGTCCGGACGCGGCGCTGTACTGGTTTTCCAGAATGCTGGACGGCGGCGCGGATCCCCGTTATCTCGCGCGCCGCGTTCTGCGCATGGCCTGGGAGGATATTGGTTTGGCCGATCCGCGCGCGGCGCAGATCGCGCTCGCGGCGGCGGAAACCTATGAGCGTCTGGGAACTCCGGAAGGCGAGCTGGCGCTGGCCGAAGCCGTTCTGTATCTGGCGGTCGCGCCGAAGAGCAACGCGGGCTACATGGCCTGGAATCAGGCGCGCGCCTTTGTCGCGCAGGATAAAAGCCGCCCCGTCCCCGAACATCTGCGCAACGCGCCAACAAAACTCATGAAAACGCTGGGATACGGGAAAACCTACCGCTACGCGCACGACGAACCCGAGGCTTACGCGGCGGGCGAAAGCTATCTTCCCGAAGGAATGCAAGAACCGAATTGGTATCGCCCCACGCCGCGCGGACTGGAAGGGAAAATCGGGGAAAAACTACGCCATCTGCGCGAACTGGATATGGCGGAAACGCGGCGGGGAAACGGTAAAAACAAGCCTTGAGCTTTCCGGGGCGCAGAGAAAATCTATCGTCGGGGTAAACCCGGCATATTCTCTCTTTGTCCGTGTTTTCACGGATAACGCGGCGCGGCGGGTAAGTCGCGGAGCAGAAGTCCCAAATAGCCCTCAATGGCGCGTGGATAGGTGTGATTCATAACGGGCGTTTTATTGAAAGCGTCAAATCGCGCTTCACGAAACGCACATTTCGCATGTAACGAAAAGCAGGTTTCGCATGAATCTTGTGCGGCAAATCGCAGGTCTGGCGCAGGCCGTGACGTTTCCCATCAAAGTTCCGCCGAGCCCAAAGCAGGGCAACCATCCCGATTGCCCTCTCACGCATTCGGCGGCGATGGGCCTTTATTTCACGCGGTTACGGTATTCGTCGGTGCGGGTATCAATTTCGATTTTGTCGCCAATTTCGACGAAGGCAGGCACGGCCAGCTCAAACCCGGTGGCGAGCCGCGCGGGCTTCATTACCTTGCCGGAAGTGTCGCCCTTGACGGCGGGTTCGGTATAGATCACCTCGCGCACAACTGAGGTCGGCAATTCCACGGAAAGGGCGCGTTCGTTATAGAACACCACCTCGCAGGGCATTCCGTCCTCCAGATATTTCAGCGCGTCGGTCATGTTGTCCGCCTCAATATCGTATTGGTTGTATTCCGCGTCCATGAACACATACATGGGGTCGGCGAAGTAAGAATACGTGACTTCCTTGCGGTCAAGCTGGATCAGTTCAAATTTATCGTCAGCTTTGTAGACGGCCTCAGAGGCGGAGCCGGAAAGCAGATTCTTCAGTTTCATCTTGACCACGGCGGCGTTGCGGCCAGACTTGTTGTATTCGGTTTTCTGCACCACCAGCGGGTCGTTGCCGACCATGATGACGTTTCCAGAGCGGAGTTCCTGTGCGGTTTTCATAAGTTCAGAGTGAAAAGGTTGGAAAAATAGGCGGGCAATTATACCTATGAGGGACGCGCCTCTGCGTATAATCAACCATTTTATTGTCACTGTTTTTATTATGCTGGATATTCAATGGCTTCGCGCCCATCCGGAAGAAATCGCGGAACGTCTGTCCGCGCGGGGCAAACGCCCGGATTTTTCCGTGTTCGCGGCTTTGGAAAACGAACGCAAAACTTTGCAGACACGTACCCAGGAATTGCAGAATCGGCGCAATACCTGTTCCAAACAAATCGGCGTTCTGAAGGGACGAGGCGAAAACGCGGACGCGCTTTTCTCTGAGGTCGCCGCCGTAAAAAGCGAATTGGAAGCGGCGGAAGCAAGGCTTTCCGCTCTGCTTGCCGAACTGGAGACTTGGCTTTCCGCCTTGCCGAACGTGCCGCATGAGTCCGTGCCGATAGGCGAGGGAGAAAAGGATAACGTGGAAATCCGGCGCTGGGGCGCGCCGCGCGACTGCGCTTTTCCGGCGCTGGATCATGTAGATTTAGGCGAGCGTTCGGGCGGCATGGACTTTGCCGCCGCCGCGAAAATTTCCGGCGCGCGCTTTGTGGTGCTGAAAGGTGTTTGGGCGCGCCTTTCCCGCGCGCTGATTCAATTGATGCTGGATACGCATACCGCGGCGCACGGGTATACGGAAATTTACGCGCCCTATCTCGTTAACCGGGAGAGCCTTTTCGGAACCGGGCAGTTGCCCAAGTTTGAGGCGGATTTGTTTCGCGCGCCGCGCGGGGAAAACGAAGCGCCGCTCTATCTTATTCCCACGGCGGAGGTCCCGGTAACCAATCTGGCGCGCGGGGAGATTTTTCCTCTGGAGGCGCTGCCGCTCAAATTTGTCTGCCATACGCCGTGTTTTCGTTCTGAGGCGGGGTCTGCCGGACGCGATACGCGCGGCATGATTCGTCAGCATCAGTTTGAGAAGGTGGAGCTGGTGCAGGTGACGCATCCAGATGCGTCAATGACGGCGCTGGAGGAATTGACGCGGCACGCGGAAACGATTTTGGAGATGCTGGAGCTGCCGTACCGGCGCGTTGCGCTGTGCGCGGGCGATTTGGGATTTTCCGCCGCCAAGACGTACGATTTGGAGGTTTGGCTGCCTGGGCAAAAGGCGTACCGGGAAATTTCTTCCTGCTCCAATTTCGAGGCTTTTCAGGCGCGGCGGATGCAGGCGCGTTTTCGCAATGAAAAGGGACGCCCTGAATTTCCGCATACCCTGAACGGTTCGGCGCTGGCGGTAGGGCGCGCGCTGGTGGCGGTTGTGGAAAACTATCAGAACGCGGATGGCAGCGTCGCCATTCCGGAGGTTTTGCGCCCTTATATGGGCGGCGCGGAGAAAATTGGGGGAATTTAGTGAACGATGAGAGGTAAAAATACTTCCTCACTTTGTTTGCGAGACTGCGTTCTTGATCGCGCCGCTGGCGCTTTCAAATTAAAATCAGCGAGTAAAATTCAACAAAAGATATTTTTTCGCGCATACCTTTTTGGCTTTGCTGTTCCGCTTGCGATGATGAAAGCTCTGCCATGAACAGCAAATTCTTTAATAATTCTGACGACAATACGCTTTTCGCCAAATTTTCCGGAATCGCCGAAGGCATGGGCGCGGCATTTCATTCGTTTCTCGCGGTATCAGGATATTTCCGTTCCTCCGGCTATTTCAAACTACGCGAGAAACTGGGGAATGTTCGGAAAATACAAATTCTTGTCGGCATTAACATCGACAACGTTTTTCGTCGGCACGATAAATCAGAACTCTGGTTCGGCAACCCGGAACAAGCCAAACAAATTTATACCCAATCGTTTATTGACGACATCCGCGACGCCAATTACGCCAATGAAATTGAACACGGCATTCTTCAGTTCATTGATGACGTGAAATGCGGGCGTCTCGAAATGCGTATTCATGCCTCAAAAACGCTTCACGCCAAATTTTATTTATGCCTCCCCGAAAACCATACGGAACATTCAGATGGCTGGGTCATCATGGGTTCGTCCAATTTGACTGACGCCGGTCTCGGGCTTATCCGTGCGCCGCAATATGAACTCAACGTCGCCATGAAAGACTATAACGACGTTGCTTATTGTAAAAGCGAATTCGATAAACTTTGGGAAGAAGGTGTCCCGCTTTCACCGGATGACATTGCCGCGCCTTTTGCTAAAACGCACCTCGGTATTCAGCCAACGCCCTTTGAACTCTATATGAAGGTGCTAATTGATACCTTTGGCGAACAAGTGGAAGATTCTTTTTCTCTTTCGTTGCCAGAGGGTTTCAAGGATTTTTCTTATCAGCGCGACGCCGTGATTCAGGGCTATCAAATGCTTTGCCGCCATAACGGTTTTTTTCTCGCCGATGTGGTCGGTTTGGGCAAAACCGTGGTGGCCGCCATGATTGCCCGCCGCTTTGTTGAGGCAAACGGGCGGCAGACAAAAATTCTTGTTGTTTATCCGATTGCGGTAGAGGAAAACTGGAAAGAAACTTTCAAAAGTTTTTCGCTGACACGCCACACGCAATTTATCAGCAACGGCAGCCTTCCCAAACTCTTGGAAGAAAGGGGGCACTATCACGCCAAAGAAGAATTTGACCTTATTATTGTGGATGAATCACACAATTTTCGCCATAACAATAGTGAGCGTTTTAATGATTTGCAAAAAATCTGCAAAGCGCCGCGTAGACATCACGGCAATCTTGGTGAGACGCACGGCTCGCGCAAAAAAGTAATGCTTCTCTCCGCGACAGCCATCAACAACGAGCCGGACGACATTCGCTGGCAAATTCTGCTCTTTCAGGACTCTGCCCGCCCAACAATAGAAAATATCCAAAACATCAACGAGTTTTTTGCGCCGCTTTCCAAGCGTTATAAAGATGCCATGCGCAGACGTCACGATTCAGAAAAATTTGACATCCAAAAAATCGACTTAATTTATGAAAAAATCCGCCGCGATTTACTGGAACGGATTACTGTACGGCGGACACGTCAAAATATTCTAAAATCTACGGATTATAAGGCGGACTTAGATAAGCAAGGCATTGTATTTCCAATAGTCTCAAAACCGGAAATTCTCAATTACAAACTCATGCCGGAACTTGAAATTCTCCTATTAAAAACGCTTTGGTTTTTGACGGGCGACGCGAACTATCAAGATATGCTTGAGGCTTTTGGAAACCCTCTCCCATCTGATGCTGTGCCTATCTATTACGCTCGTTATCGTGCGATTGAATTTCTTAAACCAGAATTCAAAAATCGCTATGAAAAGGCAGACCAAGTCGCGGCGGCGCTCCATAAACTTTATCGCACACTGATGGTGAAGCGGCTGGAAAGCTCTTTCCCTGCATTTCGTTGTTCCATTGCTAACGCGCTACGTGGCATTAAGCAGATACTGGCAATGTTTGCGGCAGATAAAGTGTTTATTGTGCGGAATATTGATATTCGCAATTGGCTCGACAAGGGAATGGAATTTGACGCGATTATCGACAAACTCATTGATGAGCGAGGGTATGAAAAAGAGGGCTTTTTATACAAAGCAGAGGACTTTAACCCGGATTTTATAACAATGCTTCGTGCAGACAAGGATGTATTTGAAGCGTTGGAAAAACAATGGGAAACCGTTAATGTTGACCCAAAACTAGATGTATTTATTGACGCGCTTCAAAAACGTCTTTTGCATAAAACAATTAACCCTTCTGGAAAACTTGTAGTATTTTCAGAAAGTCTGGACACTGCTAAGTATTTGGAAGAGCAACTAAAAACAAAACTCAACCGCGAAGATATTCTTTGTGTTTATTCTGAAAACCGCAACCGTCTGAAAGATAAAATCCGCACGTCTTTTGACGCCAACATTGCCGCAGACAAACAGGGCGATCAATACAACATCCTTCTTTCGACTGACGTTCTTTCTGAAGGGATTAACCTTCATCGTTCCAATGTGGTTATTCATTATGATACTCCGTGGAATGTTGCTCACCTGATGCAGCGCATTGGGCGTGTAAATCGTATTGGATCCACGGCGGCTGCCATTCACAATTTTATGTTTTATCCGTCGGATCAAGGGAACAGAGAAATTAGTTTATACGAAAACGCGCTCATTAAAATGCAGGGTTTTCAATCCGCACTAGGCGAGGACGTGCAAATTTTCTCTCATGAGGAAATTGTCAAACAATTTGAGCTTTTCAACAGTGAGGTAAAAGACGATGTTGATGAATCTCTTTTGTTACTGCGTGAAGTCCGCGAGTTTTTCCACAAACACCGCGAGGATTACGAAAGAATCAAAAACTTTCCGGTAAAGGTTCGCTGTATCCGAAAAGAGGTTTCAAATTCGGTCACAAAACAAGAGGGAAATTTTTCCCTAGCTTTCATCAAAGCGGCAGGGCGCATCCAGTTTTATATCGTGAGCAATGCTAAGCCGGAACCTGTCTCTTTCCTTGAAGCCGTTAAATATCTACGCGCCGAAGTGAATGAAAAGTCGCTTCCATTTTCGTTCGCAAGCAAAACCCATTACAAAGACATTGCCGCCGCGCTGGCCGCGTTTCAAGACGGCGATACCGGCGGCGGCCTCCACGGCAACCAAGCCGTCACGGTTGCACCCGCTTCAAAAGACCGTGCCTCCCGCGCCGCAGCCAGTGTGCTCCGCGCCTCTTTGCGCTATGTGAAGGGCGGTCAGCTTCCAGCGCAGCTTGCGCCCCAAATTGATGCGCTTATCAACGACCTTGACGCGGGCATTCACACCCAGCTTCCCAAAAAACTTAATGCCGCTGTCAAAAAATTAGGCGAATTTGCCGCGCACCCCACCGAGGCACAAATTGCCGCGCTCCCCGGCATTCTCTCCGCGCTCTACGATGAATTTGCCCCGCGCAAAGTTGTGGCCGTTCCAGAAACAGAACGCGAAGCCGCCGATACCGTGATTGTTGTTTCCGAAACGTTTACGGTAGCGTCCCGCTCCCGAAACGGCATTGAACTGGAGCGGGACGTTCCCGCTACCCTCTAAGGGAATTCCAAATGACCTACACCCGCGAACAACTCCAGTCCCTTTTTCAAGCGCCGTTTGACGATGCCGCGTGGACGGAATTTCTTCATGTTTTTTTTGGCGCGGGCAAACTCTACGCAATACCGGACCTGCTGGAAAAAAAAGACGACGCAGCCGGATTCTTGCTTGGCGAATTTGAAACGGCGGACAGCTACCGCGTCGGGCTATTCCGCTTTGACATCACACGCGGTTCTATCCTCCGCCGAAAATCCGGGCTGCGCGCTCTCGCCGACCGCTTCCTGCGCGGCCACGGTTTCGATGCCGCCATTGCCGTCTTTGTCCAAGACGGCTCCGCCGAATGGCGTTTTTCCTATATTTGCGACATCAAAGGCGCGGAGACTGCCCCGCGACGCTTTACCTATGTGTTTGGCGACAAGGCGCAAAATTACCGCACACCTGTGGAGCGTTTTGCCAAACTTCAATCTGCCGGAATTTCTCAATCCAATCTTGATGAAGCCTTTTCTGTTGAGGCGCTTTCCAAACAATTTTATTCAGAATTACAGGACTGGTATTTTTGGGCGTTGACAAAAGTTGTTTGGCCTGATGATCTTCCCGAACTCAAAAACAAAGAAACCCGCAACGCTACGCCGACCATCCGCCTGATTACGAGGCTTATTTTTGTTTGGTTTTTGAAACAAAAAGGCATTGTTCCCGCTAAACTTTTTGATGAAAAAACTGTGAAAGACTGGCTCAATAATACGGACGCTACAGGCAGCACGTATTACAAGGCGATTCTCCAAAACCTTTTTTTCGCCACATTGAATCTTGACCCGGAAGAAAGTCCTCGCGAATTTCAGAAATATGGGCAAAAAGGTGTCACGGCTTATCGTTACAAGCGGTTTTTCAAAAAAGACGCCGCTCAACAATTTTGCGAAACCTGCCACGAGATTCCCTTTCTGAACGGCGGACTTTTTGAAAATCTTGATAAAAACACTGAAACAGATATTCCTCTTCGGGTGGATTGCTTTTCAAACCTAACTGAAAATGAACCCCGTCTTGCCGTGCCTGACGAGCTTTTTTTTGGTAAAGAGCAAACGGTTGACCTTTCCGTTTTTTTTGACAGTGACCGCAAAAAATCTTCTGTCAAAACGCACGGGCTTTTCCACATTCTCAACGCCTACAATTTCACGGTGGAGGAAAACACTCCTTTTGATAAAGCTGTTGCGCTTGACCCGGAATTACTCGGCCAGATTTTTGAAAACCTGCTTGCGTCCTTCAACCCGGAAACGCGCAATACCGCCCGCAAGGAAACCGGCTCTTTTTATACGCCGCGAGAAATTGTTCAATACATGGTGGATGAAAGCCTTATTGCGTATCTGAAAACCCGCGTTGAGAATGCGCCGGAAGAGGAAATCCGCAATCTCACCAGCTATGCCGGCGTTGAAAACCGCCTTACTGACGCACAGCGCAAAGAGATTGCGGAGGCGCTTTTCAACGCAAAGATTTTTGATCCGGCCTGCGGCTCCGGCGCGTTCCCAATGGGGATGCTCCAGCAGATGGTGCATATCCTCGCGCAAGTTGACCCTAAGAATGCGCAACTAAAAACACTTGCCATAAAAAAAGCGATGGAGGACTGTGAATCTTCCCTTGGCACTCATACGGACGGCGGCGAAAGCATGGAACAAAAACTTGCCGCCGTGGGGCGCGTTTTTGATGAAACTCGTGAGCACCCGGATTATGTCCGCAAACTGCACCTTATCGAAAACTGCCTTTACGGTTCGGACATCCAGCCTATCGCGGTACAGATTACCAAACTTCGCTTTTTTATCTCGCTTGTTTGTGAACAGGATAATAAACAGGCGGATAACGAACAGGCGGATAACGCCATTCTGCCGCTTCCCAATTTGGAAACCAATTTTGTGGCCGCGAATACCCTTGTCGGTATCCATAAGCCAAAAAATTGGGCGGACGAGGACGATGATAAAACCCGCGAGCTAAAAGAAGAGCTTCGCCGTATCCGTCACGCGCATTTTTCGGCCCGCAGGACAGCGCAGAAAAAGAGTCTCCGCAAAGACGATGAAAATACCCGCAAACAACTTCAAGCGCATCTTTTAACGCTTGCGCCTTTGCCTGACAAACACCGGCTTGAAACTTACCAAGATCAGCTCGTTAAAGCCGAACAGGAACGCAAAGCCGTGTCCGCCGAAAAATGGGAAGAAGTCGCGGGCACGGCGGAAGAAAAGGATATGTTTGGCAATATCACGCGCCCTGCCGGATTACCATTGCGGGTGGACGTCAATCAGCCCAAACGTGAAAAACTGGACGCCCAAATTCGCGCTTTGGAACAAGGCATTCAAGCGGAACTTTCAAAATCCGCCAATATCGCTTTTGCCGAAGAAGCTGAAAAGCTCGCCCATTGGGACCCTTACGACCAAAACGCGGCTTCTGCTTTTTTTGATACGGAATGGATGTTTGGCATTAAAGAGGGGTTTGACATTGTGATGGGCAATCCGCCTTACATTCAGCTTCAAAACAACGGAGGTGAACTTGCCAATGTCTACAAAAATGCCGACTTCAAAACCTTTGAGCGCACCGGCGATATTTATACGCTTTTTTACGAACGCGGTTTTCAACTTCTTCGTGACAAGGCGCATCTTTGTTTCATCACTTCCAACAAATGGATGCGGGCGGGCTATGGCGAATCGTTGCGCAAATTCCTAGCTAAGAGCACTTTGCCGAA
>JAIRPW010000021.1 GCA_031256795.1 Zoogloeaceae bacterium | reverse complement strand
CTCCTCTCCGTCTCCCTCGCCTCCCTCACTTACCACCTCATCGAAAAACCCATCCGATTCAGCAACAAAAATAAAACAACCAAAATCGCGGCCCTTTGCGCGCTCATGACCTCCATCGCGTGCGTCGGCATATGGATACAACGGAATGACGGAATAAAAACACGGGAAAACGTAAAACTTAACAATATGGCAACTGCGGAGTTAGTTCCTCCCTGGGCTAAACTAGTTCCGAAATTCGAGGAGTGTCAAAAGAAAATTGAGTATGTGGAAGAGTGTCTTTATCAGGATGTGAAAGGCACAGAGACTGTTCTTCTTCTCGGCGATAGCCATACATTGGTAGCATTTGAAACTATAGCTGAATTCAATGCGCGATACGGCGTCAATACCTTGGCATTGTCATCCCATATAGTAAAAAGAAAATTCAATGCCACTCTTGAAGAGCATTTAGCCAGTCTCGAATACCGCCTTTCCAGGCTGCCGACAGCTATCTACTCCTCTATATCTAGGGTTTTTATCATTGAAAGAGGCGTGTTGCGCTTGAAAGGAAAAGATGTCGACGGCGTAAAAAATCAAAACTATTGGGCGCCATACGGCGCGGAAAATTTATACCGCCGACTGCAATATCTCACGGATTATTTCAGAAAAGATGGCAAGAAAGTATTTATCGTCGAAGAAAATCCGATATGGCCGGTTCACATCAGGAATCGTATTGTCCTGCAACCTTTTCGCCCAAATAAATCTTCTTTTATTCTTCACAAACAGGACGTTCTGAATAATCAGAAGGAATACCTGAACCTTCTTGCTGCGATTCATGGCGCAAAAATTATTCGCACCGTAGATGCTTTTTGTCCTGAAAATACCTGCTTGTCAATAAACCGCGACGGCCTGCCCCTTTATTATGATACTGGTCATCTTTCTGGCGCAGGAAACCGTTTTTTGTTGGAGCATGTCTTAAAACCGTATCTTGAAAAAGCGCCGCCCCGGTAAACTTTCTCGCCTCGTCCTACAAAGAGACGTCGCGGCGGGCCAGAAGTTTTTTTATGGCGGCGGCAGTTCGGGACGACGTTTCCGGAAGCGCGCGAAGGGCGGCGCGCATATTCTGTATCGCGCGCGGCGGCAGAGGCGGCAAAGCGCGCTTCCCGTCTCTGGAAGCGGAGGATATTTCCTGGTAAGCCGGAATTTCTTCGCGCGATTGAACCGGTTGAATTTTCACCTGAAGGTTATTACACTCCAAGACCGCTGTTGAAAAAGCACGCAACAGACGCTCGTTGAACTGACGCAGTTTTGTCGCGACAGCGGCGTTTCTCGCGCGGATGACGACTGTTCGCTCCCGGATATGGATGACTCGCGCCTCATCGGCAAGCGCGGGGGGTAACGTAGTTTGCATCAGCGCGTTGAGCCGCGTCAAAAGCTGGACGCGCGGTAAAAATCGCGCAATCCCCTCGCTTTTGGCGAACCATTGTTCTGTGGACTGCATGAAGGAGAATCCTCTTGCAAATCATACTGGTCGCGGATCAACTTGCCGCCGCAAAAAACATGACCGTCGGCGCGCGGCATCTCGTCTTCGCGGGTCTGGCCGCGCTGGCGCTTATCCTTGCGCTTTCGGCGCTCTTTTCCTGGCTCGCCGTTGTCTGGCGGCTGCCGTTCGTCGAAGAGCAGCTCGTCATTCTGCACACCCAGGAGGCAAAAAACAAGGAATTGCAACACCAAAAAGATTTGCGGGCGATCTCTGTCAGCCTGGGACAACTACAGGCGCGAATGTCGCAGATTGACGGTCTCGCGCAACGGCTTTCCACGCAAACCGGCGTGGCGATTCCAGAAAAAACAGAAGCGAAAACTTCCGTTTCTCCCGATAGCGGCAAAGGCGGCCCTTTCATTCCCGCGCAAATCAGCGAAAGCAGTCTGCGCGAGGAAATCAGCAACCTCGCGGAAACCGTTGAAGAACAGGGCGTCCTTCTGGGGCTGATGGAATCTACCCTGCGCGAGCGCATGATTCGCAGCGAGCTGCTGCCCAACATTTTTCCGTTGCGCCACATTGAGCGCATCAGTTCCCCGTTCGGCGTGCGGATTGATCCGTTCGGGCGCGGACGCTCCATCCATGAGGGCATTGATTTTATCGCTCCCTACGGCGCGAACGTGCTGGCGGTCGCCAATGGCATTGTCGTGGTTGCTTTCTACCACCCCGAATTTGGCAATATGGTGGAAATCAACCATGGCGGCGAGCTGATTACCCGTTACGCGCACATGTCCGCGCTCAACGTCCAGGTTGGAGAGGCGGTTCGGCGCGGACAGTTGATCGGCCATCTGGGAAATTCAGGGCGCTCGACTGGCCCGCACCTGCATTTTGAAGTCCGCGCCAACGGCGTCCCGATCAATCCCGGTAAGTTTCTCAAGTACTGACGCGCGGCGTTCCCTAAAAATCCGGGCTGCGCGCGAAAAACACTTCGTGCCGCCGGACCGCTTTCCGAAAATACTCGTTTTCCCCAAACAAAGAGGGCGCGCGTCCCGCAAGCAGCCATTGCACCGCGCGGCGCAAGCGTTTTTTCCGCGACAGGCGCGGCGCGAGATCGTGCATCATCCCCAAGGCCATCGCCTTGTCGCGCTGCAAGGCGGGCGAAAGCGGCAGCGCATAAGGCGGTTCCTCGCCGGTATCTGCCTTGCGCGGCGGCAGAGCGACGCCATCCCCCGCGCCGCCCATCGGCCAAAGATCGTTGTCATGCAGATGGTTGGCATAGCACAGCAATGTTTCCACTCTTTGCCCGCACGAGCGCAGCGCCTCCATCGCCGCGGCATGGGCGGCCACGTGGTCGGGATGCGGATCCAACTCTGGATGCGGAACAAGTAAAACCTCCGGCTTGGACAGCCGCATGATTTCCGCCAGATCCGCTACCAGATTCCGCCAGGTCGGGCGGCCATCCGCATCGCTCGCAAGCGATCGCGCATTCCACGCGCGGAAAAGCCGCGTATCCCGCCAATCCGCCTCTTTGGAGCCGACGCTCTCGTCCGGAGCGTTTTGCATGGCAGACAGGCAAAGACAAAAATAGCCCAGCTGCCATACGCGGTCTGGCGGAACGCCGCCCCAGCGCGGAACCGCCACGCTGTCCCAGGCGCGCAGCCGCCCTTTCAAGCGCGCGGCCTCAACCCCAGAAATGCCCAGACGCAGATAATGCGCCGCCTCCGTCTCCCCCGCCGTCAGGGTGACGATCCAAACGTCCTTTGCCGCGCTATAAAGGCCAAAAGCGGCGATTTCCGCGTCGTCGGCGTGAGGCGCGACAATGAGCAGCCGCTTTTGCCGGTAATCGGGAAAACCCTTTTTCCATAGCAGGAACGTATCCGGCAAACGGCAATGCTGACCGGAAAGACGCACGCCGCCTTCCTGAAGCGCCCGCGCGAAACCCGTAAGATTGAGATAACGCAATCCTTTTGCGCCGCGCTCGAAAGTCTGCCGATCCGCCGCCATGTCCGACGGGTTGACCGCCGCGATACCTACCGCAGGATCCAAAAACCGCCCCAGCCAAGTCGCGCGCAGACGCGCGGCAAGAATCAGCGTATCGTCAGGATCCAGCGCGGAAGCGCCGCCCGCTTCCGTCGCAAGGCGCAGGCAGCCATCGGAAAAAGTAACGGGCACGGCCTCCATTCCTGTCAGCGTATAGCGGTCATCCGCAGCTGGCGAGTAAAACAGGTGATCGGAAAACCAGGCCTCATGCGCGATCCAGAAAAACGCGATTCCGGCAAAAGCCCAAAAAATGCCCGCAAAAAATCCCAGGCCGCAGACGGCAAAAAGCGTCATGACCAAAAGCAGACGCTTTTTGCGCCGATGGCGGCGCAGCAGTTCGGCTTTGGTATAAGACCTCACCACGCGCTCCCCGCGCGGAATACCGGCTCGGCGCGACACCACAGCGCCTTATAGCCTGCGTCCATACGCCCAAAGGAATAGCGCAGCGTCTTGCCTTTCGCGCTCGCTTCCTGTCTGGCGGCTTCTGTATTGAGATAGATCAAAACGCTGCCTACGCTGAAATCGCGCGCTTCCGGCGCGACGCCGCCATTGATGTATTCCACGCTGATCCAGCGCGGCGACTCCACCCGATAGAGGATCTGCACCGCGACCGGCGCGCCCGCCAAAAAAAGTACCGAGCCTGTCATCCAATCGGAAAGCAGAGAAAACGCCTCGGCCATGCGCGCCGCGCCCGCCGCGGGAAATCCCCAGCGGCGGGAAAAAAGATCAAGATACATTGCCGCGCGTTCGTCCGGGGAAAAATCCGCGAGGGGCCGCGCTGTGCCGCCCGCGTTCTCGAATTGCTTCAGGGCCCGGCGCTGGTTGTAGCAAAATTTCGCGGAAAAACGCTCCGGAGGCTTAAGCAGCGCCAAACGCTCCTTTTGCGCGGCGAGACCGGAAAAAACGTTTTCATGCTGCCCGGAAAGCCAGGAAATTGAATGCCGCAAAGGAATATCCCGCGCCGCGCCGCATACCGGCAAAATAACCTCCGCGCTGCCCAGGTCAAAAATCCGCTTTTTCCCCCGCGCTTTCAGAGCCGCGCCGGAAAGCGCGAGATGACGCCCCCAGACCGGCAAAGCCGCGCCAAACGTCTCGTCTCGCCGCCAGCCCAGATAGCGCGGCGGAATTCCGGCCAGCATCGAGAGCCGCGCGACAAATTCCGGGTGCGTTAATACGCTGCCGCCATACCGCTGCCATATCTCCGCATAATCTGCCGCGGAAATTTCTACCCAGCCGCGTTCCCGGAAAAAAGCGAGGCGGTTCAGCATGCGGCTTGCGCGCCCTCCGTGTTTGAAAACATCCGCAAAAGCTCGTCGCGGCTCGCCACCGCCGTACCCAGTTTGCCGACAACCACGCCCGCCGCCAGATTGGCGGCACGGATTGCCTCCGACCAGGCGCAGCGCGCGGCAATCAGCGCCGCAAGCGTCGCGATTACCGTATCGCCCGCGCCGGAAACGTCAAAAACCTCCCGCGCCACCGCCGTCTCGTGCCGCTTTTCCCCCGCGAGATACAGGCTCATCCCCTCTTCGCTGCGCGTAATGAGCAAGGCTTCCAGAGACAGCGCCTCGCGCATTTTCCACGCTTTTTCATCCAGTTCCGCTTCTGTCCGCCAGCGCCCCGCCACCGCCTGAAACTCGCTCCGGTTCGGCGTAATTACCGTCGCGCCGGCATAGCGGGAAAAATCCTCCCCTTTCGGGTCAACCAAAATCGGCTTTCCAGCCCCTTTCGCCAGACGAATCATGTCGGCAATATGCGCCAGACCTCCCTTGCCATAATCAGAAAGAACCACCGCGTCGCATTCCGGCAGACGGCTGGAAAACTCCTCCAGATTTTCGCGCAGCACCTCGCGCGAGGGCAAAGTCTCAAAATCAATGCGCAGCAACTGCTGCTGACGGCCAATGACGCGCAATTTCACCGTGGTGCCGATCTCCGCGTCGACGACAAGCCCCGCCGCGACGCCGCTTTCGGCAAGCAGACGCGCCAGCGCGCGGCCGGCCTCATCCTCCCCGACAACAGAAAGCAAACGGGAAGACGCGCCCAACGCCACAATGTTACGCGCCACATTGGCCGCGCCGCCCAGACGCTCCTCTCTCCGCTCAATCTTGACAACGGGAACCGGCGCCTCCGGAGAAATGCGGCTCACGTCACCGAACCAGTAACGATCCAGCATGACGTCGCCTACGACCAGCAAACGCGCGGAAGAAACACGCTCCAGAGCTTCAGGCAAAGAACCATCAAGAAAGGTCATGGCGGGCAACGAAAAAATGAAACGAGCAAAAGGCGGAAGGACGAATCACGAAAGCGCGTCCGCGCCTTCGGCATGGCGCGGCAGGCATGTCTCCCAGCCGCCGCACGCGGGGCAGCGCCAATAAAACTGCCGCGCGCGAAACCCGCATTGATGGCAATGGTAGCGCGGCGTCTGCCGAGTATGCCGCCGCACGATAGAGAGCGCCAATTCCAGATCATTTCTGGATTCCACGCGCGCGCTCTGGCGCAGCCGCGCGTCAAGGAATGCTTCCAGGGCGGGCAAATCTGGCTGGCGTTTCAATTCTTCGCTCGCCAGCTGATAGGCCGCTTCCGCCCCGCCGCGCGCCAGTTCACCCTGGTATACCGTCTCCAGCAAGTCTGGAGACGGATAACGTTCCAGCCAGGCGCGTAAAAGCGTCATGCCTTCCTCGGGACGCTCCAGCTGCGCATAGGCTTTCAGTACGCGTGGCGCGATTAGCGCCAGATGTCCGGGGTCCTGCCGCTCGATTTCCCGCCACGCATTGAGCGCGCCTTCTGGATCGTTCTGCCGCATGGCGACCTCCCCCGCAAGCGCGCTTGCGCGCGCGCACTGCCGGGAGGCTTCCCGCGCTTCGGCAAGGAAGGTCAGCGCTTCGGAAAAACGTGAATGATCCAGCGCCAGCTCCGCGCGTTCACAGCAAAAATGGGCAATCAGCCTGTCCGCGTATGGATCCTTGCGGATTCGGGCAATCGCGATCGCTTTTTCCCAATCTTTGCCGATCTGGCAGACTTCCAGCAGCTGCCGTTCCGCTTCGTCTTTCAACGGAGTGTCGCGCAGCTTTTCAAAAACAGCTTCCGCCCGATCCAGCAAACCTGCCTTGAGATAATCCAGACCTAATTCCAGCCGCGCCTCCAAACGCGCGGTTTCGTTCAGGCCATCGCGCTCCGCCAGCGCCAGATGCGTATGAATCGCGCGCTCCATAACGCCCTGTCTGCGAAAAAGACCGCCCAACGCAAAATCCAGCTCGATCGTTTGGCTGTCTTGCCGGGAGACCTCCAGAAAGGCGTCAATGGCCTTGTCCGGCTGCTCGCTCAAGAGAAAACTCAGCCCCTGAAAATAGGCGCGCGGCAGGGCGCGGGAATCGCGCACGACATGATGAATGTCAATTCGCGCGGCTACCCAACCCAGCGCAAAAAAGAAAGGCAGCAGCAAAAGATGCCAATACTCTAGCTCCATCCGCGAAGCCCCCGGAAGAAAGAGAATCCTTTTCTGGAAGAGCGCGCGGGCGCAGGATCGGCGTTTACGGGCGCGTCCGGGATCGGCGCGTGGACTTCCGGCGCGATCAAAAGCGCAAGGCGCGCGTTTTCACGCCGCAGCCGCGCGATCTCACTCCGCATACGCAATCGCGCGCCGATAAAAGTCACCAGCGCCAAAAACACGCCCGCCGCGAAAAAGCCCAGCAACAGCAAAGACAGCGGCGTCTGCCGCACCTGCCCGAAAAAAAACCAGAACGGCACTTCGGCGGTATTTTTCAGGGCGAAAACAAAGAAAAAAACAAAGAGTAAAACCCGCAAACTCAACGTTAACGCGCGCATGAAAACGCTCCGCAATAAAAAAGACGGCAGGCCGTCTTTGTCCTCAAAATCGCCGCGTCAGGAAACGCCGAAATTGACGCATTCCCGCAATTCCTTGCCTGGCTTGAAATGCGGAACCCATTTTTCCGGAATTTGAACCTGCTCGCCAGATTTTGGGTTACGCCCCACGCGCGGCGGTCGACGATTGAGAGAAAAACTTCCGAAGCCGCGAATTTCGATGCGTCCGCCCGCAATCAGGGCGGACGCCATGGTCGAAAGAATCGCGTCTACAGCATCGTCTACGTCTTTGGCCGTCAGTTGCGGAAAGCGTTCGGTCAAGCGAGCGAGCAATTCAGAACGGGTCATAATCCGGCATTACCGCGTCAAAGCATTATCCGGGCTGATTCTGCGTCAGCTTGGCTTTCAGAAGCGCGCCTAGATTGGTCGTTCCGGCAGAACCGGAATCGGCGCTGAATTTCTGCATCGCCTCCGCCTGCTCCGCCTGGTCCTTGGCCTTGATGGAAAGGTTAATGGAACGAGTTTTGCGATCCACATTGGTAATCATCGCTTCAACCGTATCGCCCGCCTTCAGCGCCAAAGACAAATCCTCGGTACGCTCGCGGGAGAAATCGGAGGCGCGCAGATACCCTTCCACCTCATTTTCAAGCGTGATAATCGCGCCCTTGGCGTCTACGGACTTCACCGTGCCGGTCACAACTGAATTTTTCTCATGCGTGGCAATGTAGTTGGTATACGGATCGCCTTCCAGCTGTTTGACTCCCAGCGAAATGCGCTCTTTGTCCACGTCAATGGCCAGCACAACCGCCGAGGCTTCGTCCCCCTTCCTGAAATTGCGGATAGCCTCTTCCCCAGGAAGATTCCAGGCAAGATCGGACAAATGCACCAGACCGTCAATTCCGCCCGGTAAACCAATGAACAAGCCAAAGTCAGTGATAGATTTAATCGTCCCGGAGACCTTGTCGCCCTTCTTGAAGTTCTGGTTGAACTCTTCCCACGGGTTGGCCTGACACTGCTTCATGCCCAGAGAAATACGGCGGCGATCCTCGTCAATCTCAAGAATCATTACCTCGACCTCGTCGCCCAACTGCACGACTTTGGACGGATGCACATTCTTGTTGGTCCAGTCCATTTCGGAAACATGCACCAGACCTTCAATGCCCTGCTCAATTTCCACGAACGCGCCGTAGTCGGTAAGATTCGTCACCTTGCCAAAAAGCCGCGTTCCAGACGGATAGCGGCGGGCAATGCCAACCCACGGGTCGTCGCCCAATTGCTTCAGCCCCAAGGAAACGCGGTTTTTATCCGCGTCAAATTTCAGCACTTTGGCTTCCAACTCGTCGCCCACCGAGAGAACCTCGGAAGGATGACGCACACGCCGCCAGGCAAGGTCGGTGATGTGCAAAAGGCCGTCAATTCCGCCCAAATCCACAAAAGCGCCATAATCGGTGATGTTTTTCACCACTCCCTTGACGATTGTGTCTTCCTTCAGGTTTTCCAGCAGCTTTTCGCGCTCTTCGCCCACGCTGGCTTCCAGTACGGCGCGGCGAGAAACGACAACATTATTGCGTTTCCGGTCGAGCTTGATCACCTTGAAGTCCATGGTTTTGCCTTCATAGGGCGTCGTGTCTTTGACCGGACGCATGTCGACAAGAGAACCGGGCAGGAAAGCGCGTACCCCGCTGGTCATGACGGTAAGACCGCCCTTGACCTTGCCGGTAATCATGCCAGTGACCAGCGTGCCTTCATGCAACGCCTGCTCCAGGAAATTCCAGGAGGCAATCCGCTTGGCGCGATCACGGGAAAGACGAGTTTCGCCGTAACCGTCCTCCAGCGATTCTATGGCGACTTCCACGAAATCGCCGATCTGGGTTTCAATCGCGCCCTGATCGTTCAAGAATTCTTCAATAGGAATATAGGACTCGGATTTCAGACCGGCGTCGACGACCACGAAGTTCTGATCCACGCGCACGACTTCCGCCGTGACGACTTCACCCGGCCGCATTTCCTGAAAGGCCGGGGTTTCTTCAAAAAGTTGGATAAAGGATTCCATGAGGAAAAACATCTCTTGCTGCGAAGCAGCGGTAAAGGTTGCAGTCCGCCGGGGAGACGCGCGGCGCGCGAATACCCGACCCCTCTTCCGGCATAGACGGAAAGCGGAGAATGCTATCAGAAAAGTAATTTCCGCTCAAATAGTTACGCGCGCCTTCCCTATTTTTCGCGCGGGTGTGCCAAAAATGTGACGCCCAGGAATGCCGAACGTTTCAGGCGGAGACGCCGTTCCGCCCGCCGCGCCCGTCCGTCAGGCACGATGTTTTTGTGCATGAGACATGGCGACGGCCGCTTTCGTCTTTATACTGGACGGGCGATTGCGCGGTTTCGTTCTGTCATCATGAATTCCTTGTCTTCTTCCCCTGAAGCCGGATTTGCGGTTTTCCCCGGCAGTCCGTTTCGTCTATATCAGCCTTTTCCGCCGGCGGGCGATCAGCCGGAGGCGGTCCGGCAATTACTCGCGGGACTTACGGACGGCCTGGCTTTTCAGACGCTCCTTGGCGTTACCGGTTCCGGGAAAACTTTCACCATGGCCCAGGTGATCGCCCAAAGCGGACGCCCCGCCCTGATCCTGGCGCACAACAAAACCCTGGCCGCGCAGCTGTATTCCGAGATGAAAGATTTTTTCCCGGAAAACGCGGTGGAGTATTTCGTTTCCTATTATGACTATTACCAGCCGGAAGCCTATGTTCCGGCACGCGATCTGTATATCGAGAAGGACTCCGCGATCAACGAGCATATTGAACAGATGCGCCTTTCGGCGACGAAAAGCCTCCTGGAGCGGCAGGACGTAATTATCGTCGCCTCGGTGTCCTGCATTTACGGCATCGGCGACAAGGAAGAATATCACCGCATGATTTTGACCCTGCGCGCGGGCGATAAAGCGGAGCCGGGCGCGCTTGCGCGGCAGCTTACGGCCATGCAATATCAGCGCAATGACATGGATTTCCACCGGGGAACTTTTCGGGCGCGCGGCGACGTCATTGATATTTTTCCCGCCGAACACGCGGAAAAGGCGCTGCGCGTTCGTTTATTTGAGGATGAAATCGAGTCGCTGGCTTTTTTTGACCCTCTTACAGGAGAAATCTCACGCAAGGCGTTGCGGTTTACGATTTTCCCCGCCTCGCATTACGTAACTCCGCGCGCCACGGTGCTGCGCGCCATTGAGGCGATCAAGGCGGAACTATCCGAGCGCGTTGATTTTTTTCAGCGCGCGCAAAAGCTGGTGGAAGCGCAGCGCATTGAGCAGCGTACCCGCTTCGACATTGAAATGCTTCACGAAATTGGCTTTTGCAAAGGCATTGAAAATTATTCCCGGCATTTGTCTGGCCGCCTCGCGGGCGAGCCGCCGCCCACGCTGATGGATTATCTGCCGACCAACGCGCTCGTTTTCATTGACGAATCCCATGTCGCCATCGGTCAGGTGGGCGGCATGTACAAAGGCGATCGCGCGCGCAAGGAAAATTTGGTGAACTTCGGGTTCCGTCTTCCTTCCGCGCTGGACAACCGCCCGCTGATGTTCAACGAATTTGAGCGCATGTTAAAGCAAACGATTTTTGTTTCCGCCACGCCCGCGGACTACGAGGCCAAGCGCGCCGGGCAAGTAGTTGAGCAAGTCGCGCGCCCTACCGGCCTGATTGATCCGGAGGTGGAAGTGCGTCCCGCCGCGACGCAGGTGGAAGACCTGCTTGCGGAAATTCGTCTGCGCGCGGCCATCCGCGAACGGGTGCTGGTCACGACGCTCACCAAGCGCATGGCGGAGGATTTAACCGAGTTTCTTCAGGAAAACGGGGCGCGCGTGCGTTATCTGCATTCAGATATTGATACCGTCGAGCGCGTGGAAATTATCCGCGATTTGCGCCTGGGCGAATTCGACGTCCTGGTCGGCATTAATCTTTTGCGCGAGGGACTGGATATTCCAGAAGTCTCGCTGGTCGCTATTTTGGACGCGGACAAAGAGGGCTTTCTGCGTTCGGAGCGCAGCCTGATTCAGACCATTGGCCGCGCCGCGCGGCATCTTTCCGGAAAAGCCATTTTGTACGCCGAGACCATTACGGATTCCATGCGGCGCGCGCTTGACGAAACCGAGCGGCGGCGGAAAAAGCAACTGAGTTTCAACGCGGCGCATGGCATTACGCCCAAGGGAGTGCAAAAGCGCGTCAAAGACATTATTGACGGAGTGTACCCGGAAGAAAATACGGGGAAGGCGCGCGCCAGAGGAACGAAGGAAGAAACGCGCGCGCTGCCCGTGGGCGAAAAGGCGCTGGCGCGAGAAATCCGCCGTTTGGAAACCATCATGCTGAATCACGCGAAAAACCTGGAATTTGAAAAGGCCGGCGCGGCGCGGGATGAGCTTTTTCGCCTGAAGGCCGCCGCGTTTGGCGCTTCGCCGCGAGCCTTTGAGGAAAGCGCGGCAAAAAAGCCCCCCGCGTAAAACTATTCCCCAATAGGGCGCGCGGGCGGGAAAAAATCTTCCAGGGCGCGCAGCAATGCAAGACGGGGCGGCAAAACGCATACGCCCGCCGCGCGTTCGGCTACACGCCAGTCCGGGCGCGCGCCGCGGACAAAAAGATAATACGCGCCGCCCAAATGCCGCGCCGGATCATACTCTGGCAGACGCGCCTCCAGATAGCGGTGCAGCGCTAACTGATAAAGCCGCGCCTGAAGATAGTAGCCGTGCGCGCGCATGGCGGCGTCCAGCGCTTCAGGCGCGTACTCTTCCGCGCGCCAGCCCAGATGATTGCTTTTCCAGTCCAGCACATAAAAACGGCCACGATGCTGAAATACAAGGTCAATAAACCCTTTCAGATACCCGCTTAACGGGGCGGACGCGATTCGGGGCAAGGGTTCGCCCGCCTGCTCCATGAGAATGCCGACTTTCCGCGCGTCAAAACGCTGAGCGGGCAGATAGAACGCCATTTCGCGCGTTACGGCGGAAGGGGAAAGATCGCCAAGACAAAACGCGCCGTCCCCGGAAACCAGCGGCGTGGCGAAAGTATCCTCCGCCATGCGGCAAAGCTGGGCAACGCGCCGCGCCGGGTCGCCGCTGTCAGACAGTCCCGCGCGATACCGCGCGAGCACGGCTTCCGCCGCCGCCTTCGTTTGCGGAGAACCGGGCGGAGCGGAAAAATCCAGACGCTCAAAGAAAGCGTGCAGACAATCGCCTGCGCGCGCGCCCTTCGGAAAACGCAAAATATCGTCCGGCGGAATCTCCGCGCAGCCGCTTTCCGCCTCCTCCTTGTCCATGTCGGAAGAAGAGGGCGGAAACGCTGCCAGCGCGTCGTGCTCTTGCGTTTCCTCGCGCCACGCCGCGCCGCGCAGGAGACCGGAAAAGCTGTCCGTCCGCCACGCGGGGCGCAGGACGCGCGGAAAAAGACGCGCGGAAAGCGGCTGCCCCGGCTCTTCGGTTTTCAGCGGCGGCGCGGAAGTTCCTGGGGATTCCTGACTTGGCGCGCATCTTTCTTTAGGCGTATTTTCTTCCGCAGCGGAGAGTATCCGCGCCCAGGCCGCCCGTAACTCCGGCGCATCGGGCGGCGCTTTTTCATCGAACAGCCATGACTCCGGAGTGTGTCCCATGCCCGCGGCCAGCCAGTTGAGCAGGCTGCCGCGCCCGGTTGTGACACTGTCCCGCGCGTCATAAAGCAGAACGCAGCGATGCGCGGCGCGGGTAAGCGCCACATATAGAAGGCGCAGAATTTCCTCCGCCTCTTCCCGTTTCGCGCGCGCTTTGTCCGCTCCGGCGCGATAATCAATGACCGGCGCGTTGTTTTCATCATGAAAAAGCGTTCCCGGCAAACCGGCGTCCGACGCCAGCTGCTCCTTTTTCCACAAAAAAGGACAGAACACTACGTCGTATTCCAGACCTTTGGCGCGATGAATGGTGAGAATTTGCACAAGGTCGCGGTCGGACTCCAGCCGCAGCTGCGCGACTTCTTCGCCGGTCTCTCCCGTCTGCGCGGCGGAAATTTTGCGCGCATAGCGCCCCGCGAGCGTTTCCGGCGGCAAACGTCCGCCATGCGCGCGCTCATCTTGATGCAGCAATTCTTCCAGATGCAGAAAATTGGTCAGCCGCCGTTCGCCGCGCTCTTGCGCAAGCAGCCGCGCGGAAACGCCATATTGGGCGTCAAGAGCGGCCATGGCGGCAAGTACGCCGCGTTCAAAAAACGCCTGCCGCGCCAGAAGAAAATTGCGTGTCTGCGTTTCCGCCTCCGCTTCGTTTTCGTCCAGACGCGCAATATCCGCCGCGCGAAAGCCCAGAAAGGCGCTGGCGAGCGCAGCCTTTTGCCGCCGCGTATCTCGCGGCCAAAGAAGCGCAAGCAAGAGCCGCTCCATTTCACGCGCCTCTTCACTGGCGTAGATGTTTTCTTGCGAATGCTCAACGGCCTGAACGCCAACCGCCTCCAGCGCGCGGCGCATCCGTTTACCCTGCTGATGCGAGCGCACCAGCACCGCAACGCGCCCCGCCCGCAGCGGATCCTCGCGCGAAGGCTCTGAATCGTTCTTGTCCCAGCGAAGATAGATTTTCCCCTGCCGCGCCGCCTGAAGCAGACGACAGATTTCCTGGGCGACTGTCCGCGCCGCCCATTCTTCCGCGTCGGCGTTGTTTTTCCCGATCTCCTCCGGCAGCGCCTGAAAATAAAACGCGCCGCGCATTCCTTCTTCCGGCGCGCGCTCATCCACCAATCGCGGCAACGGTTTCGCGCCGCGGCGCGCCGACGTAAAGGAAAGCCCTTCGCGCATAAAAGGGCGGTCATGCGCGGAGAAAAGCGCGTTGATTCCCGCGAGAACGCCAGACTCCGACCGCTGATTGTCGTTCAGGCTAAAGCGGCATTCGGGCAGAACATTTTGCCGCGCGGTGAAATAGGTAGGCAAATCCGCCTGACGAAAACTATAGATAGCCTGCTTGGGATCTCCCACCATGAAAAGCGCGGCGCTTTCTTCCGCAGCGCCATAGATCGCGCTCAGAATGCCGTATTGCAGCGGGTCGGTATCCTGAAACTCATCCACGAAAGCGACCGGATATTGACGGCGCAGCGCCGCCGCCAATTCATTTTTACCGTCGCCGGAAAGAGCGCGGAAAAGACGCAGCGGCAAATCGTCGAAGTCCACCAGACGGGCGCGCCGCTTATGCGCGGCAAGACGCTCCGGAAAATCGTCCAGAAACTCCTTGATCAGGCGCAAACTTTCCTGTTCCTGCCAAACACGCAAAGTCAGACATAAATCCCGCAGCCGTTCCGCCGCCGCGAACAAGGGGTGTTCGGGCGTCGCCTTGCCTTTGTTTGTTTTTTGCGCCAAACGGTCTGCCGCAAGGGAAAACAAGGCATGTTTTTCGTCCAGGTCATGAAAATTCGCGCCTGCCGCGACCCAGTTTTCCCAGGCTGCCTGCCAGACGGGAAGTTTCTTTTCCGGGTAGCTCTGGCGGTTCAGCGCGCCAGAAGAAATGGCTGCCTTCAGAAGAGCCAGCGCGTTCTCGCCTTCCGCGCGCCAAAGGGAAGCCGCTTGCCCGGAAGCCGCCAAAAGCTCTTCTTCCGCCGGCTCGACGACGAAATCTTCCGGCCACAGGGCGCGCGCCAGCGGCTTTTGCAATTGGCGTCTGGCAAGGCGCGCGAGAAGCTCTGGAGAAACCGGCGACGGAGATCGTCTGGTCAGCGCGGCCAGAAAACGCGGAGAAAGCGCGCCAAATATCACGCGCTCTCGCCAAAAATCAGCCGTAACTTCCGCAAGCGCCGCGTCAGTTACGCCTTCTTCGCCAAAGGTTTGCGCAAACGGCTCGCCCAGCGCGAAAGGCGTATCTCCCAAAACGCGCTGGCAAAAAGCGTGCAGGGTCAAAATGGACGCCTCGTCAAACGAGAACAAGGCTTTTTTCATCCAAAGCGCCAAATCCTCTCGGCGACGTCCTTCTGTCTGCAAACGGTCTATCAGCGGGCCAAGAAAGGCGTCCCGCTCCCTTGCGCCGTCCTCCTCCGCTTCCAGCGCGATTTGCGCCTCATGAATCCTGGCGCGAATGCGGGTTTTCAGTTCGGCCGCCGCCGCGCGCGTAAAAGTAAGCGTCAGAATTTTCCCGACTTCCAGCCGCTTTTCCAGCAAAAGACGCACAAACAGGGCGCAAATTGACCAGGTTTTCCCGGTTCCGGCGGAGGCTTCTATCAAAACGCGGCCTTCCAGAGGGCAGGTCAGCAAATCCAGAGCCGCCGACGTATTGGGCGGCTGTCTGCGTTCTGGCGTCATGGATTCCGGCATACTGTTCTTTCTGTGCGGTTCACGCGGCGGAATCCAGCCGCAAATCCAGGTGCGACGCGGGGTCTTCTATCGGCTCTACGTGTGTCAGCACATGCGCGCCAGAGAGCGCGCCGCGAATGGCCGCCTCTACGCCTTCCGCCGTATCGTGTCCTTTCTGAACGCTCCATTTTCCCGGAACCAGCACATGCAGGGAGACAAAGACCCGCGCGCCCGCCTCGCGGGTGCGCAGCGCGTGAAAACCGACGCCCGCCGCGCGATAAGGCGCGAGCGCCGCTTCGATGGCGGCGATTTTTTCCGGGGCGACGGCTTTGTCCATCAGCCCGGAGACCGAGAGGGAAAGAAGTTCAGCGCCCGTCCAGGCGATGTAGATCGCGACCAAAACCGCGAACAGCGGATCAAGCCAGAGCCAGCCGCTGGCCTTGACCGCCAGCACGCCGGCGATAATGCCCAGCGACGTCCAGACGTCGGTCATCAAATGGCGGGCGTCCGCCGTGAGCGCGATGGCGTTGCGGCGGCGTCCGGCGGCGGCAAGTATCCGCGCCACGATAAAATTAACAAGCGCGGAGAGCATGGAAACCGCCGCCCCCAAACCGACTTCCGTGAGCGCCTCAGGATGAAAAAAACGCTCGGCGGCTACGACCATAATGAGGAGCGCGGTCAACAAAATCAGACAGCCTTCAAAGCCGCTGGCAAAGTATTCAGCCTTGCTATGCCCGTGGGCGTGTTTTTCGTCTTCGGGCTGCGCGGCAATGGACAGCATCCACAGGGTCATTGCCGCGCCCGCCAGATTGACGAGCGACTCCAGCGCGTCAGAAAGCAATCCCACCGATCCTGTAAGCCGCCAGGCGGCGGTTTTCAGGCCAATGGTCAAAAGCGCGGCGGCAATGGAAAGCCAGGCGTAGGAGGTCAATTGGGAGCGCGCGGTCATGGCGTCAGGCGGGCGTTTCTTCGTAATGACGTAACAAGGGAGTCAGGAGCGTTTCCCGCCAAAAGGCGAAATCCGCGCCCAGAGGGTCGCTTTGTCCCCGCAGCGCGAGCGCCCAGTAAGTATCCGCAGACTCTGGCGCGGCGGTATGTCGGTAAGCGGGGACGCCCCCTGGAATTCCCCAGGTCTGACGCCCTTTTCCCTCGCCTTCGCGCATCCAGACCCAGGCGCTTTCGGGATAAAACGGCAGAACAGCGGATTGTCCCGCTCGCCAGGCCGCGATCCAGTCCGCGAGCAAAGCGGACGGGTTTTCTGGCGGCTTTAGGGTAAAGGTCAGGTCGCGGGAAAAAAATTGGCTTTTCACAGGGGCATACAGAGCATTTGCGCACAGATGCTCCAGCCACAGGGCGAAGCGATCCTGTCCGCGAGCGCGGGCATAGCGGAAAGCGACAAGCCGCTCCGGGCGTCCCGCCGCGTCCCGCGCGAGTTGAGAGAACGCGCCCTCTACCCGCGCGCGGCAAACCGCCAGGGAAAATTCCAACGGCGCGTGGGTTTGCGCGGACGCGCCGCGGCCGGCCCTGACGCGCGCGGCATACGTCATGATTTGCTGGATTTCCTGCCGCAGCAGCATTTCTCCCCAGCGCCCGTCCGGGTACTCCGCTCCGGCGCGCGCGGCGGCATATAGCGCCTCCCTCAGTTCCGCTTCTGTTTCCGCGCTCTCCGGAGTCTCCCCGGAGAGCGCGAGCGGCAGCAGACGTTCCGCCAGCGCGTAGCGCGCGCGCTGCTCCACGATTTGCGGCTCCGTATCCGGAAAGTCTTCCTGGGCTTTGTCCATTCGTATTCCCAGCTCTTCCCGCAAGAAAGCGCGCGCCGGGTGCCGGAAAAAATCCGCAAGGCGCGAAAAGGCAATCCTTTGCGGACATTCTTCCGCCGCGTCTTCGGAATTTTCCGAAGGTTTTTGGGCAAGGCAATCCATAAAAGGCAGCGGCGGCAAGGGCTTTCTTTCCGCCTTTTCTCTCGCGGCGGCGTAATCGCCGCGAAAACTGACAAGCCGGGAGTCGCTTGCGTCAAAATACGCGCGCGCGAAAGCCTGCAAAGGATGCCGGATGACAAAGCGCTCCTCAGGCAGCCCTGTGGCGCGAAGAATAAATTCCAGAAGTTCGGAAATCAGCAGAGACGGCGGCAAAACGCTGTCATCCCGGTCGCTTTTCCCGGTATAACTCAAATACAGCCGTTCCTGCGCCAGCAAAAGCGCGTCCAGAAAAAATCCGCGTTCCTCGTCGCGTACCAGACGGTCGCCAGGGCGCGGAGATTTCGCCATCAAATCGAATTCCGCCGGCGCGGCGCGGTGAGGAAATACGCCTTCTTCCAGTCCCAGAATACAAAGAATCCGGGCGGGAAACTGGCGCGCCGCAGAAATTGGCGCGAAGGTCAAGACGCCCGCGTGACGAGCGGCGGAAGAATCTGCCGTAAGCGCGGCCTCCAGCGCGGAAAGCGCGACGTCGGCAGGAATGCGCAGCGTTTCTCCGCCTTCCGCCATTTCTTCTGTCAGCGTAAAAACGCACCGGCGCGTCCGGGCGAGCGACGCCTCTTCCTCGCGCGCGAGCGGCAAGGCGTCCAGCCAGAGCGCGAGCTGTTCTTCCCAAAGCGCGCGCCACGCAAGAGCGCCGCGCGGTCGGACGAGCGTTTCCGTCAACGATTCCAGTCGCTGCAAAAGCAGCCATGCCGCGCCCAGGGCGCGGGCGCGCGCGCCGCCATAGGTTCCGGCGGGCAGCGTCTCCGCGAAAATCAGGGGCGCGCGGGAGAAGGCGGGCAAAGCGTAGCCCAGCATGAGGCGGGAGAGCGCGTCCCTGAAACTGTGCCGCGCCGCGCGGGAAGCGCCCCGTTCTTCCGCGCTTCCTTGCCCTTCCAGACCCCGGCGCGCGCCTGCCTGCAAAAGCGCGGTCATCAGCGCTTCCGCCGTTTCTTCCGTCAGCCCCAGCGCGGCGGCTATAAGCGGCTCATTCAGCAAGAGGGAAAAATCTGAAGCGGCCAGACGCGCGGGCGGCAAAGCAATGCGCATCAGCAAAAGCAACAGCCGCGCGACCGGATTTTCCCGTTCCGCGCCGCTTGCCGCGATGGCATACGGAAAAGGCGAACGGGAAAATACCGCGTCAATCAGCGGCGCGGTTTGGCGGAGATCGGGCAGAAGCACGAGCGCGTCGTCCGGTTCCAGGCTTGCGTCCTCCAGAAACGCCAGCTGCAATTGATCGCGCAGAATTTCCAGCTGCCGCAGACGCGAGTGCGCCGCGTGTATTTCTACGCTGCGGTCCGCCGAAGCGCAGGGCCAGCTTCTGGCTTCTGGCGGCGCGCCGTCAAGCAAACTTTGCCGCACGCGCAGGAGAATGGGCGCGGATTCAGACAAAGCGCCCTGATCCGGCAAAACATTCTGAAAATGTTCACGGCTTTCCATTTTTTCATCCGCGCGTTCCAAAAGCAGGGAGAAAAGCGTTTGCGTTTGCCGCCCCCAATTGGCCAAAAGGGGATGCGGAACGGGAAAGCCCTCTGGAGCGCCTGCCGCTTCCAGCCGCGTCAGCTGCTTTGGGCGGAGCATGTCCAACCAATACTCCCGGCAAGGATTGAGCGCGTAAATGTAAATATCCATCCATTCGGAAAGCCGCGTCAAAAAATCAATGTGCATTGGCGGCAGGGAAGGCAGGGCAAAAAGATGCGCCGAACCAAAACAGCCCGCCCGCCGCCGCTCTGCCGCGCTCATGCGGGCGAGGGCGGCAAAAAGGGATTCGGCGGGATGCGCGTCGGGCAGATTTAGTTCCGCGCTGAGTCGGCGCCATAAATCCGCTTGCCAGACCTCGTGCGCGGAATGGACGCCCGGCGGCGGCGAGGCGCTTTGCCAGCGCAGAAGCCAGTCCGGACGATAAGCGGCATAGGCGGCAAAAAGCCGCGCGGCCTCTGCCGCCAATTCATAGCGCATACGCGCGTCGGCATTCTCAAGATAACGCGAGAGCGCGGGATGCGCCGCCGCAAAAGCGGAATCTTCCAGCATTCGCGCGATCCGCCATTGCAGGCGTTCGGGCGCGAAAGGCGAATCCGTTCCAACCTGGGGCACGACGGCGGCAATACGCCGCCACATCCACAGCGCCAGAAAGGAAAACTCCATGCCCGCCGAAACGCCCAGGGCGTCCGCGGCGGCGCGGGTGAGATCGTCCGCAAGGGCCTCTCCAGGCACGATCACGGTTCGCGGCGTAAAGACGTCGGGAGAAGCGTTGGGCGCGTAGGGCGCGAAGCGAAGCCGCGCAAGAAAAAGATCGCGCAAATTCTCAAGGCGGTTGGAAACGTCCAGAAACAGCATGGACGTCATTGTACTGGCCGCGCGGAATTTCCGCGCCGGTTCGCGTCAGCAGACCGGAATGACGGAGGTTTTACTCCGCTTTGACGATTTTTTGACTGCGCGCTCCTCAAGATAACAAACGTCGTTATTTTTCAGGAGCGCGCCATGTCCTTCTGTTCTTCTTCCGTTTCGCCCATTGAGTTGGATTTTTCCCGCAAATATGACGCTTCGCACGCGCAGGCATATCTCAAAAAGCATAAGGATGGTCTGGCCCGACGCCTGTCGCATTGGCGCGAGGCGCAGATTGGACGCCGCGCTCTGGAACTTGCCGGAAACCCGCGGCGGGTTCTGGACCTTCCCTGCGGCGCGGGACGTTTTTGGCCGATGCTTTGCGAGGAACGTGATCGCCGCGTGCTGGCCGCCGACAATTCCGCCGACATGCTTTCTGTTGCGCGCGGCTCTCAGCCGCCGGAAATCGTCGCGCGGATTCGCACCTTTCAGACTTCCGCGTTCGCCATTGACCTTGAGGATGGCGCGGTAGATTGCGTTTTCTGTATACGTCTTTTGCACCACATTGAGGACGCCCGTCATCGTTTGGCAATGCTGCGAGAATTTCATCGCGTCAGCAGCGGCACGGTGATTTGCTCCTTGTGGGTGGATGGCAATTACATGTCATGGAGGAGAAACTGCCTGGAATCGCGGCGCAAAGCGGACGCGCAAGTTTCCCGAAATCGTTTTGTCGTGGCCAGGCCGGTGATTGAGTCTGAATTCAGGGCGGCGGGATGGAACGTCGTTGCCGCGCTGGATTTCCTTCCGGGGTATGCTATGTGGCGTACCTATGTTTTAGCGAAGGAGGCGCGGGGTCATGAGCGAAATACGGAACGAGGAGCGCGCGGCGGAATTTGAGCGCTGGTGGCGTTTGCGGGGCGTCTGGGTGGAAGAAGCCAACCAGAGGCGGGGCGGAGAGAGCGGCGTTATGCGTTTGCCGCCCGCAGAGCCAGACGGTCCGCCGCTCTATCTCAAACGGCAGACCGGACATCTCTGCCGGAGCGCCGCGCATCCTTTCGGGCGTCCGACCATCCTGCGGGAGTTGGAGGCGTATCAGGCCTTTGCCCGCCTGGGAATTCACACGCCCAAAGTCATTTACGGCGCGGCAAGGCAAAGCGAGAACGGCTGGGAAGCTCTGCTGGTGACCGAGGCGCTGCAAGGGTTCGCCCCCCTGGAGGAGTGGTTTGCCCGCAATCACGACGCGGCGGAAAAAGCGGAAATGTGGCGGCGGCTGGCGGAAACGCTCGCGCGGCTGCATTCCGCAGGATGGCAGCATGGGTGCTGTTATCCCAAGCATATTTTTGTCCGCCTGGAAACAGAGTCCCCTCCCCGTATAGAAATAGCCCTGCTCGATTTGGAAAAAAGCCGACGCCGTCTTCTGGCGTTCCGCGCGTCCGCGCACGACCTTGGGCAATTGGCGCGGCATCGCGGCGCGATCCCCCCGGAGGAACTAGTCTTTTTCCAAGACGCCTATCGGCGCGCGCGCGAACAATACGCCGCCCGGAAAAAGAGTCTGCGCGCTAAAGACAGGAAATTGCTGTAACATACGGCGATATGCGATTTGCAATAAATTGAGAATTTCCAGAAGCGGCGCGCCAAGGACGGGCGCGCGGATTCTAATTTTTTTGACGGGTGGCGTATGCCATTTTCCTTTCGCCGCCTTCCCAAATTTTTTGCCGCCCTGCTTTTCCGGCGGCATATCTTTTCTCTTTCTCTTTGCGTTTTTTGCCTTTTGGCCTGCGCGCCTCTGCCTCCCCGCGTGAGCGTGGACGGGCATCTGCATGCGAAACCGGAAGAAGCGGCGGATGACGCGCGATCCGTGCCCGCCCTGCCGGAGATTCCGCAAACCGTTTCCCATGTCTGGCCGTTTCCCGGCGACGAAACGACCATGGACGGAAAAGCGCGCAAAGAGACCTATAGCGTAGTGGCGCGCGAAGTTCCGGTGCGCGATCTCCTGTTCGCGCTCGCGCGGGACGCCAATCTCAACATGGATATTCATCCTGAACTCTCCGGGCAGGTGACCATGAACGCGCTGGATCAAACCCTTCCGCAGCTATTGCGGCGCATCGCTCGCCAGGTAGATTTGCGATTTGAGCTGGAGGACGGTCACCTCTCGGTGTTTCCAGATACGCCGTTTTTGCGGCATTACAAGGTTGATTACGTTAACATGAGCCGCCAGATGAGCGGCACGGTCGCCGCCAGCTCGCAGATTTCCTCCGGGGAGTATGGCGAATACGGCGCTACGGCGGAAACGCCTCTGACCGGCATGGGCAGCCACAACGCATCTTCCACGCGCGTGGAAAACCTTTCCCGCCATCAGTTCTGGGAGTCGCTGGAACGCAACATCCGGGACATTCTGCGCGAAACGGACAAAGTTTTTCCCGCAGGCGCGGAAGGAGGCGCGGCGGGATTTTCAGGCGCGACCGCGCGCGAAACCTCCATAACTTCCCGCGCCGCGAACCGCGAATCGCGTCTTCGTTCCGAAAGGACACGAGGCGAGGAAGAGACGCTTTCTTCTTCGCCGCCCTCTGCCTCGCGCGCGTCTTCCTTCCGCGAGGCGGCGGCGGTGATGATGCACCCGGAAAGCGGCCTGGTGACAGTGCGCGCGACAGGCCGCCAGCATGAGCGGATTCAGGAATTCATCGCGCGGGCGACGCGCTCGGCGCGGCGTCAGGTGATGATCGAGGCGACCATCGTGGAAGTAGAGCTGGCGGATGGCTACCAGCAGGGCATTGAATGGAGCCGCGTCTGGGAAAACGGACAGCGGCGCTTCGGCTTTTCGCCGACAAACGCGGTTTCCGGGGCTACTCCCTCGCCCGTGCCTTTCGTGCTGGATTTTTCGCGTATGGGACCCGGCGCGAACGCGCTGGCGCTTACGCTAAATCTTTTGGAATCCTTTGGTACGACCAAGGTGCTTTCCAGCCCGAAACTTTCGGTGCTGAACAATCAAACGGCGCTGCTGAAGGTTGTGGAAAATGTCGTCTACTTCAGCATCAAGGCGGATGTGACCGCGGGCAACAGCAACAGCAATCCCATTGTGGCCTACACCTCAACGCCGCAGACAGTTTCTGTGGGTCTGGTGATGAGCGTGACGCCGCAGATTGGCGATAATGACAGCGTGATTCTGAACGTGCGCCCGACCGTTTCCAGCATTGCGGGCATGGTCAAAGACCCCAATCCAGATATTCCCGCGCATGTCGCCAATGAAATTCCGCAGATTCGCACCCGCGAAATCGAGTCGGTGTTACGGCTTGCGAGCGGAGAAATCGCGGTACTGGGCGGCTTAATGGAGGACCGCGTGGATCGCCGCACGGGGCGCGTGCCTTTCCTGGGCGGGATTCCCCTGCTGGGCGAGGCGGTAACCTCCCGGAATGACGCGGCGAAAAAATCGGAATTGGTTATTTTCATGCGCCCCATTGTGCTGCGCGATTCTGACGCGCAGGGCAATTTTCCCGGCTTTGACGCGCGGCTGCCCAATGCCGGCTTCTGGAAAAATGATTTTCCCGCCGCGCCTTTTTCTTTGCCGCCCTCCGCGAAAGACGCGCCGTGATTTCCTTTTCCTCCTTGGCTTTTCCTCGCGCGAAAATGGCGGTTTTCTCGCTCTCCGCCTTGCTTTTCACCGGCGGCGGAATTTTTGCCTGGACCGCGTGGACAGGAACAGAAGGAGCGCCGCAGACGCCCATACCCGCGTCCGAGAGCGGATGGAAAACGCCAAATCCGCCGTCTGCACACGAGGAAGCGGCGCGGCTGCGCGCGGAAGCGCGCGCAGCGGTTCTGCCGCAACCGGATACAAAAATCTCCGGAATTGCGTTTCCGGACGCGGCGGATCAGGAATTTGACGAAAGGGAAAAAGCAGACGGCGTCGCGGCGGGACAGGACGATTTTATGCCGCGCGCGGGCGCGGAGGGTCTGCGCATCACCGTAGGCAAGGCGGGAGAAGATAGCGCGGCGCGAGCCTTGGCGGCTTTCACGGCGGGAGATTTTGCCCGGGCGCGCAGGCTTTTTTCCGAACTGGCCGCGAACGATTTCGCGCAAGACGCGGCGCGGCTGGACGCGCTGCTTTCGCTTGCGGCGCTCGCGCGCCGTGAAGGAGACGTCGAAAAAGCGGGAGAGTTTTATCGCGCGGCCTATGCCGCCTATCCCAAGAGAATGCGCGCGCAGACGGAATATATTGCCTTTCTGGGCGAGACGGGCGCGCTGGCGGCCAGCGTGTGGGAAGGTCGCCTATCCGCGCTGGTTCGCGCCTATCCGCAAGAAGCCGCCCCGCGCTTCGCGCTGGGAAATTTTTACGCGCGCCAATCGCGCTGGCAAGAAGCGGAAGCTGAATTTTTCGCCGCTTCCGCGTTAGACGCGAGTCAGCCCGACGTCCTGTTTAATCTGGCCGTTAGCCTGGACGCGCTGGGAAAACCTGCGGAGGCCGCGCGACAGTATCGGGCGGCGCTTCTCGCGGCGGAAAAGACGCCTTTTGTTTTTTCCGCCGAAACTGCCCGCCAGCGGCTGGCGTTTCTTGCGGATACGCTGAACAAAAACCAATAGCTCTCCTTCAAATTCATGACGCCCGCGCCAGAAAATCCCAACGCCGTCCCGTCTGCCCTTGCCGCTTCGCCTCGCCTGGGAGAAACCCTGCTGGCGTCTGGGCTGATTTCCGCCGATCAGCTGCGTATTGCGTTAATTGAACAGACGCGGCGCGGCGGCGCGCTGGGCAAAGTACTGATCGCGCTGGGTTTCGTTTCGGAAGCGGTGCTGCGGGACGCGCTGGCGGATACTCTGGGACAGGCCGCGGTTGATTTGGCGCAGGCGGCGGCAGACCCCGCCGCGCTTGCCCTGATTCCTGAAGATATGGCGCGGACGCACGGCATACTGCCGCTGGCCTGGGATGAGGCCGCCGGGCATTTTGTCCTCGCGGCGGCGGACAGCCACGACTTGCCGGGACAAGACCGGCTGCGCGCGCAGATTCTCCGCGCGACCGGCAAAAGCGCGCGTTTTACGCTTCTGCTGGCGGGAGAGGCGGATATTGCCGCCGCCATTGACCGGCATTACGGACACGCGCTTGTAATTGACGATATTTTGGCGGAACTGGAAGGCAATGTCGGAGCGCCGCGCGCCCAGAGCGCGCCGACAGGCGAGCGGACAGGGCTGGATCATCCGGTTGTGCGATTGATTGACGCGATTTTGACAGACGCGGTCAAGCAGGAAGCCTCGGACATTCATTTTGAGCCGGAAGCGGCTTTTGTGCGCATACGATACCGGCAGGACGGCATTTTGCGTCAGATTCGCGCGCTGCACCGGGACTGCTGGCCGAACATGGTGGTGCGGCTGAAGGTCATCGGCGGCATGAACATCGCGGAAAGCCGCGCTCCGCAGGATGGCCGCGCCACGCTGACGGTCTCTGGCCGCCCCGTGGATTTCCGCGTCGCCAGCCAGCCGACTCTGCATGGCGAGAACATCGTTTTGCGCGTGCTGGACCGGAAAAAAGGTATCGTGCCTCTAGAGGAGCTGGGTCTGGATCAGGACGCGCGGGAGCGTATCGCGCGCATTCTCGCGCGCCCTGAGGGCGTGCTGTTCCTGACCGGGCCTACGGGCGCGGGCAAGACAACTACGCTGTACGCGCTCTTGAATCATTTGAATTCTGAGGGCGTCCACATTATGACGCTGGAAGACCCGGTGGAATATCCGCTGCCGCTCATTCGCCAAACCAGCATGAGTGACGCGCTGCGCATGGATTTTGCCGACGGCGTGCGCGCCATGCTGCGCCAGGACCCGGACGTCATGCTGATCGGCGAGGTGCGCGACGCGGCTACCGCGCAGATGACCTTTCGCGCCGCCATGACCGGGCATATGGTATTTGCCACGCTGCACAGCAATTCCGCGCTGGGCGCGCTGCCGCGCCTCTACGATTTGGGAGTCAGCGCGGAAACGCTGGCGGGCAACGTGAGCGGCATTCTCGCGCAGCGTCTCATTCGCCGCCTGTGTCCGCGCTGTAAAAAAGAGCGTCTGGCGACAGCGCGTGAATTGCGTATTCTTGGTCTTCCGGAAAATACCGCGCAGCGCGTTTTTGATCCGGAAGGCTGCGCGCATTGCCGTTTTACCGGTTACCGGGGGCGTATGCCGATTCTGGAAATCCTGCGCGTGGATCGCGCGCTGGACGCTTTGCTGGCCTGCCGCGCGCCTCTGACGGAATTGGAACGTCAGGCGCGGCAAAGCGATTTTGTGCCGCTCGCGGAGGACGGCGCGCGTAAAGTGATCCGCGGCGAAAGCGCGCTTGCGGAACTGGCGCGGGTAGTGGATTTGAGCGAACGCATGTAGAGGCGCGGGGCGGAACAGGAAAAGGGGACAGCGTGCGGTATGCCTATCGTGCCATTGATCAGAGCGGCGCGCGCGTGCGCGGAGAAATTGTCGCGCTTTCGCAAGACGATCTGGACGCGCGGCTGACCGCGCGGGGACTGTATCTCATTGACGCGCAAGAGCGCGAAAACGCGGGGAAAGCGGCGAGCGGAAAAGCGCGGGGGCGCGGCGAACCTTCTCGCCGGGAGTGGCTTTTTTTCTGGACGCAATTCAGGGAACTGCTTGCGGCGGGCGTGCCTTTGCAGGAAATCCTTTCGGACCTGGCCGACGCGCGCGGACAGACGCGCGGGAGGGAAGCGCGCCTGGGCGTTATTCTCGCCGCGCTGGCCGAAGAAATTCGCGCCGGACGCTCTTTATCGGAAGCCATGCAAAAAGAAGAGGCGCATTTCCGCCCGGTATTCACCCGCTTGATTCACGCGGGCGAGACGGCCGGGCGTCTGGAAGAAGCGGTTGCGCATTTAATCGGCGAATTGGCCTGGGAAGACGATTTGGCGCGGCGCGCGCGGCGGCTTTTCCTTTATCCGGCTTTTGTACTGGCTGTGATTTTCGCGGCCACCCTGTTTTTGTTTTTGTATCTTGTGCCGCAGCTGAAAGTCTTTTTCGTGAACATGGGCGGAATTCTCCCCTGGCAGACGCAAGCCTTGTTTTTCGTCGCGGATTTTGTGGGCGCGGCATGGCCGTTTTTGCTTCTGGGCATGGCGTCGTTCGCGGCGGTTTGTGTTGCGCCGCCGTCTTTTTTTCCGGCGCTGCGGCTTTTCCGGGACGCCGCCTTGTTCCGTCTTCCGGTCGTGGGCGACGCCGTCAGGAAAATTGCCCTCGCCCGTTTTTCTGGAGCGTTTGCTCTTTTGTACGCTTCTGGCGTATCCGTTCTGGAAGCGCTTGCCATGACGCGCGACGTAGCCGGAAATCGCGCCATTGCCGAAGTTTTGGTTCGGGCCGAGGCGGATATCCGCGCGGGACACGCGGTGAGCGCGGCGTTTTCCGCAAGCGGGATTTTCCCCGCTTTTGCGCTGCGAATGCTGCGCGTAGGCGAAACAACCGGCGCGCTGGATCGCGCGCTCCTGTCCATCCGTCATTTTTATACGCGCTCGGTGGAAGAATCCGCCGAGCGTCTGGAAAGCGTTCTGGAGCCGTCGCTGACCGTGCTTTTGGGTCTGCTTCTGGGCTGGGTCATTTGGGCGGTAATCGGCCCCGTGTATGACGTGGCTGCTCAGGCGGGATTTTGAGATGACGGATTTTACGAACGAAAAAGATTGGCGCGGCGCGTGCGGCATTCTGTGGGTAGAGGAGGAGAGCGCGACGCTGTTTCGCGTCCGGCGCGGCGTTGCGGAAGAAATCACGGTCTTTGCGCAAGAGGAGGCGGGCGAAGCGCGTTTTGCCCGCTGGCGTGAAGCGTGCGCGGAAATTCCTTTGCGCATCCTCGCCAACCTGCCTGACGGCGACTTTCGCGTGGAACGTCTGCCCCGGCTTTCTGGAAGGGAGCGCGCGCGGGTCGTCGCGCGAAAATCCAGACAATTTTTTCCAGGCACGCCCTATGTTATGGCGCAGCCGCTCGGACGAGGAAGGGAGAAAAACGAGGAGATATTTTTTTCAAGTTTGCCCGCCCTTTGGCTGGAACGCTGGGTTCGCCGGGCCAAGCCCTGTTTGGGAATTTACGCCGCGCCGCAGCTATTGGCCGCCAACGCGCCGGAAACCTCCGCTTTGCTTTTAACTTTGCATGGCGCGCATTTACGGCAAACTCTGGCTTTGCGAGGGGTAGCGCGGTTTTCTCGGCTGCTGCGCCTCTCCATAACCGCGCCGGGCGCGGCGCGTGGACAATTGATCGTGGAAGAAACCGAGCGTCTTGGCGCGTATTTCCGGCGGCAGAATCTGGCCGCGCCGCAGCCTTTGCCTATCGCGCCGCTTTTCCCGCGCGCCGCCGAAGAAGAAATTCTGTTCCGCGAGCGTTTTCCGCGCGCGGAAGTCCCGTTTCTCGTTTCGGAGGAGCCAACCCCCTTGTGGTTCGCGCGGCAGCTGGCGGCGCGGCCTCCCCGGACGCATTACGCGCCCGCCGATCTTTGCCGGGGAGCGGCGCTGCCCGTTCAAAAAAAACTTCTGCTGTCTTTGGGCGCGCTTCTCTGCGCGGCAGGGCTTGTGTCTGGAGCCTGGTTTTGGCGGGAAGGAGAACGCTTCGCCAAAGAGACCGCGCGCCTGAACGCGGAAATCGCGGCGCTGGAACAAACCGCGCGGGAAACGGCAACAGACTTCAGCGCGCAAAACGCGGATCGGTTGCGCGACTGGCTGCGATTGCTGCCGGATCCCGGTTCTGAAGCCTCTTTGGCGCGGATGATTGTAGTTCTGCACCGTTTTTCCGCGCTCTGCGATCGCTTTCCTGAACTGGAATTAACGGCGCTGGAATGGGAGACGGCAAGCCAAAGCCTCATGATTTCCGGCGCATTGACGCCAGAAACGGCGGAAGAAACCTTTGCGCGCGCGTATGTTCGCGCGGCACAGCGGGAAGGCTGGAAAGCGGAAATTCTCGAAGCCGAAAAAGAAGGCGCGGTACGATTTCGCTTGGCAGCCGCGCCGAATGAGGCCTCTTTTGCCAAACAGCGGGGGGCGGAATGAGAAAAGCCGCCGCGCTGACCGCGCTTTTGCTCTTTGCGGGTTTTGTTGTCCTCTATCTTGCCCATGGCTCCATGACGCGCCGTTGGGAGGAAAAATCACGAAGCGAGGCGCGTCTGCTTTTATTGCGGGCGAAAGAACAGGCGCGGTCTTCCCCGGAAGAAGCGGAGCGTTTATTGGCGGCATTGGCGGCGCGCAAACGGCAGGGTCTGGCGCAGCATCCGGATTTTCAGTTTCCGGATCGCGTGTTCGCAAGCATGACGCCTAAAGACTTTCAGGCGGAAGCTCCCCTGGAAACACAAGAAGAGTCTGGCATAACGCGCGGCGCGCAGACGCTCTACTGGCGGGCATGGCATATACCGGAAGCCGCGGCGGCGCTTCTGGAGATGGAGACGAACTGGAACGCCGTCTTGTCCAATCCGCCGCCTCTGGGCGTGGAGCGCTGCGCTTTCCGCAGGGAGAGTTCGGAACAGGACGAAGCGGAAAACGAAACGCTCGCGGTTTCCTGCCGCGTATCTTGGCAATACGCGCGTTTGCCAGAGGAATTTCTCCGCCTGGACCGGGCGCGGGATTCCGCGCGAAACGCCGCGCCCGCGCGCGTAAACCCGCAGACTGCGCCGTCATTCGGGCGGATTTTTTTCACGCCGGAAGAACGTCGTCTGCGGGATCAGGCGCGGCACGCGCTGAATGCGGACAGCCGCTGGCAGGGACGAATTAGCCGCTCCGGCGTCAAAGACGCGCTGGTGTGGAAAAACGGCGCGTATGCGCGGATCAGGGGAGAAGAAAGCGGCGAAGTGGGCGGCGCGACGCGAGACCTGCTGCGCGGCGGGGAAATTGTGCGGCGAGAAAAACCATGACGCGATCGCCCCTGTTTTGTTGCCTGTACGCCAAACGCCAGCAAGGCGCCGCCTTGCTGCTCATTGTGTTTTTTTTATTGCTGGGCGGCCTTTCCTGGAAACTTTGGCAGGAGCGGACGGCAGGCGGAAAACTGCGGGTAGCGCGGGAACAGGCGGCAGCGCGATCACTTGCGCTGGCAAAGGAAGCGCTTTTGGGTTACGCGGCGGCTTACCCCGAAAGTCGCGCCGCGCGGGCGGGATTTCCGCCGGGGTTTTTGCCTTGCCCAGATATGGGAGGCATGACCGCGCTGGGCAAGGAAGGCGCGGAGGCGGGAACGTGCGGCGGCAAGGGCGTGAGCGCCCTGGGACATTTCCCCTGGCGCAGTCTTGGCCTTACGCCGCCGCGCGACGGCGTCTCTGAATGCCTGTGGTATCTCGTTTCCGGGGGGCATAAGGCTTCGCCCAAGGGAGATTTGCTCAATCCCGATACGTCCGGACTGATTGAGATTCTGGCGGCGGATGGTCAAACGGTTTTGGACAAAGACGCGGTCGCGGTTTTGTTCGCGCCGGGGACGCCTGTATTTTCCGCGTTCTCTCGGCAAACGCGCGGCGCAAAGGCGGAGGAAGGGGAATGCCGCCTGGATTATGAGGCGCGGCAGTTTCTGGAAAGCCTTACGCAAGACGGAGTCGGCGCGGAAGCGGAAGGGGTTACCCGTCTTGCCCTGCCGGAAGAGGGGAACGCGGGCGCGGGCAATGACCGTCTGCTCTGGATCAGCCGCGCGGAATGGGAAGCGCGGCAAAGCGAACGCTGGGGAGCGGCGGACTTTTTTGCCACAAGCGCGGATTTCGCGCCGGGAACGGCGGCAAAGGAAGAGCGTGCGATCGCGCAGCGCCTGGCTGTCTGCCTGATGCGTTTTGGCGCGGCAAATACGCGGGCGCGGCTGCCCTGGGCCGCGCCGCTGGAGTTGACGGCGTCCGCGCCGGAAACTTTCCACTTTGACCGTTTGGCGGACGCGAAAAACCGTCTCGCGGGACGACCGCCCTATTCTGCCGGACGCAGCATCCAGACGCTGGCGGCGGATTTGTCAGGTTTTTCCGACTGTCCCGCAAGCAACCTTACGCATTCCGCTTGCCGCTTGCTGATCAAGAGCCGCTGTCCTGAATGGACGGCGGCAGCCGGGCCGATCAACGAGGACAACAGCCAGCACGGTTGGTGGGATAAATGGAAGGATCATTTTTTCTATCTGGTCGCGCCGGGATTTTCTCCGGGCGCGACGCCGCCTGACGCGCCGCCTCCGAATTGCGCCGCGACGCCGGAGGCCTGTCTTTTGGTGCACGGCCACTTTTATGCGGCGGCGGTAATCTTTGCGGGCGCCGCCCTGCCGGAACAGCGGCGGGAAGGAAATTTGCGCATGGACGCCGCGCAGTATCTGGAGGGACAAAACGCGGTCAGCGTAAAAAATGGCGGGCGAATCCTGGAGGCGGCGGGCAACGACGAAATCGCCTGCATTGCCTATGACGCGGACGGCGAGGGCGGCGGACAGTTTCGCCTGGTTCCGCACTGCGGCGCGCAAGACTGCCGAAGCAAAGCGGCGCGATGGCGGCAATGCGCGGAGGCGGGGCGGGAGTGCGCGGAAGAGGAAACTCTGCTTTCGGGCTGCGCGGCATTTACTGCCGCCGCGCGCTGGCGGGCGGCGCGCTGTCCAAAGCAATCCGGAAAGGAAATCTGCCGCGCGGTTTTGCGCGAGCGGCGCTTTTGGGGAGATGCGGCATGAAGCGTGGTCGGCCTGGTTCTGACAAGGGCGCGGGATTTACTCTGATTGAAATGGCGGTAACGCTGTTGATTTTGACGTTGCTGATTGGTCGTTTCGCGCTCCCGATGGCCGCGGAGCGCGAGGCGCGGACGTCGAAGCTGGCGGCGGAAGAGATGCTGGCGATTCGCGCGGCTTTGCTGGGATTTGCCGCGCTGCGCGGAGTCTTGCCTTGCCCTGATGTTACGGGCGATGGTCTGGCGTCCGCCTCTTGTGATGGCGCGAGCGCGGAGGGCGGCCTGCCTTTTGTGACGCTTGGGCTTGCGGAAGGGCGCGATCCCTGGGGACGCCCCTGGCGGTATCGCGTAGACCGGCATTTTGCCAATCCGGGCGCTCCAATCCGCCTGGATACGGATTTTTCTGACCCTATGCAGGTGCAGAACAGGCACGGCGAAAAATTAACGACGGCAGAGGAAGCGCCGGTATTCGTGTTGATGAGCCTGGGGGCAAATGGCCGGGCGGACGGCAAAAACGCCGTGCAGGACGGACAATATCAATACGGCGCTCCCGACCGGGAATTCGATGATCAGGTGCTTTGGCTGTCCCGCCCGACTCTCTTTTTTCACCTGCTGGCGGCGGGTAGAGGGAAGCAATGAATGTATCTTAAAGCAAACATAAATGCCGAAAGAATGGCTGCGCGCGGAAAAATCGGCGCAAACTATAAACACTTTCCTTCAAAAATTTATTTTCCCGAAAGAAAAAGATTGACAAACGATAGCTTGTTATAAGTTATTGTTTTCTTTATATAAAATGCATGTACAATTTTAGGGCGCGGCAAGGAAATCTTTTTCGCGCAAAGGAGTTATGCGCATTTTTCAGGGCTTGTCCACAAAGTTATCCACAGTTTTTGTGGATAACGCCGCAAAATTCCCTATTTAGAATTAGTTAGCGTATTTTTCAAGAAATTACCGGAAAATAACGCGCTAACTGCGCCTCGTTTTCTTTTTGCCGTAACTGTCCTTTACCGTGCCTATTGTCCGTCTGGCTTTGGATTTGCCGCTTTCCCGCCTGTTTGATTACCGGGCGGACGACGCTCTGCGCCCGCGCGTGGGATTGCGCGCGCGCGTACCTTTTGGCAACAAGGAAAAAATCGGCATTGTCGTTGCCCTGCCGGAAGAAAGCGCGGTCAAGGAGCCGCAGCTAAAAGACGTGATCGCGCTCTACGACGATTTGCCGCCTCTGCCGCCTGATTTTTTCCGCTTGTGCGCGTTTGCCAGCCGCTACTATCAAACTCCTTTGGGCGAAACCCTGCACCAGGCGCTGCCGCCCGCGCTGAAAAAAATCCCGCTGCGGAAAAGCCGCAACCCTAAATCTGAGACCGCGCCGCAAAAGGGAGTTTCCCCCGCTCATGCCAAAGGTTCCCCCGCCGCTTTGCCAGAGTTAAGCGCCGCGCAAGCCGAAGCCGTCAAAGGCGTGGCCGAGAGTCAGGGCTACGCGCCATTTCTGCTTTATGGCGTTACCGGCAGCGGCAAGACAGAAATTTATTTGCGCCTTATCGCGTCGGCGCTCACGCGCGGGCGGCAGGCGCTGCTGCTCGTGCCGGAAATTAACCTGACGCCCCAGCTGGAACGGCATTTGCGCGCGCGGTTTCCTGAAGTGCCAATGGTTTTTTTGCATAGCGCCCTGGGCGCGGCGGCGCGTGAGCGCGTCTGGCGCGCGGCCTTTTCCGGCGCTGCGCGGATCGTGGTCGGCACGCGCCTTTCAGTCTTTGCGCCCTTGCCGGATCTGGGACTGATTGTGGTAGACGAGGAACACGATCCTTCGTACCGGCAGCAGGATGGTCTGCGCTACTCCGCGCGGGATTTGGCAATCTGGCGCGCGCGCGAATACGCGATCCCTGTTGTGCTGGGATCCGCTACACCCAGTCTGGAGAGCTGGCAGCGCGCGCGGACAGGGCATTATCGGCTGCTTACGCTGCCGGAGCGCGCGATAACAAGCGCCAAATTGCCCGCAGTGCGCCTGATTGATACGCGACAATGCCGGCTGACGGATGGGGTAAGCCCCGCGCTGATGGAGGCTTTGCGCCAGCGTCTCGCGCGCGGCGAACAAAGTCTGATTTTCCTGAATCGCCGCGGCTACGCGCCGGTGCTTGCGTGCCCCGCTTGCGGCTGGCTTTCGGGGTGCCCGCGCTGCGCGGCGAATCTCGTCGTGCATCTCGCGGACCGGCGTTTGCGCTGTCACCACTGCGCGCTGGAAACCGCCATTCCCCGCGCTTGCCCGGTCTGCGGCAATCAGGACGTCCATCCCTTCGGACGCGGCACACAACGCCTGGAAGAGACGCTGAGCGGACTTTTCCCCGAAGCGCGAATCGCGCGAGTCGACCGGGATTCCATTAAAAGCCGTCTGCAATGGGAAAAACTGCTGGAACGCATTCACCAGGGCGACGCGGATATTTTGGTCGGCACACAAATGCTGGCCAAGGGACATGATTTCCCGCGGCTTACGCTGGTAGGCGTACTTTCGGCGGACGCCGCTCTGGTAGCGCCCGACTGGCGCGCCCCGGAACGTTTGTTCGCGCAGCTAATGCAGGTAGCCGGACGCGCCGGGCGCGCCAGTCTGCCGGGGGAGGTGCTGATCCAAAGCCAATATCCCCGGCATCCTTTGTATCAAGCGTTGGTTGCGCACGACTACACGCGCTATGCGGAAGTTTTGCTGCAAGAGCGTCAGGCAGCGGGCTTCCCGCCTTTTTCCTATCAGGCGCTGTTGCGCGCGGAAGCGCCGAAAATGGAGGACGCGCTGTCTTTCTTGCGCGCGGCGCGCGAACAAAGCCAAAGCGAAGCGCACGCAAAAGTCATGCTTTACGATCCCGTTCCCATGCGCCTTGCGAAAGTTATGCGCCTGGAGCGCGCGCAGCTGCTCACTGAATCTTTTTCCCGCGCAGCCCTGCAAGCGTTTCTGGCGCAGTGGCGGCTTACCCTGGAAGGGCTGCCGCGCAAGCGGCAATTGCGCTGGCAGCTGGAAGTGGATCCTCAGGAAATATGAACGCGCTCGCGTTTAGCTTTGTTCCAGACGCGCGAGCTGCGGGCGCAGCTTATCCAGCGCGGAGCGAAAATGCGTCAGACGCTCGCGCTCCTGCGCGACCACGTCGGGCGGCGCGCGGTCAACGAAATTCGCGTTATTGAGTTTTCCCGCCGCGCGCGCGGCTTCGTTTTCCAGGCGGGTAATTTCCTTGCGCAAACGTTCGCGTTCCGCGGCCACGTCAATTTCCACGCGCAGCATCAGACGGGTTTCGCCCGCGACCGCCATCGGCGTTAAGGCGTCGGCGGGCAGAGTTTCCGCCAATTCAATTGCCGAGAGCTTGGCCAGCGCCAGAAGATAGGGCGTAAATTCCCGCAGCATGTCTGTATCGCCGCCTGCGGCAACAAGCGGCAGTTTTTGCGCCGGAGAAATATTCATTTCCCCGCGCAAATTGCGGCAGGCGTATACCAGTCCCTTCAAAGCGGCCACGCGCGTTTCCGCGTCTTCGTCCAAAAGACGCGCGTCCGCTTCAGGATAAGACGCGCGCATGATGCTATCGGCAGTTTTCTGGTTGGCGATGGGAGCGAGCGTTTGCCACAACTCTTCGCTGATAAAAGGAATCAGAGGATGAACGAGGCGCAGCGTCGCTTCCAGCACCGTCAGTAAAGTCCGGCGCGTCGCGCGCCGCTGCGCGGCGGTTCCGTTTTGCAGGCGCGCCTTGGCAAATTCGAGATACCAGTCGCAATATTCATTCCAGACGAATTCGTAGAGCGCGCGCGCGAGCAGGTCAAAACGATACGCGTCCAGCTGCGCGGCGGCTTCGGAGGATACGCGCTGCAAAGCGGAAACAATCCAGCGTTCGGCAAAACCGTAATCGTCCTTTTCCGGTTCGGGAGTGAAGCCGCAATCCTGCCCTTCACAATTCATCAGCACAAAACGGGCGGCATTCCAGAGCTTATTGCAGAAATTGCGATAGCCCTCGCAACGGGAAAGGTCAAACTTGATGTCGCGCCCCGGAGAGGCAAGCGAAGCGAAGGTAAACCGCAGCGCGTCCGCGCCGAAAGCGGGAATGCCTTCCGGGAATTCCTTGCGGGTTCGCTTTTCAATCCGCTCCGCTTGTCTGGGATTCATCAGACCGAAGGTGCGTTTTTGAATGAGCTCCTCTATGCCGACGCCATCAATAAGATCAATAGGGTCAAGGACATTGCCCTTGGATTTGCTCATCTTCTGGCCTTCCGCGTCGCGGATGAGGCCGTGCACATAAACATGCCTAAAGGGGATTTTTCCGGTGATGTGGCGGGTCATCATCACCATGCGCGCAACCCAGAAGAAGATGATGTCAAACCCCGTGACGAGTACGGTGGATGGCAGATACAGATCCAGCGCCGGGTTGGAGGCTTTGGGATAGTCCGGCGTCCAGTCGAGCGTGGAAAAAGGCCAGAGCGCCGAGGAATACCAGGTATCCAGCACGTCGGGGTCGCGGGTGAGATTGCCCTGATAACCGGACGCCGCGGCTTTGGCGCGGGCTTCGGATTCCTCCCGCGCGACAAAGATTTCGCCATTGTCGCCATACCATGCGGGAATGCGGTGTCCCCACCACAGCTGGCGCGAAACGCACCAGTCCTGAATATTATGGAGCCATTGGTTATAGGTATTCACCCAATTTTCTGGATAAAAGCGAATCTCGCCGCAGGCGACGGCTTCCAGAGCCTTTTGGGTAATGGATTTTCCATCCGCGCCGGGTTTGCTCATGGCGACAAACCATTGTTGCGTGAGCATGGGTTCCAGCGCTACGCCGGTGCGGTCGCCGCGCGGCACTTTGAGCTTATGCTTTTCGGTTTTCTCCAAAAGTCCCAGAGTTTCCAGATCGGCGACGATCATTTCACGGGCGCGAAAACGGTCCAGACCGCGATACTTTTCTGGAGCCTCGTCGTTAATTTTCGCGTCCAGATCGAAAATGGAGCGCATTTCCAGCTTGTGGCGCAGCCCCACCGCGTAGTCGTTGAAATCGTGCGCCGGGGTCACTTTTACTACGCCGGTGCCGAATTCCCTGTCTACGTATTCATCGGCAATCACCGGAATCTCGCGTTCTGTGAGCGGCAGCTGCACCGACTTGCCGATCAAATGTCTATAACGCTCATCTTCGGGATGCACCATCACCGCCGTGTCGCCCAGCATCGTTTCCGGGCGGGTGGTGGCAACGGTCAGGGATCCGCCGCCATCCGCCAAGGGATAGCGGATATGCCATAAAAAGCCGTCCTCTTCTTCGCTTTCCACCTCCAGATCGGAGACGGCCGTTTTCAGCTTTGGGTCCCAATTGACGAGACGCTTTCCGCGATAAATCAAACCTTCCTCATAAAGCCGCACAAAAGTTTCCGTTACGATGCGGCTCAGGCCGTCGTCCATGGTGAAACGCTCGCGCGCCCAATCCGGGCCGGAACCCATACGCCGCATCTGCCGGGTAATCGCGCCGCCGGAGTATTTTTTCCACTCCCAGACTTTTCCCACAAACTTTTCCCGGCCCAGGTCATGACGGGAAATGCCCTGCGCGTCCAATTGGCGTTCCACAACAATCTGCGTGGCGATGCCCGCGTGGTCGGTTCCCGGCTGCCAGAGCGTGTTGTCGCCGCGCATCCGGTGATAGCGCGTCAGCGTATCCATCAGTGTTTGGTTGAATCCGTGGCCCATATGCAGAGTGCCGGTCACATTGGGCGGCGGCAGCAGGATAGAAAACGTTTTCTCTTCGGGTTTGGCGGCGTCCAGCCCGATCTCGAAACAGCCGCGCGTCTCCCACTCGGTGTACCAGCGTTCTTCGATCAGCGACGGTTCAAAACTTTTAGCAAGCGTCATAGCGGCAGAAATCCTGAAAACGCAATAAATTGAGAATCGCCGATCATTATACCTGCCGCCCCGCCCCGCGCAGAAAGCGCGGTTTTTATAGACGCTTCCGATTCCTTTGGACTTGCTATAATCTTCTACTTGACGTTGTCCTTTTTCGTAGGCAATGTCTGTTTTAACCCTACAACGGAGGAATATTCCATGAACATAAAGCGAATTTTTTTGACTGCGGCAGCGCTTTCTTTCGCTGTATCCGCCCAGGCGGCCGAGCAACTGAAACCAGAAGACGCCATTAAATATCGTCAGGCTGGCTATAAGTTTATTAGCTGGAATATGGGGAAAATCAAGGACAATCTGGAGAGCGGGAGCTATAACAAAGCGGGGGCGATTGCCGCCGCCAATGCCATTGCCGCTATCGCCAACTCTGGGATGGGCGCGCTGTATATCCCTGGCTCCGAGCAGAGCGCGGGATCGGTGAAAACCTATGTGAAGCCGGAATTTTTCACGCGCCAGCAGGACGTCGCCCGTCTTGCGCAAGCCTTCAACAAAGAAGCCAACGAAATGGTGCGCGTAGTGGCCTCGACGGAGGACGTCGCGGCGCTCAAGACCCAATTCGGAAAATTGGGCGGAACGTGCAAGGCATGTCACGATGACTTCAAGGCGCGCAATTAACTTTTCCTGAGTTCGGGAAAACTTCAAAGGCGGCTTGCAAAGGCCGCCTTTTTTGAGGGCGCGTTTCTGCGAGAGAAATGGAACTTCGCTAAAATGACAGTATTTTTTGACGGATTTTCCGCATGATTGGAATCTTGCTGGTAACGCATGGCGCTTTGGGCGAGGCGCTGGTGCAGAATGTCTGTCATGTTCTGAACAGGAGGCCGCCGTTGCTGGCGCAGTTGGGAATTGCCGCGCAGGACGATCCTCTGGACGTTTTGCCTCTGGCTGAGCGTTTGCTCGCGCAGGTCGACGCTGGCGACGGCGTCTTGGTCATGGCCGATATTTACGGCGCGACCCCTGCCAATGTGGCCGCGAAGCTGTTGCTGCCGGGAAAAGTGGAAGGCGTGGCCGGCGTAAGTTTGCCCATGTTGCTGCGCGCGCTGACATACCGGGATCGCGGTATGGAGACGATGGTCGCCCGCGCTTTGAGCGGCGCGCGTGACGGCGCCCTGAATATGCTGAAGGACGTTTCATGCTAAAACAGGAGGTGACGATTCTGAATCGCCTGGGATTGCACGCCCGCCCTTCGGCCAAACTCGCGCAGCTGGCCGGCGAGTTTGAAAGCGAGATTTGGCTGACGCGCGGCGAGCGGCGAATCAACGCGAAAAGCATTATGGGAGTCATGATGCTGGCGGCGGGGCAGGGGCGGCAATTGACGCTGGAAATTTCCGGGCGAGACGAAGAGGCGGCCATGGCCGCGCTTGCGGAATTGATCGCCGGACGGTTTGATGAAGAGGAATGACGCGGTGAGTTTTACCCTGCACGGTTTGAGCGTCTCTGGCGGCATTGCCATTGGGCGCGCGCTTCTGATGTCGCATGCCACGCTGGAAGTAGCGCATCTGGCGATTCCCGCGCGGCGCGTAGAGCAGGAAATTGCGCGCTTTGACCGCGCGGTTGTTGCGGCGCGGGAAGGTCTGGTCCGTCTGCGCGAGCGCAAGGATCAAGTCGCCATCGCGCCGCGCGAACTGATGGCGTTTATTGATCTGCATATTTTGTTTTTGTCCGATCCTGAGCTTGTGGACGCGACGCGGCGCATCATTCGCGAGCGGTTATGCAATGCGGAATGGGCGCTGGTGCAGCGCATGGAGCATTTGGTTGAGCAGTTTAACCAGTTTGAAGACCCGTATTTACAGGAACGAAAATACGACGTGCTGCAAGTGGGCGAGCGGATTATCCGCGCCCTGCTGGGACGCCCTGATCATGCGGTATCCCTGAAAACGCGGGGAAAACTGAGTGCGAAGGAAGAGGCGCTGATTATCGTCGCGCATGACTTATCTCCGGTTGATACCATTTCCTTCAAGGAACATCATTTTGCGGCTTTTGTAACGGATGTGGGCGGCGTGACTTCGCACACGGCGATTTTGGCGCGCAGCATGGCCATTCCGGCTGTGGTGGGGCTTTTCAGCGCGCGGGCGATGATCCGGGACGGCGATCCGCTGATTGTTGATGGGCGGCGCGGCATACTGCTTGTGAATCCTGACGCGCAGGTGCTGGAAGAGTATCGCATCCGCAAAGAAGAGATTGATCTGGAAAAGAGCAAGCTGAAACGCCTGCGCTTTTCCGCGTCGGAAACGCTGGACGGCACGCCGGTACGGCTTCTGGCCAATATTGAACTGCCCGCGGACGTTCATGCCGCGCTGGATTCTGGCGCGGCGGGCATTGGCCTGTTTCGCACGGAGTTTTTGTTTTTGCGCCGGAGCGACATGCCTTCTGAGGAAGAGCAGTTTGAGGCGTACCGGCAGGTCGTCCAGGCGATGGAGGGGCGCCCGGTGACGATTCGTACCTTCGATTTGGGCGGAGACAAAACCCCGGATATGCAGCGCACGCCGACCAATCCCGCGCTGGGGCGCCGCGCCATTCGGCTTTTGCTGGCTTCGCCCGCGCTTTTTCAGCGGCAGCTGCGCGCCATTCTGCGCGCCTCACACTATGGCAAAGTAAGAATTCTGATTCCTATGCTCTCGCACGCGCGGCAGATTGAGGCGACGCTGGCCGCCGTCGCGCAAGCCAAGGCGTCGCTTTCGGAGGCGGGCGTGCCGTTTGACGCAAACGCGGAAATCGGCGGCATGATTGAGATTCCGGGCGCGGCCTTGGCTTTGCCGATGTTTATGCGGCGTCTGTCTTTTCTGTCGCTGGGTACGAATGACCTGATTCAATACACGCTGGCGATTGACCGCACCGACGAGGAAGTGGCCGGTCTGTATGACAGCCTGCATCCGGCGGTAGTCGCGCTGATCGCGCAGACGCTTTCCGCCGCTGAAAAAGCGGGGACGCCTGTTTCGTTATGCGGGGAAATGGCGGGGCAAGCGCGGTTTACGCGCTTGCTGCTGGGGCTGGGCTTGCGGATATTTTCCATGCATTCTTCGCAGATTATGGAAATCAAGGAACGAATTATTCAGTCTGATCTCAACGAAATCGCGCCTGCGGCGCGGCGTATTTTGAAATTGGACGAAACGGAAAAGATTGAGGAAGCCGTAGATCGGCTCAATCAGCTTTGAACGTTGTTACTTTTTGACAGAGGCGCTTCTTATGCGGCATTTTCGCGGTTCTTTTCTGATCGCTTTCGCGTGTCTTTTACTGGCCGCGTGGTGGGGCGGCGGGCATGGCGGCGTCTGGATGGCGGTTGGGCTTACGCTGATATTAAGCGTATTGGAAGTCAGCCTTTCTTTTGATAACGCGGTTGTCAACGCCTCGGTCTTGAGAGAGATGGATGAGCGCTGGCAGCGTATTTTTCTGACGGTTGGGATTTTGATCGCGGTATTCGGAATGCGGCTTTTTTTTCCTGTGGCGATTGTTTCCGCAGTCACGAGCATGGGAATGACCGACGTGGCGCGGATGGCGCTGCATCATCCAGAAGAGTACGCGCGGCATTTGGCGGCAAGCCACGTGGGGATTGCCGCGTTTGGCGGAGTTTTTTTGCTGCTGATCTTTTTTTCTTTTTTGTTTAATGAAAAGAAAGAGCTGCATTGGCTGGGAGAGGCGGAGAAAAAACTCGCGCGACTGGGCAAGTTGAAATCCTTTGACCTTTTGCTGGTGCTTCTGGCGCTTTTGGGGATGTACGAATGGGCGCCGCTGACCTTGGAAGATCGTGTCGCTCTCTTGGTTGCGGGGTTATCTGGCGCGGCGCTGTTTATTGCCTTGCATGGTCTGGATCGTTGCTTTTCCGCCGAGCCAGAGGAAGCGAAAAATCTGCTCAAAGGGGCGACGCGCAACGGGTTGACGGGATTTTTATATTTGGAAGCGCTGGACGCCTCCTTTTCTTTTGATGGGGTCATCGGCGCGTTCGCGCTGACCCGCGATGTTGTCATCATCATGCTGGGCCTGGGAATCGGCGCGATGTTTGTGCGCTCGCTGACTGTGTATCTGGTCAGAAAAGGGACGCTGGAAAATTATGTGTTTTTGGAACACGGCGCGCACTATGCCATCGGCGCGCTGGCCGTACTGATGCTGGCGGGGATCGTGACGCATATTCCAGAAGTCGTGACAGGGCTTGTTGGCGCGGTATTTATCGCGCTTTCCGTTGTTTCTTCGGTGCGCTATCAGCGCGCGTTGCGCGGAGGATCCGGAAAAGACGGCTGATCTGCCGTTCAGAGAAATGGAGGCAATGCATTGCATCCGTTTCTGGATTGTAAATAGGTTCTGAATGCGCGGAGATATGCGCTGGCGCTATTGCGCAGCGCCTTTCTCCAAGTAAGGTTTTAGAATTTTATCCACAACAAATTTCCCGCCAGAAAAAATGGATAAATGATTCCTGTCTTTATAAAGAGGCAAACCTTTTTCATTGATGATTCGGCAAATATCATCCGGACAAAAATATTCCATAGAATAAATAATCGTGCAGTTTCTAAGGCGCTTTAATACAACGCGATATTTTTCATATTGTTTCAAAACATCTGCACGGAAAATCATTTTCGCGGATTTCATCTTTTTCGGGCGGAAAGGCTGAACGGATATTGCGTCCCTGATATGAAACGGCAATGTTGGATTTTCCTCGACGATAAAAACCTTTTTTCCGCAGCGATTGGCAAAATTAATAAAATTCTGCACCCTGGTAAGGTATTCTTCTTCCGAGTGATAGCGAGGATTATTAGAATCCACTGAGAATATTTGTCTCATGCTGGTTGTAAAAATAAAAATTCTATGAATTTCCGGATGATCTTTTATGCTTTCGCGCAATTGCTGCCAGAGGTTTGGAAACTCACGCCAATTTGCATATTCACGATAATTTTGATACTCGTTTCTGGTAATGGGATTTATTAGCGAGTTCGCACTCAGCAGCAGCGTATTGACGCCACGCGCGGCATTAAAATCTGCAATACTTTCAAAAGCAACATGCGCGTGGCTATCGCCTGTCACCAATACTGTATTTTCCCCATGAACGTCACGAAAAAAACACTGCGCAACTCCTTTGAACGGTTCGGTAAAAAAATGAAATTTCCGGCTACAGAAATCGGAGCTATCTCTTGCGTCGTCGGTATGCCAATATGTTAAATCTTTCATGATGTATTCTGCTTGCTTCGCGTTTTCCCGTGTTTTTATTCCGTCATTCCGTTGTATCCATATGCCGGCGCATGCGATGGAGGTCATGAGCGCGCAAAGGGCCGCGATTTTGGTTGTTTTATTTTTGTTGCTGAATCGGATGGGTTTTTCGATGAGGTGGTAAGTGAGGGAGGCGAGGGAGACGGAGAGGAG
>JAIRPW010000020.1 GCA_031256795.1 Zoogloeaceae bacterium | reverse complement strand
CGCCGCGAGGACGTCGTTTATCTGGGCAGCCTGCCGCACAGTGACACGGCCCTGCTTTTCAACGCGCTCGACATCGGCGTCATTTATCTGAAGGACACCCCGTTCGGGCGCTACTGCTTCCCGCAAAAGGCTTACGAGATGCTGGCCTGCCGTCTGCCCGTCGTCGCCGCCGACGTTGGCGCGATGCCCGCCCTGTTCGACGATCCGCGCAATCTTTATCACGTCGACGACGAAGCCAGCCTCGCGCAGGCGATCCTCGCCAATCTGGAAGCGCCCGCCGTTTCCGACCGGGAGATTCGAGACTGGAAAGATGTCGTCGGCGATCTCGAATACCATCTGCGAACCGTCCGCGCAAAAGCCGCGCCCTCATAAAGTCACGCCGAAGCAGCGCGTCGCCAGCGTAACCACAAAGCGAGTCTCCGCATTCCCTCCGCGTCCGTGCTATCTGGAAGCAGAATGATCACTCCTTTGCGCAGCGGTTTTTTCTCGAGGGACTCAGGAACATGCTCCATCCGCCTTTCCCGCCAAGAAACCGCGCATACCCAGGAAAGCGCCAGTGCGTCCGGCAAAACTTCCGCGAAAATATCCGGCATATTCTTTGCGTCTGCGGAAAAAAACAGGGATAACCTCCCGTCTGCCATCAGCAATATCTTGCGCGGCAAAAATCTCGTCTGCCGCCACGCCCGCAAAAAAGCCGCCAGCAGCATAAAACACAGCAACGCGGTTATATAAAATGGCCAGCCCGAACACAAAATCCCCAGAACAGCCAAAAAATGCGTCGTCCACAAAAATCCCGCCAAAAGGCGGGACGGCGCGATCTCCAAAATCAGCGGGAAACGCAACGGCATATTCCGACTCTGCTATCCGTATATAAAACCCTCAAATACGCCGGAAAACCAGAGAACCATTCGTACCGCCAAACCCAAAATTATTATTCAGCGCTACCTCAATCCGCATTTCCCGCGCGGTATTCGCGCAGAAATCCAAATTGCATTCCGGATCCTGTCTGAAAATATTGATGGTCGGCGGCGAAACTTGATGACATACCGCCAAAACCGTAAAAATGGATTCTACGCCCCCCGCTCCGCCCAGAAGATGCCCAGTCATGGACTTTGTGGAATTCACCACCAGACCTTTTGCCGCATCCCCAAAAGCCAATCTGATCGCGTCATGCTCATTTTTATCTCCCAACGGCGTTGAAGTGCCATGCGCGTTCAGATACTGCACGTCACTGAGGTTGACCCGCGCATTCTTCAGCGCCGCCAACATGCAGCGCCGGGGGCCATCCGCGTTGGGCGCGGTCATGTGATAGGCGTCCCCGCTCATGCCATAGCCAACCAATTCCGCATAGATTTTCGCGCCACGCGCCTTCGCCCGCTCATATTCCTCCAAAACCAGAACGCCCGCGCCCTCGCCCAACACAAAGCCATCCCGATCCGCATCCCATGGACGACTTGCCAGTTCCGGCGCGTCATTTCGCGTCGACAAGGCGCGCGCGGCACAAAACCCGCCCACGCCCAACGGCGAAACGCATCCTTCCGCGCCGCCCGCAATCATCACGTCCGCGTCGCCATATTCGATAATCCGCGCCGCTTCGCCAATGGAATGCGTCCCGGTCGTACACGCGCTCACCAAAGCGATATTCGGCCCTTTGAAGCCAAACTGGATGGAAAGATTTCCGGAAATCATGTTGATGATGGAGCCAGGCACAAAAAACGGCGATAGCTTGCGAATACCGCCCTGCGCCACATCATCCTTGCTCTTTTCAATCATCGGCAAACCGCCAATGCCCGACCCGATACACACGCCGATGCGTTCCGCCTCCGCCTCTGTCGGCGTCTCCAGACCCGCATCCCGCACAGCATCCATTCCCGCCGCCATGCCGTAATGGATAAACACATCCATCCGGCGCGCGTCTTTGGCAGAAATATAGCGCGTGACGTCAAAATCCCGCACTTCTCCGGCAATCTGACTGGCAAACCCCGTAGCGTCAAAACGGCTGATGGCAGAAATCCCGGATCGCCCCGCCAAAATGTTCTGCCAGGCCGATTCCACTGAATTCCCCACCGGGCTGATGATTCCCAGGCCTGTCACCATCACTCTGCGATGAGACATCGTCACACTCCAATTCAGAAAAAAACGTCCCGAAAACTCCCGCGTTACAGAGTATCGGAAAGTTCGCCCGCCTATTGCCGCAGACAATCAGCATGACCTGGCCGGCTTCCCGGAAACCGGCCAGGTCAAAGCGAGAAAACTTACTTTATATGCGCCTTGATGTAATCCACCGCCTGTTTGACCGTGGTAATTTTTTCGGCTTCTTCGTCCGGAATTTCGCATTCGAATTCCTCTTCCAGCGCCATCACCAGCTCCACGGTATCCAGAGAATCCGCGCCTAAATCTTCAATAAATGAGGATTCGTCTTTGACGTCCGTTTCCTGCACGCTAAGCTGCTCCACCACAACTTTCTTAACGCGCTTGATGATTTCGGTTTCTTCCATTGAAAAGCTCCTTTTCCCATTAAGGGGTCTAAAAAAACCGGGGCATTGTACCCCAGACCAACTACAGATTGAAGAAAAACGCTCTCCCGCGCCTTACTCCATATACATCCCGCCATTGACATGCAAAGTTGCGCCCGTGATGTATCCCGCCGCAGGCGACGCCAAAAACGCCACCGCCGTCGCCACATCCTGCGCCTGTCCCAAGCGCCCCAGCGGAACGTTCGCCAAAAGCGCGGCGCGCTGCGCCTCTGGAAGCGACCGCGTCATATCCGTATCAATAAATCCAGGCGCGACACAATTGACCGTAATTTCCCGCGCGGCCAACTCCCGCGCCAGAGCACGGCTCAATCCCAATACACCCGCCTTGGCCGCGCAATAATTGGCCTGCCCGGCATTTCCGGTATGCCCTACTACCGAAGTAATGTTAATGATTCGCCCCTGCCGCGCTTTCATCATCGGGCGCATCAGCGCGCGCGACAGACGAAAAACCGCTTTCAGATTGGTCTCCAGAACCGCGTCCCAGTCCTCGTCTTTCATGCGCATGGCTAGATTATCGCTGGTAATGCCCGCGTTATTGACCAAAATTGTAGGCGCAGCAGAAAACCGTCGTTCAATGGCCGCAATTCCCGCCTCAATCTGCTCCGTTTCCCGCACATCCATCACCAAGCCACAGCCGCGCATCCCCGCCCGCTCAAGATAGGCGTCAATAATCTCCGCGCCTTCCTCATTGGTCGCCCCGCCCGCGACTATCGCGCCCCGACGCGCCAACTCCAGCGCAACCGCTTCCCCGATACCTCGCGCCGCGCCCGTTACCAGCGCGATTTTTCCAGCCAGCGGCAAAGAAGATTCCCGTTCGCTCATAACGCCTCCCGCTCCAGATTGAAATACGCTTCCAGCGCGCCCGCGCTATCCAGCGCAACCCCGCTCACCTCACTGGAGCAGCGCTTGGCAAGCCCCGCCAAAACTTTTCCGGGACCGCATTCCACAATAGAACGCGCGCCCAGCGACGCCATGCGATGAATGACCTCTACCCAGCGCACCGGACCATACACCTGGCGAATCAGCGCCTCACGAATACGCTCCGGATCGCGTTCATCCGCCACATCCACATTATTGATGACTGGAATCGCAGGCGGACGCAAGGAAATTCCCGATAGCGCGTCCGCCAGCTTTTCCGCCGCCGGACGCATCAAAGAAGAATGAAAAGGCGCGGATACCGAAAGCGGCAGCGCGCGCTTCGCCCCCTTCGCCTTGCACGCCCCCATGGCGCGCTCCACCGCCGCCCTGTGTCCGGCAATCACAATCTGCCCTTGCGCGTTGAAATTCACCGCCTCCACTACTTCCCCCTGCGCGGACTCCGCGCACGCAGCAGCAATCGCTTCCGCGTCCAGACCCATAATCGCCGCCATCATTCCCGTTTCCAAAGGGACGGCAGCCTGCATCGCCGCGGCGCGCAAGCGCACCAACGGCACGGCGTCGGCGAAAGAAATGACGTCTGCCGCCACGAGCGCCGCATACTCGCCCAGGCTGTGACCCGCCATTACCGCGGGCAGACTACCGCTCCTTTTCCTCCACAAACGCCACACCGCGACGTCCGCTGTCAGCATAATCGGTTGTGTATTGACCGTCTGCGCAAGCTGTTCCGCCGTTCCGGAGTCCACCATGCTCCAGAGGTCTTCCCCCAGCGCACGTGAGGCTTCCTCAAAAGTATCGCGCACCAACGCCGCATCGTCCGCCGCCTCCATATAGGCGGCCATCATGCCGACAGACTGAGACCCCTGGCCAGGAAACACAAAGGCAAATGCCATTCCTTCACTCCTTGTTGAACATCCATGCGTGATTCAAAACTCAAAAAGCGCCGCGCCCCAGGTAAAGCCGCCGCCAACTCCCTCAATAAGCACTCGCTGCCCCTTCTGGATACGCCCGTCACGAATCGCCTCATCCAGCGCCAGTGGCACGGAAGCCGCAGAAGTATTTCCATGCCGCTCCACCGTAACGACTACTTTTTCAGGCGGCAAACCCATTTTTTTGCTGGTCGCGTCAATAATGCGAATATTGGCCTGATGCGGAATAAGCCAATCTACCGCCTGACAGGAAATCCCCGCCGCCTGACAGCATTCCTCCGCTACCGCCGCCAATACGCGCACGGCGTTTTTGAAAACGGACTGCCCTTCCATGCGCAAAAAAGGGTCCCCCCAAATTCGGCCTTCCCGCACCTGCCCCGGCACAGACAAAATCCCGGCTTGACTGCCATCCGCATGCAGGGCTGTCGCCAATACGCCGGGAGTCTCAGCCGCCTCCAACACTACCGCGCCCGCGCCATCCCCAAACAACACACAGGTTGCGCGATCTTGCCAGTCCAAAATCCGGGAAAAAACCTCCGCGCCAACTACCAGCGCCCTTCTGTGCGACCCGGAGGCAATAAATTTTTCCGCAATTGCCAGCGCGTGAATAAACCCGCTGCATACCGCCTGCACATCAAACGCGGCGGCCTTTTTATTGCCCAAGGCGCCCTGCAAAAGGCAGGCCACGCTTGGAAATACATAATCCGGCGTGGAAGTCGCCACAATGATAAGGTCCAGCTCGGCAGCCTCAAATCCCGCCATCGCGAGCGCGCGATCTGCCGCGATTTTCGCCATTCGGCTTGACGTTTCCTCCGCGGCGGCAAAATGACGATAGCGAATGCCAGTGCGCCCAAAAATCCACTCATGGCTAGTTTCAATGCCGCGCGCAACCAAATCGTCATTGCTCACGGGATTGCCCGGCAAAAAACTGCCGCTGCCGATAAGCCGCGCGTAGATCCTTTGGGAAGAAGAAGGCCGCATCATGAATCCCCCTCGGAATTCAACTCCGGACGCCGGAACACCAAACGCGCTTCCGAAAACTTACGGCTGATCCGCGCCACGACGTCATTCCCCGCCGCGTCATAGGCGCGCGCCAAAGCATACGCAAACGCCGCCGGATCCGCTGAACCATGACTTTTCACGCTTAACCCTTTCAATCCCAAAAGGCTTGCGCCATTATACTGGCGCGGATCAAAACGCGCCTTGAAACGCCGCAAAACAGGCCATGCCACGAGCCCCATAACCCGTGTCAGCGGATTGCGCGTAAATTCCTGTTTTAGCGCGTCCGCAAGCATCCGCGCCAGACCTTCCGAAGTTTTCAACGCGACATTCCCGACAAAACCATCGCAGACCACCACATCGGCCTGCCCTGCGTAAATACCGTCGCCTTCCACATTGCCAATAAAATTAAGGCCGGAAGCGCGCAAGAGATCGGCGGCCTCTTTGACCACCTCATTCCCCTTGGTCTCTTCCTCGCCGATATTGAGCAGCCCTACGCGCGGACGTTCCTTGTGATCCAGCGCGGAAGCAAGCATCGCCCCCATCACGCCGAACTGCAAAAGATGCTCCGCGCCACAATCTACATTCGCGCCCAGGTCCAGCATATAGACATGCCCAGTCCTCGTGGGCATCACCGGACAGATGGCGGGACGATCAATCCCCGGCAGCATTTTGAGCACAAAACGCGACATCGCCATAAGCGCGCCGGTATTCCCCGCCGAAACCGAAGCCGCCGCGCGCTCTTCTTTGACTAAATTAAGCGCGAAACGCATGGAGGATTTTTTTTTGTTTTTGAGCGCCAGAGTAGGCGATTCATCCATCGCCACGACTTCCTCGGCATGAACAATCTCGGAACGCTCGCGCGCCGCTTCCGTCATACGCAGCCAAAAAGGGCGAACCAACTCCTCGCGCCCAACTAACAGCGCCCTTGCCTCCGGATGCGCGCGCAAAAAAATCTGCGCAGCCGGTACAGTCACTTTGGGGCCATGATCCCCGCCCATACAATCAACAGCAATAGTGTGCGACACGGCTGAAATCTTTTCGAGAATCAAACAAAGGACAAAACCTGCGCTTACGCCAGCGAACAGGAGCGCAAAACAAAGGCAGGCTATCCAAAATGAATGCCTGCCCAACGCGAATACGATGATCCGTCAACCGCGAATCACTCGCTCTCCGCCTTGATGACCTGACGGCCACGGTAAAACCCTGAAGGCGAAATATGATGCCGCCGATGCGTTTCCCCAGAGGACTGTTCCACGGACAACAACGGAGCCGTGAGAAAGTCGTGCGCACGGTGCATTCCGCGCTTGGACGGGGATTTTTTGTTCTGTTGAACTGCCATGACCAACCTCCTGAAAATATCAGCGCCGCCGCCAATCGGAAAGCGCCGCAAATGAATGTGAAACCATATCTTCTGACGCCGATGGCGTCTGGCACTCCGCATGCCGAGGGACGCCTGGCAAAGCCAGCAAAATTTCTTCCTCAAGCAACTCCCGCGCCGTTCGCATCCCTTTTTTGCCCGATGGAAGCGGCAAAAGCTCAACTTCTCCGCTCTCCTGCTCTTCCTCCGCTTCGGAAAACGTCTCCTCTGCGACAAGCTCCAGAAGGCTGTCAATGTCCAAAGACGCCTCCACGGGCAACAAACAACGCTGGCAACGCAAAGGCAAAATACCCGAAACACGGATTTCAAGCCTTGGACGACTATGCTTTCCCGGTTTACCTTGCAAACTGAAGACGAGCGCAGCAAGTGAATCCATCTCTACTTCTTCCGCCAGACAATCCGTCAGGCGCGGCAGGGACAAAATTGACAAATCGCCTTTCAGCACCGCGCCTTCACGGGCAAATTTCCAGACGTCCAACAGAGTATCCAGGGTAGGGAAAGTCATGTCCTGTCGAAGCATAAGACGCGCGATGATACAGACACTCCCCGCGAATGTCAAAAACTGCCGCTATCAGGAACCCGCGTCCCCCTCATACGCAGTATCCGCCTGACGGTCGTTCTCGCCCACCAGAATCAGGCGGCCTTCAATCAGCGCCCCCTGCTGAATTTCAATCATTCGGTATTCAATATCGCCGACAATCCGCGCCTTGGGGTGCAGCTCCAAAAATTCGGATGAGCGCACCGGACCATTGATCACCCCGTTGACAATAATCTGCGCGACGTCCACGTGCCCATTGACGACGCCGTGCTCACTCAGCATCAAAGTTGACGACGACGAAGCCGCAACCACTTTGCCGCAAATCTCCCCATCAACACGCAAACCGCCAGAAAACATGACGTTCCCCTCAATGCGCGTTCCCTGTCCGATCAAACTTTCGATCTGGCTTGTCGTTGTCCCGTTATTTTTTTTGGAAAACATACACATCTCCTTATCAAAATAAACGCGCTGTGTCTGTCACAACTGTTTGGCGCTTCATGGAAAATTTTTGAACGGGTTTCACAGCGTCACACTCGCCGCGGCGCGCTGCGTACTGCCCTGCATCAACCGGATTTCCGCCTTTTTCAGCACGTCATTCGGAGACAAATCCAGTATGCCTTCCTTGCGCTCCCACTGATAGGTTCTCACCTGCAAAGCAGAGGACTCCAACGTCTGCGGCGACTCCGGCCAGCGGAATTGTAACGCCTGCCCCTGCCGCTCCACCGTCAGAAAAAAGGAAAGATAGCCGCTAAATCCCGCTGTCTGACGCCCCGCGTGATAGCCCACCAAAACGCTGAAATGATAACGGTTGTTCGTATTGGCATCAGGCCGTAGCGTAAACCGTTCCAGACGCACCTCGCCCTCGCGCGTACCCGCCGGAACCAGGCGCAGGAAATAGGCCAGGTCATCTTTGGCGGACGCAAGGCTTCCGGAAAGATTTTGCAATTCCGCCTCCAACTCCAAACGCGCGCTGCGCGTAATTTCCAGGCGGGTCAACGCGCTGCCGCTCACATGCAAACGTTCCTCCAAACTGCGGACGCGCTCCTGCAAGACCTCAACATTCGCTTCTTCCGGAGTTCGCCCCGCGCGGCTGAAAATGTAATACCCCGTCATCAACGCCAGCGCGGACAAAGCGCCGAACACGGCATACCCCCACCAGGAGGCTTTGGAGCGAATCTCCAGTTTTCTCGCATGGATGCCGAACTGCCGCCTCCACCAATGGTATAGATGATTAAGACGCATACCCCTCCTTTTCGCTTGATTTCAGCGAAGGCGCACCTCCGACCATTGTCCGCAATAGAACAAGCGCCTGTCTCCTGCCCATAGGGCGCATGATAGCAAGTAAAAAAAGCCGCCCAAAGACGGGACGGCTTTTTTATTTTTGAAAGAGGGAAGGAAAATCAGCGCTTGGAGAACTGCTTGCGCCGACGCGCCTTGTGTAAACCAACTTTTTTACGCTCTACCTCGCGCGCGTCGCGCGTGACAAAACCAGCGGCGGACAGCGCCGGTTTCAGCGTTGCGTCAAACTCAATAAGCGCGCGGGTGACGCCATGCCGCACCGCGCCCGCCTGACCGGACTCTCCGCCGCCCATCACATTGACCTTGATATCAAAACTGTCTGAATGGTTAACCAGCTGCAAAGGCTGGCGCACCACCATGCGCCCCGTCTCGCGGGAAAAAAACTCATCCACCGGCTTACCATTTACGACAAATGCGCCGGAACCCCGTTTCATAAACACGCGCGCGGTCGCACTCTTGCGGCGGCCTGTCCCGTAATAATAGCTAACAGCCATCTTTGTTTCCTTAGCGAATGTCCAAAACTTTTGGTTGCTGCGCCGCGTGCGGGTGCTGATCGCCGGCGTAGCACTTCAATTTTTTCAGCATGGCGTAGCCCAAAGGTCCTTTCGGCAACATTCCTTTGACTGCCTTTTCCAGCACACGGGCAGGAAAACGCTCCTGCATCTTTTTGAACGTTGTCTCACGAATACCGCCGGGGAATCCCGTATGGCGGAAATACTTCTTATCCTCCGCCTTGTTGCCCGTCACCACAAGTTTCTCAACATTGGTCACAACAATAAAATCACCGGTATCCACATGCGGCGTATAAATAGCCTTGTGCTTGCCGCGCAGACGATAAGCGATCTCGCTGGCAAGACGCCCCAAAACCTTGCCTGCGGCGTCAACCACGAACCACTCGTGTTCCACCTCATGCGGCTTGGCGGAAAATGTTCTCATGAACGGCATCCTTTGCCCACAAAAATAAAGAGGGAGGATTCTAGTGGCTTGAAAGAGCGCTGTCAAACTTCCTGACGAATTTCTCATTTTCGCGCGCGCGAAGACTGGGGAAGCCGCATTGCGATTTACAATGCCGTCCTGCAAAAAAACCTTATTCCCCGATATGGACGCCTCCTCTCCCACGCCGCGCTTCGTTCATCTGCGCTGTCACAGCGAATATTCCGTGAGCGACGGCATTCTGCGCCTTGACGAAGCGGTAGAGGCCGCGGCAAAGGACCGTATGGGCGCGCTCGCGCTGACTGATCGCATGAATCTCTTTGCGCTCATCAAATATTACAAAAGCGCGCGGGCAAAGGGCCTCAAACCTATCATCGGCGCGGACGTCTGGGTATCGGAAGCCGAAAGCCCGGAACGCCCGTACCGCCTGTTACTGCTGGTCAGAAACCAGAAGGGGTATCAGCAGCTTTGCGAATTATTGACGCGCGCCTACATCATGCCGGAGCATCCCGGAAAATCTCAGCATCAGGCCGAGATCGCACGGGAATGGCTCTCCAAAGAGAACTGCGACGGGTTGATCGCGCTTTCTGCCGCGCACCAGGGGAATGTGGGCGAGGCGCTGTTGCAGCGCCGACTGTCCCTCGCCAAACAGCGCGCCGGCGACTGGGCTGAAGTTTTCCCCGACGCTTTCTACCTGGAGGTTCAGCGCGCCGAGCGCGCGGAGGACGAAACCATCGTCGCTTCCAGCGTTAAATTGGCGCGGGATTTGAATCTGCCGCTTGTCGCCACGCATCCGATTCAGTTTCTTTCCGCCGATGATTTTCGCGCGCATGAGGCGCGAGTGTGCATTTCCGAAGGTTATACCCTGGGAGATAGCCGCCGTCCCCGGCTTTTTACCGAAGCGCAGTATTTCAAGACGCAATCGGAAATGGCGGAACTCTTTGCCGATTTGCCGGAGGCGCTGGAAAACACGCTGGAAATCGCGGCGCGCTGCAATCTGGAATTTTCTTTCGGGCGCTATTTTCTTCCGCAGTTTCCCACGCCTGAGAACGTAAGCCTGGAGGAATATCTGAACCGTCAGGCAAAGGAAGGGCTTGAAAAACGCCTTGCGGAAATTTTTCCTGACACGGCGCTTCGGCAGGAGCGACGCCCAGAATACGACGCGCGCTTGGCGCTGGAACTGACCACCATCATTCAAATGGGCTTTGCCGGTTATTTTCTCATCGTCGCGGACTTCATCAACTGGAGTAAACAAAATGGCGTGCCGGTAGGGCCTGGGCGCGGATCTGGAGCGGGATCGCTTGTTGCCTTTTCTCTGGGGATTACCGATCTGGATCCGTTGCCCTATGCGCTTCTTTTTGAACGTTTTCTGAATCCAGAGCGGGTCTCCATGCCCGACTTTGACATTGACTTCTGCCAGGATAACCGCGCGCGCACCATTGAATATGTGCGCGGGCGCTACGGAAAGGACGCCGTCTCACAAATCGCTACTTTCGGCACAATGTCGTCCAAGTCCGTTATTCGTGACGTCGGGCGCGTACTGGATTTACCCTATTCCTTGTGCGACCGTATTTCCAAGCTGATCCCGGTCAAGGAAAACAAGCCGCTGGCGCTGGCTGCCGCGCTGAAAGAAGAGCCGCTTTTGCAGGAAATGATGGCGGGAGAAGACGGCGAATCCATACGCGAACTGTTTGCTCTGGCGATGCGCCTGGAGGATCTGACGCGCAATGTAGGCGTCCATGCGGGCGGCGTATTGATTTCTCCGGGAAAAATTGTGGATTTTTGCCCGATTTATCAGGCTTATGGGCATGACGCCGTCCCGATCTCGCAGTTTGACAAGGATGACGTGGAAAAAATCGGTTTGGTTAAATTCGACTTTCTTGGCCTCAAGAATTTAACCATTATCGAGCTGTCGCTGCGCTACATTGAACGCATGACAGGAGAGCGCCCCGATCTCATGCGGATGGGTTTTTCCGATCCCGCCGTCTACCATGTGCTGCAATCCGCCAATACCACCGCCGTGTTTCAGGTGGAATCGGAGGGCATGAAAAAACTCCTGAAAAAGCTGGAGCCTGATTGCTTTGAGGACATTATCGCCGTACTGGCGCTCTATCGTCCCGGCCCGCTCAATTCCGGCATGGTGGATGATTTTTGCTTGCGCAAAAAAGGACGGCAGAGCATTGAGTATTTTCACCCCGACCTCAAGGAGTGTCTGGCGCCGACCTATGGCGTAATCGTCTACCAAGAACAGGTCATGCAAATCTCGCAGATCATCGGCGGCTACACGCTAGGAGGCGCCGATCTTCTGCGGCGCGCCATGGGAAAAAAGAAACCGGAAGAAATGGCCAGGCATCGCGCCACGATTGTGGAAGGCGCGCGGGAAAAAGGGTATCCGCCCGCGCTGGCCGAGCGGCTTTTCGACAAAATGCTGCAATTCGCGGAATACGGTTTCAACAAATCGCACACAGCCGCCTACGCGGTAATCACCTACCACACCGCCTGGCTGAAAGCGCGGCATCCCGCCGCCTTTATGGCCGCCACCTTGTCTTCGGACATGGACAATACCGACGTCATTAAAATTTTCCACGATGACTGCGTGAAAAACGGCATGACCGTGCTGCCGCCGGACATCAATGCCTCCAGCTATCGTTTTGAGCCGGTAGACGAGCGAACCATTCGGTATGGCTTGGGCGCGATCAAGGGAATGGGCGAGCAGGCGGCGGAAGAAATCATCCGCGCGCGAGAAAAAAACGGGGCTTTTCAGGACTTGTTTGATTTTTGCCGCCGCGTGGATAAGCGCATGGTCAACCGCCGCGCCATTGAGGCTCTAATCCGCGCGGGAGCGCTTGATTCTGTGGATGCTGAACGCGGAAAACTTCTGGCTTCCGCAGGGATCGCTCTGGAAGCCGCGGATCAGGCGGAGCGCAACGCGCAGCAGGCCAGCCTCTTCGAGACATTTTCTGCGGATGAGCAAAAATTCCACGCGCCGCAGTATCTTACCGCGCCCGCCTGGAGCGAACGCGAACGGCTTTTGCAGGAAAAACAGGCGCTGGGACTTTTTCTTTCCGGCCACCTATACAACAGCCTTCGCGACGAGCTGGCGCGCTTTATTCCCCGACCGCTTTCGGGCCTGTCGCCCGCTCGTGAACCCACCCTCGTCGCCGGCATTGTGGCAAATATTCGCACGCAATTGTCCCGTCGGGGAAAAATGATGCTGGTCACGCTGGACGATGGAACAGCGCAGACAGAAATCACCGTTTTCAACGAGCTTTTTATGGCGGAGGGAAAGAAAATCACGCCTGATGAACCGCTTATCGTTGAAGGACGAGTTAGCGACGACGAGTACAGCGGTATGCTGCGCGTCTCTGCGGAGAAACTAATGCGTCCCAGTGAACTGCGCGCCCGCTTCGCCAAAAGCCTGGACATTTCACTGGAAGACGGAATTGATCTTTTGCCGCTGAAAAATATTCTGAAATTATTTCCGGGAACCACCCCTGTGCGCGTCCTCTACCGGAACGCGCAGGCTACTTGTGAATTTGCGCTGGGCGCAGCCTGGAGAGCCAGTCTTGAGGACGCGCTGTTCAATGAACTGAAAATTTGGGCGGGCGCGGGGCGAGTCACGATTCGCTATGCCCAAAACGCTGGATACGCCCGGAGCTGACCTCCAGAAACCGCAAAAGCGAGACCCGCTGGAAGATAAAGACCTCGCCCGATTCCCTGCCTGGTAGCGCAACGCTATTCTTCCTGCCGCGTCCGATTCTGAGCGAGAATCGCGCGCAGACCTTGGATTTTGGCCGCGCGCGCCGCCTGATCCGGCAGGGGCTCGTCTTTCCCTCCGCGGATTCGCACGCCTTCTTTCCCCATTTCCTCAATAAAACGCGAAGGCTTGACCGCGACGACCTCATGCCGCGCGCGCCGCCGCGCGCAACAGGAAATATGCAAAGTGCGGCGCGCGCGCGTGATGCCGACATACATCAAACGGCGCTCCTCCTCGATATGCCCGGATTCCACAGCCTCTCGATGCGGCAAAATTCCTTCCTCCACGCCGACCAGAAATACATGCGGATATTCCAGTCCCTTGGCGGCATGTAAGGTAGAAAGGCGCACCGCGTCCTGTTCTTCCCCGTTTTCGTTCTGCTCAATCATCGTCATCAAAGCGATCGTCTGCGCGAGTTCCAGCAAAGTTTTCCCGTCTTCCCCGCTTTTCTTCTGAAACCAATCACGGAATTCCAAAACATTTGCCCAGCGCGCGGCGGCAATGCGCTCTTCCTCATGATCATAAAGAAAACGCTCATAGCCAATTGCTTCCAGCAACGCTTCCAAAACCTCCCCCGCGACGCCGGCGCGCGCCTTGAGAGAAAAATTCCGCAGGAAAGCGCAAAAATTGCCAAGCGCTTCGGCGGACGCCTGCGTCAGCCGCGCGCTCGCGCCCATTTCACCCGCCGCGGAAAAGATCGATATGCGCCGCTCGCCCGCATACGCTCCCAGCGCGCGCAGAGTCGAGGCGCCAATCCCGCGCCGAGGCACAGAAACCGCGCGAATAAAGGCAGGATCATCCTCAGGATTGGACAAAAGACGCAAATAGGCAAGAATGTCTTTGATTTCCGCCTTGTCAAAAAAAGACGCGCCCCCAGAAATAAAATAGGGAACGCGCTCTTCAATCAGCCGTTCCTCAAAAAGCCGCGCCAGGTGATTGGAACGATAAAGAATGGCGTAATCTGACCATTTGCCGCGCCGCAGAAGATGATCCGCCACCAGACGTTTGACCACGCTATCCGCCTCTTGCGCGTTATCCGCGCAGAAGGAGACCGAAACCGGATCGCCCTCGCCCATATTCGACCACAGCTTTTTCTCAAAAAAATTTTCATTGTGGGAAATGACGTTATTGGCAACGCCTAAAATGCGCGTGGTAGAGCGGTAATTCTGCTCCAGCTTAATCACTTTGAGGTTTGGGATTTCCACAGACAGGCGGCGTAAATTGGCAATGTCCGCCCCGCGCCAGCCATAGATGCTCTGATCATCGTCGCCCACGGCGGTAAATTGCCGCCGTTCTCCAGTCAGCTGCCAGAGCAATTGGTATTGTCCGGAATTCGTATCTTGATATTCGTCAATCAGCACATAGCGAAAGCGTCGCCGCCACTTCTCCGCAAGCGCCGGTTCGCGCTCCAGAAGCATTCCCGGCAGCGCGATGAGATCATCAAAATCTACCGCTTGATAGGCGCGCAAAGTCGCCTCATAGGAAGGGTAAATTTGCCAGGCCAGCTTTTCCGCCGGAGTTTCTGGCGTGACCGCTCCCGGAGCATCCGAAAGAATGCGCGCGTTTTTCCAGCGGGAAATCAGACTCTGGATGAGACGCAGTTTTCCCTTGTCCACGCTGGCGGCAAGTTCAGCCAGCACATTCAGGCAATCGTTGGCGTCAAAGATGGAAAAATTTGGCTTGTACCCCAGCGCGCGCGCCTCCTCGCGCAGAATCCGCATTCCGAGCGCGTGAAAGGTAGAAATCTGTAGGCCAGTCACTTTCCCGGACAATAATTTCCCGGCCCGGTCTTTCATCTCGCGCGCCGCCTTGTTGGTAAAGGTAATCGCCGCCACCTCCGCAGGCGCGAAACCGCAGGAGTTGACGAGATAAGCGATTTTTTCCGTAATAACGCGGGTTTTCCCTGACCCCGCGCCCGCCAGCACCAGCAACGGACCGTCCAGATAATGGATGGCTTCGCGTTGCTCCGGATTGAGCGACCGCATGTAGATTTAACGCATGCGGCGCGAGATTATTCCGCGTCCTTACGCAAAAGACTTTCGTTGACCTTGACTTTGTAGCGCTGACGCAGCGCGGCAAGATAGGCTGTCAGGTCGTTCTGCGCGGCGAACCCGTTCATCTTTTCCGCCAGCGCCGCTTTTAACGGTTCGGCCAGCGGCGGCTGGCTCACCCGGCGAATGCGGTACAGCGCGTACCCCTGACCGGGCATTGACGCCCCCAGATAAATCGGCAAATTCTTTTCGTCCCGCGCGTCCACACGGAAAATGGCCTCCAGCGCGGCAGGAGCAAGCGTTCCCGGCACAAGACGCGAGACCTCCTGGGCTTTCGCCCATTTGACGCCAGATACCGCCTTGCCGGAACGCAATTCCGCAAGCCGGGCCTCGCCCTGCTCCTGCGCTAAGCGCAGTGCCTTTACGTCGCGCAGGGAAGCGACAATGCTACGGCGCGCTTCCTCAAACGGCAGCAACGCTGAAGGTTGATGCTCCAGCAGATGGGCCGCCACGATTACTCCAGGCGCAATCTCTACCGCCTCGGTATTCCGCCCGTTCTTGAGCATTTCCTCCCCGAACATGGCGGCAAGCAATTTGGGATGCGAAAGCCCTTGGGCAGAGTCCCCCGCGCGAGTCATCCAATTGGATTTATGAATGACAAGGCCGAACGCGCGCGCGGCGGGTTCCAGACTTTCCGGCTGTTCATAGACCAGATTGGCAAATTTTTCCGAGGCGTCGGCAAAATGCCGCGCGGTCATCTGACGGCGCACTTCCGCCGCCGCATCGGCGCGCACTTCCTCAAACGAACGGTACTCGCCGGGATGAACCGCTTCCAGACGAATGATGTGAAAGCCATACCCGCTCTCCACAACGCCTGAAATTTCTCCTGGTTTCAGGGAAAAAGCCGCGTCCGCGAATGGCTTGACCAAATCACGCCGGGATAGAAAACCAAGGTCCCCGCCTGCCGCGGCAGAGCCCGGGTCCTGCGAATGAGTACGCGCCAATTCCTCAAAACGCGACGGGTCCTTTTTCACCTCTTCCAGCAATTCTGTCGCGCGGGCGCGTATCCGGGCTTTTTCCGCCTCATCGGCCTTTTCGCCTACCAGCAAAAGAATATGCCGCATCTGGCGCTCTTCCTGTTTTTTGGCGAAGCGGTCACGATGTTCGTCATACCAGGATTTGAGTTCAGCCTCGGAAATGGGCGCGGTATCCTTGATCGCCTCCTCCGTCAGCACGACGTAGTCGACGCGGATTTGTTCCGGGCGGGTAAAGCGCGCGGGATTGGCCTTGTAGAAAGTCAGCGCCTCCTCCTCCGACACTTGCGCCTTGGGTAAAAGCGACGCAAGCGGAATCAGGCTTTCCTCAACTTCGCGTGTCTGCGTTTGCAGCGCGATAATCCGCTCGCTCACCGTATGCGGGGTAAAAGCCGCCATTGTGACCGGGAGCAGCAAAGACTGACGCAGCAATTCTTCCTGCAGCCGCGTTTCATAGGTATACGGAGTTTGCCCCTGCGCGGCAAGCGCCTGTGTGTAACGCTCTGAATTGAAAACGCCGTCTTGCTGGAAATCCGGGTTTTGCGCGATCAGCCGTTGCATAAAGGGACGCAGATTGAGGCCGCGTTTTTGCGCCTCAATCGAAAGCAGGGCTTGCCCGATCAACCCGTCAAGCACACCCTGGCGTAGCGCCGGGGAATCAAGAAACGCCGCGTCCGTAGCGCCGGTCTGCTGCCGCAATTGCGCCTGCCGCGTGCGCAGCGCTTCCTGAAAGTCGGAAAGAAGAATGCGCGTTCGCCCAATCTTGATCAGTTCATTACTCCCGCCGCCCTGAAAATAGGCGTCCAAACCCCAAACTGCGAAGGGAACAGTGATGATGAGCAGAAAAATCTGGACAATGCGTTTGTTGTTGCGGATAGAGTCGAGCATGGCAAAAGCGGGGAAGAAGTTTGAGGACAATGGGCGCCGGACGGATTTTTACGCCGCGAAACGGATTGCTGCGAAAACCAACGGTAAAACCCTAGGCCGCCGCGCCCTTCAAAGCGGCGGATATTAGCATACGCCCCCGGATTCGGGTATCCGAAAAGCCGCCTGAAAAAATAACGCGAAACACGAGCCGCCGCGAACCTTTCGCCGGGTCACGCGCCCTCGTTCAAAAGGCGGCGCGCGTCTTCCGCCAGGTCTTCCGGCGTCGCGCGATAATCCAAAGCCAGGCGCGGACGTCCCCGCGAATCAAAAAGATAGGTAAGCGCGCTGTGGTCAACGCTGTAACTGACGCCATCCGATCCGGGGACTTTCCGGTAAAAAAGACGAAACGCGCGCGCCAAATCCGGAAGTTTTTCCGTCGGCACGGATAGTCCCTGAAAATCGGGATGAAAAGCCGGAACATAGGCGGCAAGCACCTCTGGCGTATCCCGCTCCGGATCCAGCGTGACGAACAGCACCTGCGCGCGGGCGCGCTCCCGCCCCAGAAGCTCCACGGCGCGCGCGGCGCGGGCAAGCGCGGTAGGACAAACATCCGGACAATGGGTATATCCAAAAAAAATCAAAAGCGTCTTGCCGCGCCAATCGGACAATCGGCGCGGCGTCCCGCTCGTATCCATGAATACAAAGCGCTCGCTCTCTTCTGGAAACCGCTCGATGACTTTCCCATGAAATACGGACGGGTCGGAATTTTTTTCCGCTGAATCTGAATGACAAGCGGCAAGCCCTCCCGCCAGAAGGCACGATACGATACAAATAAAACGGCGCGGCGTCCGCGGCACGGAATCAATGCGCCGAATGCGGAGAAAGCGCGGGCGCGGATTGGGTATGCGCCCGCGCCTTGAGCGTCACCGGCAATTCATAGCGCCGCCCTTCCCTATCTGTAAAAAACAAGGTGACCGACAAAGTTTGCCCAACGGAAATCGGCTGGGAGAGGCGCAAGAGCATAAGATGCGCGTCGCCTGGTTTCAGGGTGATTTCCTGTCCAGCGGGCAGGAAGAGTTCCGGCACGAAGCGCATTTTCATCATGCCGTCTTCAACGCGCGTGACGTGTATCTCCATTTCCCCCGCCAAAGGCGACGACGCGCCCGTGAGCGTCAAATCGCGCTCCGCGACGAGGCGCATAAATACGCCGGAGGCAGTCTGCGTAGCGACAGTCGCGCGCGCCCAGGCGTCTGATACCTTGACCGGCGCTTCTGGTTTGATCGCGTTCTCCGAGCCCGCAGCGGACAACGAATACGCCGCGCCCGCGCAAAGCAGAACGCGAACGGTGAAAAGAAATGAGGCCGCGACAGGAAAGCCACGCATGGGGAACGCTCCAAAATCAAAAGAGAGGCGAATGATAGCAAAACGCGGCATTTTCCCCCTTTTTCTTTTTTCTTTTGCGAACGCCTGACTGTCCTGTCCGCCGCGATTACGTTAGAATGCGCCGGTCTTTCACAGCGGGTCGGGCTATGGCGTTGATTGTTCAAAAATACGGCGGCACTTCGGTAGGTTCTCCCGAACGCATCAAGAATGTGGCGCGGCGGGTCGCGGCGTTTCACGCGCGCGGCGATCAGGTTGTAGTGGTGGTTTCGGCGATGAGCGGCGAGACCAATCGCCTAATCGCGCTGGCAAAGGAAATTCAGCCGCAGCCTGAGCCGCGCGAGCTGGACGTAGTGATTTCCACAGGCGAGCAAGTAACGATCGGTCTCTTGTGCATGGCGCTTGCGGAAATCGGCGTGGCGGCCAAAAGCTACACCGGCGGACAAACGCGCATTTTGACGGACTCCGCTTTCGGCAAGGCGCGGATTCTGGATATTGAGGGCGACGCGATCCGCCGCGATCTGGAAGCGGGAAAAGTCGTGGTAGTCGCGGGCTTTCAGGGCGTGGATAGCGAAGGAAGCATCACAACGCTGGGGAGAGGCGGATCGGATACCACGGGGGTTGCGATCGCGGCGGCGCTGAAAGCGGACGAATGCCAGATTTATACGGATGTGGACGGGGTGTATACCACCGATCCGCGCCTTGTCCCATCCGCGAGAAAACTTGACGCCATTACCTTTGAGGAAATGCTGGAAATGGCGAGTTTGGGCTCCAAGGTGCTGCAAATTCGCTCGGTTGAATTTGCGGGCAAGTACAAAGTTAAACTGCGCGTGCTTTCCAGTTTTGAGGAACAGGGCGAAGGCACGCTGATCACTGTGGATACTGTTGAGGAAAAAAAGCGCATGGAAGATCCCGTTATTTCAGGCATCGCGTACAACCGCGACGAAGCGAAACTCACCGTGCTGGGCGCGCCGGACCGGCCCGGCATTGCCTATCAGATTCTGGGGCCGATCGCCGACGCCAACATTGACGTCGACATGATTATCCAGAATGTCGGACGCGACGGCGCGACGGATTTTTCCTTTACGGTCAACCGCGCCGAGTTTGAAAAGGCCCGGTCGGTTTTGGAAAGCGCGCGCGCGCATATCGGCGCGCGGGAGATCATTGGCGATACCGAGGTGTGCAAAGTTTCCGCCGTGGGAGTTGGAATGCGCTCTCATCCGGGCGTCGCAAGCCAGATGTTCCGCGTTCTGGCGGAAGAAGGCATTAACATTCAGATGATTTCCACGTCAGAGATCAAAATTTCCGTGGTGCTGGATGAAAAATATCTGGAGCTGGCTGTGCGCGTCCTGCACCGCGCGTTCGGTCTGGAAAAGGTTTCTGGCGCAGCCTGATTTTCTTCCCGCGCGGAATTTGACCGTCCGCCAGACTGCTCTTATGATAAGCGCCTTTTACGGAGACGTGGCCGAGAGGTCGAAGGCACTCCCCTGCTAAGGGAGCATACGGGCTAAAACTCGTATCGAGGGTTCGAATCCCTCCGTCTCCGCCAGATTTTGGCAGTAGCGGATTTTGCGTCGCGTAGTTTCTCCCCGTTGTTCGCTTGCGAGCTTGCGCATGAGTTTTCCTTTGCTTTCGCCGTTGCGGGACGCGGCGCGCCGCTTTCTGCCGTCCGCCGCGCTGGATCCGCTGACTTATTGGGGCTGGCGCGCGAAATCGCTGCTCGCCATGCGGAAGTTGCGCCGCGCATCTTCTCCGCTTCCCCCAGACAGACGTTATCCGCCGGGCGTAAATCTCATCGGCGACTTTGACGAAGCAAGCGGCCTAGGAGAAAGCTGCCGCATTTTGGCTTCGGCCTTGAAGCAAGCCTCTATCCCTTTGGCGCTGGTCAGCGCGCGAAAAAACGCTTCCGGCATTACCCCGCCCGAAAATTTGTCGGAAGCAATCGCTGAAAAGCCTCTTTATGACACGAATATTCTGCATCTCCAGCCGCCGAATCTCCCTTTGGTTTTGGAAAAATTCGGCAATGAAGCGTTAGACCACCGTTATAACATCGCTTTCTGGCTGTGGGAGCAGGAAAAATTTCCCGACGAATGGCTTCCGGCCTTTCGTTTTTTCGAGGAATTCTGGACGCCTTCCGACTTCGTCAGCGAGGCGATCCGGCGGGAAACCTCCCGGCCTGTGCAAACCATGCCCTACGCGATTGCGCCCGGTCTGGACAGAGAATACCGCCGCGCGGACTTCGGTCTGCCCGAAGGCGTTTTTTTGGCGCTGTGCGCCGCCGATTTCCGTGGCGCGCCAAGACGCAAAAATCCGCAGGGCGCGATCGAGGCGTTTCTCCGGGCATTCCCTTCGCCAGAGCGCGCGCAAGACGCGGGGCTGGTCATCAAACTAAACCGCGCGTCCCGGCCTTTTCTCAAACGAATCCAGAAAAAGCTGGCTGGATACCTGCGGATTTACTTCATTACGGACACGCTGAAGCGCGGAGAAATGAACGGTCTCATTCAATGCTGCGACGCTTTTATCTCGCTGCACCGGGCGGAAGGCTTCGGTCTCGTGCTGGCCGAGGCCATGGCGCTGGGTACGCCCTGCATCGCCACCAACTGGTCGGCCAATACTGAGTTTATGACTTCGGAGAATAGTCTGTTGGTGAACTACGCATTTGTAAAAACGGGGCGTCTGTGGCCCAACGCCCAGAAAAACGCGCGCCATGCCGAACCGGAGATTGACCATGCGGCGTCTTGCCTAAAGCGGCTGGCGGATGACCCGGCTCTGCGGGAAACGATCTCCGCCGCCGCTCTGTTGATCCGAAAAACCCTGAGCCTGGAGGCTATGTCCGCCAAAATTGACGCCCGGTTGGCGAAAATCACGGCCTCCTTGCCGGGGGGGGGGGGTGAGCAGCCGTGAAAATCCTGCATTTTTACAAAAGCTATTACCCTGACGAATACGGCGGGGTACAGCAGTTTATCCGGCAGCTGGCCCATGGCGGGCAAACGTATGGCATAGAGACGGAGGTACTGGCGCTCACGCCGGGAGCGACGGAAAGCGTCCTGCTGGAACAGCACCGGGTTCATCGGGTCAAGCGTTTATTCAAGGCCGCGTCTACGGATTTCTCCTTTCGCGCCCTGTCCGAATTCAGGCGCCTGTCCGCCGACGCGGACATTATTCATTATCATTTTCCGTATCCGCTGGCCGACTTGGCGCATTTTTTCGCGCGCCCGAAACAGCCCTCTGTACTGACCTATCATTCAGACGTCGTCGCCCAGAAAAAACTGCTTTTCCTGTATCGCCCGCTCATGCGCCGTTTTCTGGCGTCGGTTTCCGCCGTTGTGGCCAGCAGCCCGAATTATCTTGCTTCCAGTCCCACGCTGCGGGCTTTTGCAGACAAAGTTCGCTGTATTCCGTTGGGGCTGCAATCCAACGAGCCCGCGGCGGAGCGCGTGGAATACTGGCGCAAACGAATGCCCGCGCGATTTTTTCTCTTTGTCGGCGTATTTCGGTATTACAAGGGTCTGGATTTTTTGCTGTCGGCGGCCAAAGGTCTCCCCTGCCCGATCGTTTTGCTCGGCAAAGGCGGTCAGGAAGCAAAGCTCAAGGCGCGCGCCGCCGCGGAGAGACTGGAAAATATTCATTTTTTGGACGCGCTGTCCGACGAGGACAAAAACGCCTTGCTTTCCCTTTGCAGCGCGCTGGTTTTCCCTTCCCATTTGCGCTCTGAGGCTTTCGGAATTACCCTTCTGGAGGGCGCTCGGTACGGGAAACCTCTCGTTTGCTGCGAAATTGACACCGGCACAACGTATATCAATATCGCAAACGAGACCGGCCTGGTAGTTCCGCCCGCCGATCCCGCCGCGCTGCGGCAGGCATTACTGACGCTTTGGGCGGATGAAGCGCTGGCCGCGCGACTGGGAGAGGGAGCCAGACTTCGTTTTGAAACGCTATTTACAACGGAAAAAATGACACAAAGCTACGTTACTCTCTACCGGGATCTGCTGAATGGGCGCGCCTAATCTCTGCCTGGTATTCTCGCGTCCGCGCATAAGCGGACGGACGCGCCGCGCCCTGCGTAAGAACCGCGACGGATGCTGACAGGCGAACGCTTGCGCGCGTTCCTGTTTTGTTGCCAAGGAGCTGTTCCCCATGCCCATTTCTCCCGTTCTTTTGCCGGAAGGCATTGAAGTAGGTCACGCCGAAAACGCAGTAGGCGGCAGCGGCTGCACCGTCGTACTCTGCCGCGCGGGAGGCGCGGCGGGCGTCGCGATACACGGCGGCGCGCCCGCGAGCCATGAAACCGAACTCCTGCGCCCGGAAAACACTGTGCAGCACGTTCACGCCATCGTCCTCGCGGGCGGCAGCGCTTTCGGGCTTGCCGCCTGTTC
>JAIRPW010000003.1 GCA_031256795.1 Zoogloeaceae bacterium | reverse complement strand
TGGCGTTGAACGCGGCGATTGAGGCGGCGAGGGCGGGAGAGCAGGGGAGGGGGTTTGCGGTGGTGGCGGACGAGGTGAGGAAGCTGGCGGAGAGGACGGCGCAGTCGACGGGGGACATTGGCGGGATGATTGAGAAAATCCAGGCGGCGGCAAAAGAGGCCGTAGAAGAAATGTTTGTTGTAGTGAAACAGGTGGATGCGGGGCAGTCGCTGGCGGAGGACGCGGGGGAGAGGATGGCGGCGATTCGGGAAGAGGCGAACCGGGTGTCGGCGGCGGTGACGGAAATATCGAACGCTTTGAAGGAGCAGAGTCAGGCGAGCCAGGAGATTGCCAGACATGTGGAATCGGTTGCGCAGATGACGGACGAGAACAACGCGGCGGCGGAGGAGACGGCGTCCGGGGCGAAGAGGCTGGAGCAGCTGGCGGGCGAGGTGTCGTCGACCATCGCGCGCTTCAAGGTGTAAGAAGAGGCGCGGAAACCGAGAACAAAAACCCCGGCAAATCAAAACGCCGGGGTTTTTTCTTGCGCGGGTTTATAGCGATTCGCGCAAAAACGGACGCCGCGTTCAGCGCAGCAGCTGAATTTGTCCTTCCCCAAAGCGTTCCGCGCCAATGAAGTGGGAGTAGATTCCTTCGCGGTAACTCAGGATGCGGAAATTGTCATACCCCAGCGTTTGCCGCAAAAATTCAGCGCGGCGCTTAAAAACTTGCGCGGCTTCGCCTTCGCCTCCGCTGGCATGGCGTTTCAACGTTAGAGACAGGGCGAACGTGTCCTCCGCGATCCGGGTTTCCTCAATCTTCCAGTTGGGCGAGAAAGGATCCAGCACCAGATAGGCCAGACCCGTCAAAATCAGGTCGCCGCCGCTGGGTTGGAGGAGCTTATAGGCAAACGCGCCCAAAGCGAGGTTTTGAACGTCCGTGCTGGTGACGCTTTCCAGATGACGCGGCGAGACCGCGCGCGCGGATTCAGTGAAATCCTCTGTCGTGGCGCAGCTCATGAGCAGAAAAGAAACGCAGAACGCGGCGGCAAGCGTAGTCGCGCCGCGCCGCGCAGTGCCGCGCGGCGTCAAGATGGCCTGTATCACTCCGGGACGCCGCGCCCAGACGCGCTTCTCTGTCGCGCCGCGATCGCGTTGCCAGGAATGTAGAGGCGTTGCGGATTCCATCGCCTCTTCCGCGCAGGTATTTTCTGCGCGTTCTTTGTCTTTTGCGGAAAGCGTGCCGTGCCGCGCCGCGTTCATGACTGACTCCTCGCCGGGAAGAGTTAAAGATAATTAAACAAAGACAGTCCCGTAACCTTCACGAAGGACTGCTGCGAGGCTTCGAGCCGCAATTGATTCTTTGCCAGATCGCTGATTGCCTTGGCGTAATCCAGATCAACGAGACCGGAAATTTGCTGATCGTATTGCACGCTCAAATCTTTGCCCAGCGTGGTCAGATCGTCCAGTTCCGCCATGCGCGCGCCGACGACGGCACGGTTGTCCAGCACATGCTGCAGCGCCTGATCCAGGCTTGCGCCGATGCGGTTCATGGCGTTTCTAAAATCAGCGGACCCGGAATCCCCTGTTTCCAGCGTATTGATAAAGGTATTCAAGGTGGTAAAAATGCTTTCTTCCCGGCTGGGCGCGACGGTGAAGGTGTCGCCGGTATTGGGCGATCCGGTGATGGAGACTTGCGCGCCGCCCAGATTGATGGGATCGCCGGCGTGGTAACCCGTAACCGACGTCGTGGTGGTTCCGTCAAAAATATCGAAAGAATCCGCGCCGGTGAAGGTAAGGGTGTACGTCTTGCCGTCGTAATTGCCCAACATGCTGCCATTGTCAATGACGCCGCTTCCGGTGTTGCCCGCGCCGGGATTGGCGACGAAATAGCCATTGCCAGTGGGTATTTTTTCAAAAAACTCCCGCCCGGAAAAACTGACGGCCATGAAACGTCCGGTTTCTACCTGCAAAAGCCGTTCGCCGCTGTCGCCCTGATAGCTAACGACGTTGTTGTTGCTGATAAAAGGGCGAGTCGCGGCTTCATATCCGGCGAAGCGGTACAGGCCGTTGGCGTCTGAATTATTGGCAATGCCGAACATTTCCGCCAGCTTGCCGCGCATATCCATGGCGATGGATTTCAGTTCATTGTCGGAGTACGCGCCGTTTCCCGCCTCTACCCAGCGCGATTTGCACTGAATCAGCAGTTCGTCGACGCCGCCCATCAGACTTTCCAGTTCCTTGAGCTGGCTCATGGCGTTGGCCTGATTGTCCAGGAATTGTTGGTTAACGTTTTTTTTCTGTTCCGTCAGGAGCGCCTGTCCGGCGGCAACGGGATCGTCGGCGGGCGTAACGATCCGGCGTCCGGTAGACAACTGGTTTTGCAGCCGGTAGGCCGCGGATTGGCCGTTCTGGATGTTGAAGACTCCGTTGTCGTAAATTTGCGAAGTACTGATACGCATGATGTTTCTCCTTCATCCAGGCCTTCAGAAAAGGGACGCCGGATTGATTATCTGCCAATGGAAATCAGGGTATCAAAAAGCACGGAGACGGTGTTCATCATCCGCGCCGCGGCCTGATAGGATTGCTGGTATTTGATGAGGTTGGCGGCTTCCTCATCCAGGTTGACTCCGGCAACCGAATCGCGCGCTTCCGTCGCTTGCCGCAAGACGACTTCCTGCGCGTCGCGGTTGGAGAGCGCGCTTTTGGTCAGTGTGCCGATTTCGCTGACCAGCTGCGCGTACGCGGCCTGAAAGGTCGCGGTACCGGCTTGCGTGTCGCCGCTTGTGGTCAGCGCGGTTTGCAGCGCGCCGATTTTGACGATATTGCGGGAGTCCGCCGTGCCGCCGAGATTGGCTTCCAGCGTAAAGGTATCGCCGTCAGCGGGCGCGCCGGTGATTGTGAAGCGGAAACCGTCAATCGTGATTTCATCGCCGCTGTTGTAGGTTAGGGGAAAGGTCGCGGGCGCGCCATTGACCAGCACGGAGCTTGCCGTGCCGGAAAGCGTCAGTTGATTGGACGTTCCGTCATACGTTATGACCAGCGGCGGATTGGGGATGGCATAGCCGCTAGAAACCACTTCTCCGGCGCTGATTTTCGCCGCTCCGGTATTGGCGACGCCCGCGTCCGTGCGAATTGGCATGGCGGCGGCGATGCGGCGCACATCCCCGGAAATTTCCTGGCTGACTTTGATGTTGCGCGCTGTTTCGCGGGTGGGCTCCAGAAGGTAGGAGTCGCCCGACGCGTGACCGGCGGAAAGCATCAGAGTTAGGCCGTCAAACTGCGCGGGCGTCACGCCGTCCGCCGTGCCGGAAGCGACGACCTGCTTGTCGCTTAGACGGGTAATGGTATAGACGTCCGGGGCGGTGAAACGCACTTCGTAGTCGCTCGCGGTCACTTGCGTGAAAAAATTGCCTTCGGAAGACATTTGCGCCGGGTCAAAAGAAAAGCTCATGATGGAGCCGCTGCCCTGGTTCCTGGAGTTTTCGATGGCCTTGGGCGCGCTGATGCGGAAAAATTCGGTGATAAAGTTGGCATCGCCCGCGACTCCGCCCAGCAAGTCTTGTCCGAGCGCCTGCTGCGCGTTAACCGTGAGCGCGAGACTGACCGCGACCTGTCCCATGGCGTTGGCCGCTTGATCCAGCGCTTCCTTGCGGAAAGAGAGCAATCCGCCCATGGTTCCGCCCGTTAGATAATCTTCCGGCAATTCGACAATGCTGCCTTTTTGCGCGATTACATAACGCTCCGGGTCTGTGGCGGAGGGCCGAGCCTCCAGTTTGACATATTGGGTATCGGTGACCAGCTGCTGCCCGCTGCCCGCAAAGACATTGAGCGCGCCGTTGTCGTTGAGATAGGTGTTGACCTGTACGAGTTTATTGAGTTCCAGTACCAGCTGGTCGCGCTGATCAAGAAGATCGTTGGGCGGTTGGCCGCCGCCGTTATAGGCAATGACGCGCTCGTTGAGCTTGGCGATTTGCGCGCTGTAGTCGTTGATTTGCGAAACCGTGTCGACCATCTGCGTATTGACTTCGTCGTAGAGCTGCGACAAACGATTTTCCAGGGTGTGAAAGCGGGTCATGAGCGTTTCCGCCGCGCTGACCATTGCCTGACGCGCGGAAATCAGGCTGGGATTGGCGGCGGTATCTTGCACTGCCTTGAAAAATCCCGTGAGCACCGGAGAGAGTCCGGAGTTGGAATCCGCCAGCAGATTGTCAATACGGGAAATCATTGAATAATAGGCGTCCAGTTCACTGGAGCGGCTTTGCGCGTTTTGTACTTGCCCGGTCAGAATGTCGCTGTAGCTGCGCAGAACGGTGTTGACATGCACGCCCTGACCGATCGCGCCCGCGCCGGTCATGACAAAAAAATTGGTTGCCTGCATGGTGGCCTGACGGCTGTAGCCAGGCGTGTTGACATTGGCGATATTGTGCTGCGTCGTAGCCAGACCCAGTTGGGCGGTGTTCAGGGCGCTGACGCCAGTACTCAAAAGGCTCATGATATTCTCCGTTCTTCCGTGTGTTTACGGACAGGACGGGGAAACCTTGAGCCGATTTCAGCCGAAGAGCGCTTGACGCAGCGCCGCGCCGTGAATTACGGCGTCCAGTTTTTCGGCATATTTCGGATCGCTGGCATAACCCGCCTGCTGCAATCTTTTAGCAAACTCCGTGCCATTCTGCGAGCCAATCACCGCGCCGTAACGCGGGTTTTCCGAAAGCAGCCGCGCGTAGTCCCCGAAAGCGTCCGCATAGGAGTCGTAGGCGCGAAAACGCGCCCGCTGGCTGATGGGGCGCCCGTTTTCGTATTCTGTCGTCAGAATTTCCGTGCTTTTTCCCTGCCAGAGGTTGCCCGCCTTGACGCCGAAGATATTGTAGGTGGGCGATCCGTCCGCGTTGCGGATGTCTTGCCGTCCCCATCCAGATTCCAGCGCCGCGTGCGCGATCAGGAATTGCGGCGGAATGCCGGTTTGCCGACTGGCTTCTACCGCGTGCGGCCAGATTTCGCGCACGAATTCACGGGGCGTCTTTTCGCTTTTCTCAAAATGGCCGACGCGGGATTCGGCGCTTGGGCTATTCCGCGCCGCTTCCACCCGCGCGTTTCGCAAAGCGGCAAACGCCAGTCGTTCGGATAGCGCGGCGGCAAAGTTTGCCGGGTTGGGTTCCTGAGTGCTCATGTGGGTCTCCGTCATGGCGTTTGGCGTATTTTCAGGATTCAGAATTTCGCCGTTGCCGCCAACTTGTCTGGACAGTTGTTTTTCCAGCATTTCCGCCAGACCGAAATGGCCTTTTCCCGAAATATTTTTGGACATTTGCTCGTCCAGCATTCCGGTGAAGAAGCGAGTGGCGTCGCTGTCTGTCAGCCCGTCCTGCGCGGTGGTTTCGCGCATGGATTTCAGCATCATCTGTAGAAAAAGCGCCTCAAACTCCCGCGCCGCGGCGCGCAGACCTTCTTCCCGGTTGCCGCGCAGCTGTCCGCGCAGGCTCTGGGCGCTTTTGACGTCGCCGGCGAGTGTTTGCGCCGCGGCGTCCGGGAGGGAGGCTTTCTGAATCATCAGATGATTTCCAGTTCGGCGCGCAGCGCGCCCGCCGCTTTCATGGCCTGCAAAATGGCAAGCAAATCTTGAGGATTCGCGCCCAGGGAATTGAGCGCCTTGACGACTTCCGCGAGGCTTACGCCTGCTTCCAGCGACAGAAGGTTGACGCCATCCACGGATAATTGCGCGCGGCCATTTCGTCTTGCGCCGCCGTCTTCAACGATGATGGAAAGATTGCCATGCGAGACGGCGCAGGCGTCAATTTCCACTTTCTGGTTCATGACCACAGAGCCGGTGCGCGGATTCATGACGACCCTGGCTTGGGCGGGAAGAGGGGTGATATTCAGGTTTTCCAGACGCCCCAGAAAGGCGACGCGCGCATCCGGCGTTTCCGGCGCGTGAACGCGGAAGAGACGACCGTCCACCGCTTCCGCCGTACCTATGCCCATTTCCTTGTTGATAGTTTCTACGGCGCGGCGGACAAGGTCAAAATCTACGCGCCGTAATTCGTAGGTGATATAGGCGCCCTGACCGACAGGCGTGGAGACCGCGCGTTCGATCGTCGCGCCGCCCGGAATGCGCCCGGCGGAAAGGTGATTGACCTGAATTTGCGCTCCGGGCGCGGCCGCGCCCGCTCCGCCCACGACCACGCTTCCCTGCGCCATCGCATATACCTGACCGTCCGCTCCTTTGAGCGGGGTCATCAAAAGCGTGCCGCCGCGCAGACTTTTCGCGTTGCCAATGGAAGAGACCGTGACGTCAATGCTCTGGCCGGGGCGCGCGAAAGCCGGATGATTGGCCGTTACCATAACGGCGGCGACATTTTTCAGCTGGATGCTGCGCGCCTGATCAAGCGGCAGGTTGATGCCCATTTGCGTGAGCATGTTGAGTACGGACTGCGAGGTAAATGGGGTTTGCGTCGTCTGATCGCCGCTGTTGTCCAGACCAACGACTAGACCATATCCCGCCAGTTGGTTGTCACGCACGCCTTCGATGTTCGCCAGGTCCTTGAGGCGATCCGCGCGCGCGGCGGGGGCAAACAGCCCGCCCGCCAGCCAGCAGAGAAGGAGAATCGTCCAGGGCAGCGCCATTCGCGCGGAAGCGGCCAGAAAGGAAGCGCTGCGGAAATTTTTGCCGTTTTGCGCGAGGCTCGTCATCATGAGGCCTTTCATTATGTAAAGTGTGTTCTCAAGGTTCAGGATCGCGCGGCGTCTAGAAAGGCAGTACCGTCATGAAAAAGCGCGCGAGCCATCCCATAACTTGCGCCTCGCTGATGGAGCCGCTGGCCTTATACTCAATACGCGCGTCCGCTATCCGCGTGGAATCCACGCTGTTTGTGGCGCTGACAACGTCGCGCGGGTCAACAATGCCGGAGAGCCGGATATATTCCTGCTGCTGGCCAATGCCGACCTGTTTTTCCCCGGAGACCAGAAGGTTGCCGTTCGGAAAGACTTCAATGACCGTGACCGTGATGGCGCCCTGAAAGGTATTGTTATTCTGAATGTCGCCGCTGCCGGAAAACTCATTGGAGCTGGTCGCGTCAACATTGAGGTCGGAGAGTTTCTGCACCGCGCTGATTTTGCTTAAGGGATAGACGGAAAGCCCATTGATTTTCGCGCCGATTTTTCCGGAACGCTTGATGTTGTTGGATCCGTCGGCGGAAGCCGCGCTGTTTTCCCGGATATTGACGGTCAGAATATCGCCGACAAAGCGCGCGCGCCGATCCTCAAAAAGCGGGCGCGCGGAACTATTCTGAAAAATCGCGCCGTTGCTTGCTTCTGGCGGATTCCGGTATTCGGGACGCGCGGTCATCGGCTGGTGCACGTTGGTGGGCGGTACGCTGGAGCAGGCGGCAAGCATTGTGAGCAAGCCAGGTAAAGCGGAATAAAACACAGAGCGGCGCATGAAAAAATCTCCCAAAAAGACCATCAGCCTTTGCTTTTCCCTGAAATATAAGCAACCGCCGTGCCAGGTTTTGGCTGAATTTACTCTTTCGCGCGGTGTTACAGGGTATGGCTTTTGTCGCCGCTTATGAATCCGGTGAGCGGCTGGAAAAAATTTTTTCCCAGCGCCATGACTTTGAAAATCTCGCCCATTTCCTGCGGCTCAATCAGCGTATGCGCCGCCGCGGCGCTTTGCGCATACGCGCGGGTTCCGGGCGTTTGCGCGGCCAAAAAATCCAAAAGGCCGCAGTTTAGTAAAAACCGCGCCTGTGTCGTATAGCCCAGCAAATCCAGTCCGGCGGGATGCGCGGCTTCAATGAGCGCGCTGAAATCCACGTGCGCGGTAATGTCCTGGCCGCCAGGCAGGAAAAAGGGATCGTCATGCGCCCGATGGCGGTAATGGCAAAGAAGCGTACCTTCCCTCCGTTCCGGGGCGTAATACTCGCGGCGGGGAAAACCGTAATCAAAAAGCAACAAAACCCCCTGTTCCAGAATGCCGCCCCATGCGGCAGTCCAGGCAGGCGCGGCCAGCGATAATTCACTTGTATAACCAGAAGGCAGAGTTTCGCCGCTTTGGGTAATTTTTTCCGTAAGCGTTCTGGCTTTTTCCCCTGCCGCGCCTGCCGCCGCTCTGGATTGCCAAACAAAGGAGTCTTTTTTGTCTAGCGCTACGCCGCGCTCCAAGATGGGGTTGGCGGTCGTGATGCGCGCTCCCTCCGGCCAGACAAAGCAATGACAGGGCATGGCGTCCAGCAGTTCGTTGGCGAGAACCAGCCCGTTCATGCGCTGCGGTAGCCCGCTGCGCCAGACGACGCGGGAAACAAGGCGCGGTGCGGCTTGCGCAAGCGTCTCTTTCTGGCGCGCGATGAGTTCGGCGGAAACTTCCAGAATGGCGTAACGTTCCGGAAGGGCGTCCCATTCTTCCAGCGTGAGGAGGAGGTCGGCGGCCAGACGTCCGCTGCCCGCGCCCGCCTCCAGGATTTCCGGGGCTTTCCCGTCGCGGCGAAGCGCGGTGATGATTTCTGCGGCCTGTCGCGCGAGTGTTTGCGCAAACAGAGGGGATAACTCTGGCGCGGTAACAAAATCGCCCGCGCCGCCGAATTTCTGCGCGCCTGCCGCGTAATAGCCCAATCCCGCTTCATAGAGCGCAAGTTGCATGTATTCGGCAAAGGGAATCCAACCCCCTTTGGCGTGAATGCGCGCGCGAATCACGCGCCGCAGCGCGTCGCTTTGCGCGGCAATTTCAGGATGCGGCGGAGGGAGCGCAAAGACGGGGGAAGGGAAGGATCGCATGGGGAGCGTATTGTAATCCTCATTCTTTTCGGAATCGGGAATACGGAATAGAAGGTCAGGGAGGGCAGGGGAAAACTTGCGCGCGGCGGCTTCTGTCCATTTTTGCAGGCTCTGGCTATAATGCGTTCCTTTTTATTCTTTCAGGATTCAAGGCTATGCCTATTTATGAATATCGTTGCGCGGCGTGCGGCTTTCAAAAAGAGCATCTGCAAAAGGTTGACGACGCTGTTTTGACGGCCTGTCCGCAATGCGGGCAGGAAAGTTATAAAAAACTTTTGTCCGCCGCCGGGTTTCAGTTGAAAGGCAGCGGCTGGTACGCGACCGATTTTCGGGGCGGAAACGAAAAAAAGGGCGCGGCGAAAGAGGCGGAAAAATCCGCGCTGCCGCCTTGCCAGGGCGGCGAGGGCGCGTGTCCTTCCGGCGCGTGCGCCGCGTAAAGCGGCCTAATCCCATGACTTTTCCGCGTACCCTGAAGTTCGCGTCCCTGAAGCGTTATTTCATCACGGGTCTGCTAATCTGGATTCCTTTGGTGATCACGTTTTGGGTGCTGTCGTTCATCATTGGCGTTTTGGATCAATCGCTTCTCTTGCTTCCGGAGCGGCTGCACCCCATCAACTGGCTGGGGTTTCCCATCCCTGGAATGGGGACGGCGCTGACGCTTTTGATTGTCTTTTGTTCTGGACTTTTGGCGGCCAATCTTATCGGACAAAAATTCGTGCGCTCCTGGGAGGGAATTTTGGCGCGGATTCCGGTGGTCAACACTTTGTATAACGCGGTCAAGCAGGTTTCGGATACGCTGTTTTCCCCGAACGGCGACGCTTTCCGCAAGGCTTTGCTGGTACAGTATCCGCGCGCGGGCTGCTGGACTATCGCTTTCCTGACGGGGCGTCCCGAAGGAGAGATTCCGCCGCGTCTGCCGGGTAGTTATGTAAGCGTGTATGTGCCGACGACGCCCAATCCTACGTCCGGATTTTTTCTGCTGATGAAAACGGAAGAGGTGATTGAGCTTGCCATGAGCGTGGATGAGGCGCTGAAATATATTATCTCTATGGGCGTCGTGCCGCCGCAGTCTGGAAAGGCTTCTTTGCCGGACGCCGCGCCTGCCGGAGCTTCTGCCATTTTTTCTTCTACGGGACATTTCTGATGCGCACTCGTTATTGCGGGAAAATTTCCGCCGCGCTTTGCGGCCAAACCGTCACGCTTGCCGGTTGGGCGCATCGCCGCCGCGACCACGGCGGCGTTATTTTTATTGATTTGCGCGACCGCGAGGGCTTGGCGCAGATTGTTTGCGATCCTGACCGGCCTGAGATGTTCAGAACAGCCGAATCTGTGCGCAATGAGTTTTGCCTCAAGGTAACGGGCGTAGTGCGGATGCGTCCGGAAGGCACGCGGAACCCCGATTTGACTTCCGGAGAAGTAGAGGTGCTGTGCCATGCCATCGAGGTGCTGAATCCTTCGCTGACGCCGCCGTTTCAGCTGGACGAGGAAAATTTGTCCGAGAACGTGCGTTTGACGCACCGCGTGATAGATCTGCGCCGCGCCGATATGCAGAAGAATTTGCAGCTGCGCTACAAAGTGACGCGTGCGTTTCGCCGTTTTCTGGATGAGCATGGTTTTATGGATGTGGAAACGCCGATGCTTACCAAGAGCACGCCGGAGGGCGCGCGGGATTATCTTGTGCCTTCGCGTGTGCATCCGGGGCAGTTTTTTGCCTTGCCGCAGTCGCCGCAGTTGTTCAAGCAGCTGCTGATGATTGCCGGGTTTGACCGTTACTATCAGATTGTCAAATGCTTCCGCGACGAGGACTTGCGCGCGGACCGGCAGCCGGAATTTACGCAGGTGGATATTGAGACTTCATTTTTGGGGGAGGAGGAGATTACCGCGCTGATGGAGGATCTGATTCGCGCCGTGTTCAAAGAGGCGCTGGAGGTGGATCTGCCCAATCCTTTCCTGCGGATTTCCTACGCGGAGGCGATGTCTCGTTATGGATCGGACAAACCCGATCTGCGCGTGACGTTGGAATTGACCGACGTGACCGACGTGGCGCGAGATGTGGCTTTCAAGGTGTTTTCCGGCCCCGCGAATTCGGGCGGGCGGGTAGCGGCTCTGCGCGTTCCGGGCGGCGCGGCGCTCACGCGCGGGGAGATTGATGAATACACGCGCTTTGTGGGCATTTATGGCGCGAAAGGTCTGGCGTATATCAAGGTCAATGACGTCAGCCAGCCGAATGAGCGCGGCTTGCAGTCTCCGATTGTCAAAAATCTTTCCGAGGCGGCGTTGCGGGTGATTCTGGAGCGTTCCGGGGCAAAGACTGGCGATCTTCTCTTCTTTGGCGCGGACAGCGTGAAGGTTGTCAATGATTCTCTGGGAGCGTTACGGGCCAAACTGGGGCATGAAAAAGGGCATTGTAACGGTCAGGCGTGGACGCCTGTGTGGGTGCTGGATTTCCCCATGTTTGAATATGATGCGGAGGAAAAACGCTGGGTTGCCTGCCATCATCCGTTTACCGCGCCCAAAGACGCGCATATTGATTTATTGCAGAGCGATCCGGGCGCTTGTCTGGCGCGCGCCTATGATTTGGCGCTGAACGGTTGGGAGATTGGCGGCGGTTCTATTCGGATTCATCGTCCGGAAATTCAGCGGCGCGTTTTTGACGCGCTGAATATCGGCGAGGCGGAGCAGGAGGCCAAATTTGGCTTTTTGCTGGACGCGCTGAAATATGGCGCTCCGCCGCACGGCGGTTTGGCGTTCGGCCTGGACAGAATCGTAACGCTCATGACGGGCGCGGAATCTATTCGCGACGTAATCGCTTTTCCCAAAACCCAGCGGGCGCAGTGTCTGCTGACCGCCGCGCCTTCCGTCGTGGAAGAAAAGCAGCTGCGGGAGCTGCATCTTCGCTTGCGTCAGACGGCATGAGGGGAAAAGCTCCGCGCGCTCCATCGCAACAAAAAAGGCCGCGTATGCGGCCTTTTCTTTTCTGTGATGGAATGGGGCGGTTTCGCTTTCAGCGCCAGCAGTCCGGGTTTGGCACAGTACCTTTCGCCCCTTTTTGCCCCGCGTGGTTCAACGTTAATACGCCGCATTTTGTGTCCTGGACTTGCATTCCAACAGGCGTGGCGGTTAGCGTGTAAGTCTGATCGTTACTGGTATAGGCGAGCGTGTAATTAGTCGTTCCCCCGTCTTTCGGGCAGCTCGGCAGCGTAATTGCTCCTTGGCCAGTGGCCGGAGGATATTTCCCGTTGGCCGACATGGAGCGTTCCAGCGTTCCCGCGACCGAGAGCATTACGCCTTCGCATTCCACACGTTTTGCGCGGCGGATGTAATCCTGGTACATGGGCAGGGCAATCCCCGCCAGAACGGCGATAACCGCAACGACGACCATTAGTTCCACCAAGGTCATTCCCTGGGAAAAAGAGCGGCGCATTCTGTTCTCCTGTATTCAAAAAACGGCGCTTTGCCGCTCACGCGGCAGGACCGCAAAAATAAGACTCCAGCACTACGACGGTGTCGTCATTTCGACCTCTTCCCAGCGCGCGGATGCGATATAAAGAATCCCGGCAGACTCCTTCCGCTCCCGCGATCGCGCTCATATCTTCGATGCGATAGCCGGGAGGATAGGAATCAGTAGTAGCGACACTACAATCGTTGCTGCTGTTGAGCCATGTCAGCTTTGTCTTGTGCGAGATGCACAAAGACCGATAGTTAGAAGTCTGCCAGTCGGCTAGTCGAACGGCTGGGTTAGCGGGGTCAAATTTGTCGAAAGTCAGGGAGTTTTCATTTTTGTGTTTGGCTACAATGACTTTCTCCGCAGCCGAGAGCGCGATTTCCGCATTCTGGAAAGCGATCTCGCGGTCCTGAAGATTCCCGGCGATACGCTCCTGCGCCACAATGCCGCGCACTGCCGCCAGCGCGAACAGAATGATCAGGAACAGGAGAATCAGCCCTACCGCCAGCACCGCGCCCCGCTGACGATGGAGTGCGGAACGTGACGCGCAAAGCACACGGTCTTCTTCAGGAAGGACGCGCCGTTTTTCAGAGGATTGCGGTATAGACATGTTCGCTCCTTAACTCGCGCAAAGCGCGCCGACTCGTCCCGACGGGTTCAGCTTACGCGCCTCTTCGCCGCAGCCATTCGGCACTTTGTTGCGCAACGTGCCGGATACGGTAAAAAGTTTGTACAGCTTTTTCGTCGCGGCGGGGCTGATTGTCGTGTCGTCGCACAGGGTAAAGGAAGGGGAAGCGGCCTGATCCAGTACGTCCATTTCGGAAGAAAGCAACAGGTCAACCCGTAACGCGGTAATTTGGTTATAGTCGTCGTCGTTTGCCGGCGGGTCTTTCCGCCATTTCGTAATTGTTCCGTCCATTTTTTCGTCCATTCCGCCGCATACCGCGAATCCCTCCACACGAACCTGACCGTCATATTCCTTGATTTCGCTGCCCGGACCGAGCAAAGGGACTGCGTCGTTTCCGTCTTCTTGCAGATACAGGGTTTTTTCCGCGGCGTCATAGCTGTAAAGATGCCGCCCATATGGATACGCAGCGATAGAGTTTCCGCCAGGATTGTCAAAATCGCTCGGCTCGGTTTCTTTAATTTCAGCGGCGCATTCTTTGTTGACATACAACCACGCGGATCCTGGCACGCCGTAAAGCTCCAGCTTGCTTCCTTTCGTCCAGTCAAAGCCCCGCCGCACATTTTTTTTCGCGTTTATGCCCCCCAACCAGGTTAGAGCCGGGGATACGCCGATATTCGCGTCATCGGGGAGGAAATCTTTGTCGTCAAACGAAGTGCGCATACAGCCGGCATAGCCTGCCATGCGCAGGTCTTCCGTGAGGAAACTCATGACAGCGCGCCCGTTTTCCTGTAGTTTCATCATCTCCTCGTTGAAGCGCGTACTGTCGCGGTTGGTCAGGAAAGCCACGACGACGCCTCCCAAAATCACAAGGCCAATGGTTGCCGCGACCATAAGTTCCACCAGCGAAAAACCTTTTTGGCGCGCGTAAGGCGTTTTTTTCATAATACTTGCCCCGTAATCTTAATGGATTGCTTTTCGCTCTCGAACAATCCGGTCTTATCCGCGTCCTTTTGTGTCCATTCCACCGTCACGGTATAGAAAGCGACTTCGTCAGCCGTGTTCGGGAGATAGGGGCGGTTATTGGCGTCCGTTTTCTGCACAAATACTACTTTTCCCAGACCGCTCGGCAATTCTGCCTTCAGGCGGCGCTGCCAATCCTTTGTTTGATCACAGGGCGTCGGAGCTGCCGGAAGAGGGGCCGTTGCGGCGTCTTCCGAACATGCGGTTGTTGTAAAAACAGTTTTGGGATCGGCTGCGTCACCAAGGATAACGCCGGGGTTATTGCGCAGAATATCGAACATTTCATTGACATATCCAGTCGCGACGGAACGCGCCAGCGCGCTCCGGCTGGACTTCGTCGCCACAATTTGCAGACCGGCTACGCCCAGAAGCCCCAGCATCAGCACGAACATGGCCACCAGCACTTCAATCAGCGTTGTTCCGCGCGCGCGCGATTGCCCTTGCTGAATGCCCGATCTTTTGTTTCGCCGTTCTTGTCTCATACTGCCTCCTGTTCCGTCTCGCTCTACGGTAGCGTCGGACAGCTGTAACGATGGACAGAAATCCGCCCGTTTTTCAAAACTTGCAGACAGCGCAAAGTGTCGCCAGTCATGTCTTTCTGATGCTGGAGCGTAACCTGGAAGTTTTGTTTCGCCAGTCCGCGCGCCGTAAAAACTACAGTAGCTCCCCCTGCTATTTCCGTTAAGTTTACGTCGATTAGCTTCTCATGTTTGCGCCACGTTTCGGCCGCCCAGCCCCCGTTGTTGGCGCTGACTTCAAAAAGCACGTCCCTCGATCGGCGCGTGGCCTCGCTCTTGGCAAACTGCAAATCGGAAAACAGGTCCGTGCTATACGCGCTCACCTGCGTGTCTTGCCGCAGCTTCTGGAAATTGGGGAGCGCCCAGGCAGCAAGAACCGCGATCACGCCAATCGTGATCATTAACTCAACCAGCGTAAAACCCGCCGACACGCAAAAGATCCGCCGCCGAAAAGACACGGCGTCCTCTGTTCGTCCCGTAAAACCAGAAGCGTCAATCTGTTTTTTCATTCCGGTTCCTTTATCTTTACACTACGCAGTTTGCGGGTAAATTCTCTCCAGAATTTTCTTGACGCGATAGGCGGCGGGAATCCAGCGATAAATGGCGCGCGATTCGCGGATAACTCTGTCGCCGTCGCGGTTCGCGCGGCGCGTGGATTCAGGCCAGCAGACTGCGCAACATCCAGGCGGTTTTTTCATGTTCCTGCATTCGCTGGGTCAGCAGATCCGCCGTCGGTTCATCCCGCGCTTCTTCCGTGACAGGGAAAACCTCTCTTGCCCCGCGCGCCGCCGTTTCATGCCCCTTGACAAGCAAGGCAATCATTTCTTCCGCGTCAGGCGCGCCCGCCGTTTCCGGGATGCGGGTCAGCCGCGCGAACTCACTGTAGGATCCCGGCGCCGGATACCCCAAAGCGCGAATGCGCTCCGCCAAAAGATCAACCGCCAGCGCCAGTTCGTTATACTGCGTCTCGAACATAAGATGCAGCGTGTTGAACATCGGGCCTACGACATTCCAGTGAAAGTTATGCGTCTTGAGATACAGGCTGTACGTGTCCGCCAGCACATGGGACAAGCCCTCGGCAATCTTCGCGCGGTTCTTCTCGCTAATGCCGATTTCAACCGGAACGCCTGTCTTTTGTGCAGACGCCACTTTTTTGCCAGCGGCCTTGCCGCCCGCGCTTGCCTTGCTCATATCCGTCTCCCGTCAAAAAGAAAAACCAAGTACGAGGATTTCCCGCGCCGCTTAATTGACGCCATGCGACTTCAAAAAGGGCGCGTACGCCTTGTCAACCTGCAAAATATGATGCTGTAACCAGTCCTTAAGAAAAGACAGCGCTTCTCCCGTAATATTCTGATCTTTCTCAAAATTCAGCAGAAGATGAATGGTCTTGCGGGTAAACGTGTCATGCTCTTCCTGGTGCGCGTTTGTTTCTGGATAGCCGAGGCGGTGAAAAAGGTCCTCTTCCAGAATGAAATGATCCACCGTGTATTCCACCAGACCTTCCAGAATCTCGCGCACGACTTTTTTGTCCGGAACCTCCGCCCCAACCTGGTCGTGCAGACGATTGGTGGCGTCTACCAGCCAGCGATGCTGCTTGTCAATACTGTCAATTCCCAGTACAAACTGTTCGTTCCACGGCATGAAAGACATTCAATTCTCCTGTCAGCGGCAAATTCCCGGAAGGGACCTTTCTTGAATCTGCGCATTATCCCGCATTATTCCGCATGAATCCATAGCGCGGAAATTATCGTTCCCGCCTCTTTGCCTTGCCGACAGGCAATTCTGGCAGACGACTGTATTTGTCGCTTCTGCCATAACTGGTCGCTACCGGATATTTTTCCGCGTTCTTGGCGAGCTTAAGGAGGAGCGCCTCGGTCAAGTCAATGCCCGCGCGGTCAGCGAGCAGGAGCAGATAGGCAAAAACATCCGCGCACTCGTCCGCGAGAAGCGCGCGCCCTTCTGGATCGGCCGCAAAAGCCTCCAGTTCTTCGTCGCGCTTCCATTGCGCGAGTTCCAGAACCTCCGCCGCTTCCAGCGAGAGCGATAGCATCAAATCCTTGAGCCGGTGAAACTGCGCCCAATTTCGTTCGTCACGAAAATCAAGGAGCGCGCGCGTTAGGTCAGCCAGTGTCTGCGTCATATCTCGCCTTTTTACCTTCCGCACTGGTTTTTGCGCGGGTCTGGCCGCGCTCCAGCGTCCAGCCCGCGCCTTTTTCGCCGCTTGCCAGACGTTTCACGAGCCAAGGCAGCAAAACTTGCGCCTCTTCAAAAAGCGTCCAGGGAGGGTTCAGAATGAATAAACCGCTGCCGTACAGTCCATGACCTTCTTCCGTCGGCGCGCGCGTATGCAAAACGCAGGAAAGCCAGGGCGCGGAAAGGCGTTTTAAACGTTCCGGTAAATCATGCGCTTCCTTGCGGGCAATGCGGGGATACCAAACCATATAGACGCCAGAGGCAAGGCGCGTGAGCGCGTCCTTTAAAACTGCGGGCACGGCGGCATAATCGCCGCGCGTTTCATAGGAAGGATCAAGCAAAACGAAAGCGCGGCGCGAAGGCGGCGGCAGCAATGCCTTGAGTTTGGCAAAACCGTCCTCGTGGAACACGCGAACTCCGCCGCGCGGCGGAATTTTCCGCTCCAGTGCGCGCGCTTCGTTCGGATGCCGTTCAAAAAGCCGCAATGCGTCCCCGGATCGCAATCGCTGACGCATCAGCCAGGGCGACCCCGGATAATGGCGCAGGGTCCCTTCCGCGTTTACCGCGCGCACGGCCTCCAGATAGGCGGATACGGATTGCGGCGGCGGCTCTTCGGGACTTTTTTCCGGGGCGGCTTCCCAAAGGCGGGCGATTCCATCCCGGTATTCCGCTTTTTTTTGCGCCTCTTCACTTCCCAGATCGTACAGCCCGCCGCCTGCGTGGGTGTCTACCAGCAAAAGCGGCGTGTCCTTTTGCCGCAGATAGTCCAGAATGAACAGCAGAACGCAATGCTTTAGGGTATCCGCGTGATTTCCGGCGTGAAAGGCGTGACGGTAACTCAACATGGCGCGGCGGCGTCCGGAAAATTCGGTCGTTGCATCAGAAGTGCAGCGCCCGCTTGTCGCAGGCCAGCGCCGCCTCATGCAGTACCTCCGAAAGCGTCGGATGCGCGTGACAAATTCGGGCGACGTCCTCCGACGCGCCGGAAAACTCCAGCGCGATAACGGCTTCGGCGATGAGATCGGAAGCGCCAGAACCAATGATATGCGCGCCCAAAATCCGATCCGTTTTCGCATCCGCCAGTATTTTCACAAAGCCTTCTGGAGCGCCGACGCCCAGCGCCCGGCCATTGGCCAGAAAAGGCGCTTTCCCGGATTTGTACGCTACGCCTTCCGCCTTGAGCTGCTGTTCGGTTTTGCCTACCCAGGCAATTTCCGGCGCGGTATAAATCACAAACGGAATCGCGTCGAGGTTGGCGTGGCCCGCCTGTCCGGCGATCCGTTCGGCGACCATAACGCCTTCTTCCATGGCTTTGTGCGCCAGCATGGGGCCGCGCACAACGTCGCCAATCGCCCAGACGCCCGGAAGATTCGTCCGGCAATGGCTGTCCACCTCAATTTGTCCGCGCGCGTCAAGCCGCAGACCCGCCGCTTCCGCGTTCAGCCCGTCGGTGTTGGGCGTTCGCCCAACCGAGACGATCAGGCGATCCGCTTCCAGAGAAGCCGTCTTGCCCGCCGAATCGGCATAAGCGATGGATACGCCTTTTTTGCCGCCCTTTACTTCGCCAATGCTGACCCCGAAGTGAAAATGTATCCCCTGTTTGCTCAGCAGCTTTAAGGCTTCTTTGGCAAGCTCGGCGTCCGCGGCGGGCAAAAAATCCGGGGACGCTTCCAGAATCGTGACGTCCGCGCCCAGACGCCGCCAGACAGATCCCAGTTCCAGTCCAATGACGCCCGCGCCAATCACGGCGAGCTTTTGCGGTACGGTGTCAAACTCCAGCGCTCCCTCGTTGTCGCAGAGGATTCGGTTGTCTACGGCGATTCCCGGCAAATGCCGCGCCTTTGATCCGGTGGCGAGAATGATGTGTCGGGCCGTAACTTCCGCCTCGCCGACTTTCATGATCCAGCCGTCTGCCGTTTGCTTGGCAAACGCGCCATGACCGGGCAAAAAAGTCACGTTGTTTTTTTTGAACAATCCCTGAATGCCGTCCGTCAGCTTTTGCACAATACCGTTCTTGCGCGCCAGCATTTTTTTTACATTCAGGCGCGGCGCGCCGATTTCAATGCCCTGCGCCGCGAAGCCATGCGCGGCCTCCTCGAAAAGATGCGAGGTATGCAGCAACGCCTTGGAAGGGATGCAGCCGACATTCAGGCATGTGCCGCCCAGGCGCGGATTGCCCTTGGGATCGGCGTAAGGATTGGATTCGCAGCAAGCGACTGAAAATCCCAGCTGCGCGGCGCGGATGGCGGCTACATAGCCGCCAGGACCGCCGCCGATGACAAGAATATCGAATGTCATGTTGGCCTCTTTTTCTCAAACGCCCAGCAAAAGCCGCGCGGGATCTTCCAGCGCTTCTTTGATGGCAACCAGACCCAGCACCGCCTCGCGCCCGTCAATGATGCGGTGATCGTAAGACAGGGCAAGGTAATTCATCGGGCGGATTACGACTTGTCCGTTTTCGGCGACAGGCCGGTCTTTGGTCGCGTGAATGCCCAGGATGGCGGATTGCGGCGGATTGATAATGGGCGTGGACATCATGGAGCCAAAAATCCCGCCATTGGAAATCGAAAACGTGCCGCCCGTTAAATCCTCAATGGAAAGCTTTCCGTCTTTGGCCTTGACGCCAAATTCGACAATCTGTTTCTCAATCTCGGCGATGGACAAATTCGACGCGTCGCGCAGAATCGGCACCACAAGACCGCGCGGCGAACCTACCGCGATGCCAACATCCGCGTAGCCATGATACACAATGTCCGTCCCGTCTACCGAGGCGTTCAGAATGGGAAACCGCTCTAGAGCGGCGCAAACGGCTTTGACGAAAAAGCCCATAAAGCCCAGACGCACGCCATGGGCGCGCTCAAATTTCTCCCCGTGCTGTTTCCGAAGCGCCATGACGGACGCCATGTTCACTTCGTTAAAAGTCGTCAGAATGGCGTTTTCGTTTTTGGATTGAATCAGACGTTCAGCGACGCGGGCGCGCAAACGGCTCATCGGCACACGCTGTTCCAGGCGTTCGCCCGCGGCTGCGGGGGACGGGGGCGCGGCGGGCGGTTTCGCCTCCGGGAGAGGAGGGATTTCGGCCGACAGCGCGTCCTCTTTGGTAACGCGCCCGCCGCGCCCCGTGCCGCGAACGGCCTCTGCCGCGATATTTTTTTCCGCCAGTATTTTCCGCGCGGCGGGGCTGGCGACCGCAATCGTTTCTGCGGGCGCGGCCTGAATGGACTCCGTTTTTGGGGAGGGCGCGGGCGCTTCTTCCGCGTCGGCGACAGGTTCAACGCGGGCGATGACCTCGCCGGAAACAACGGATTCTCCCGCGTTTTTCAATATTTCAAGCAGGACGCCGGTTTCGCTGACGGGAACTTCCAGCACGACTTTGTCGGTTTCAATATCTACGATTACCTCGTCGCGCCGGACGCGGTCTCCGGGCTGCTTTTTCCATGCGCTTAAAGTGCCTTCCGAAACGGATTCGGACAGCTGCGGGACTTTGATTTCAATCATTGTTGTGCTCCTGAAAAATTTTAATAGTCAATTTTGCCCAAGGCAGACGCGGTCAGCGCTTTGAGCTGCGCGTTATGCTTGGCAAGATAGCCTGCGGCCGGCGACGCGGACGCCGGACGGGAGACCAGCAAAAGCCGCTGATGCTCGCCCACGGAACGCGCCAGATGCTGGCGCGAGGAAAACCAGTACCACGCGCCCTGATTGCGCGGCTCTTCCTGACACCAGACAATTTCACGGGCGTTGGGATACCTGGCCAGCTCCGCGGCGAAGGAAGTCTCCGGGAAAGGATAAAGCTGCTCAATGCGCACAATGGCGATATGGCGGAGGTTTTCTGCCCGCCGCGCCGCCAGCAGGTCGTAGTACACCTTTCCCGCGCAAAGCAGCACGCGCTCAACCCGCTTTTCCTCCAGCGGATCCGTTTCCCCAATGACCCGCTGAAACTCGCCCTGGGTAAGCGCCCGCATGTCGGAGACCGCGTCCTTGTGGCGCAGCAGGGATTTCGGCGACATGACGATCAGCGGCTTTCTCTGCTTTCTGAGCGCCTGGCGACGCAAAAGATGAAAAATTTGCGCGGGCGTGGTGGGTAGGCAAACTTCCATATTCGTTTCCGCGCACAGCTGCATATAGCGTTCCAGACGCGCCGAAGAGTGTTCTGGCCCCTGGCCTTCGTAACCATGCGGCAGCAGCAGGACCAGTCCGCAGGCGCGCCCCCATTTGCTTTCCCCGGAAGAAATAAACTGATCAATCACAACCTGCGCGCCATTGGCGAAATCGCCGAACTGCGCTTCCCAAACCACGAGATCATTGGATTCCGTCGTCGCGTACCCATACTCAAAGGCAAGCACCCCCTCCTCAGAAAGCACGGAGTCGTAACACTGAAAACGCCCCTGCTGTTCCTGGAGCCGCGCGAGCGGGTGATAGGTGCCGCTTGACCATTCCTTGCGGTTTTGATCATGAAAAGCCGCGTGGCGGTGAAAAAAGGTGCCGCGACCGACGTCTTCTCCGGAAATCCGCACGCCATAGCCTTCGGAAAGCAGCGTGGCATACGCCAGGTTTTCCGCCATGCCCCAGTCAAAGGGCAATTCGCCGCGCCCCATCTGCCGCCGGTCTTCCACGATTTTGTTTACGCGGCTGTGCAGGGAAAATCCTTCCGGAAAGGTGGTCAGCCGTTCCGAAAGCCGTTCCAGTTCCTGCTGCGGAATGCGCGTATCGCAGGTTTCGACATACTTTTGCCCGGAATAGTCTTTCCAGTGCCGGGGATGCGTGCGCTTGTAGCCGGAAAGCACGGGGTTATAGAGCAGCTCTCCTTTGTCCAGATGTTCCCGGTAGCTTTTGATCATGTCGTCCGGGGTCTCCGGCGACAGCAGCCCCTGGGAAATCAGGCGGTCCGCATAGACTTTGCGCGTGCCGGGATGCTGCTGAATTTTCCGGTACATCAAGGGTTGCGTGACCATAGGCTCGTCTTGCTCGTTATGGCCAAGTTTGCGGTAACAGTAAATGTCAATGACGACGTCTTTGCCGAATTTCTGCCGGTAATCTACCGCGAGACGGGTCACGAAGGTTACGGCCTCCACGTCGTCGCCGTTGACGTGAAAAATCGGCGCCTCCGCCATTTTGAAAATTTCCGTGCAGTAATGGCCGGAACGATAATCGCGCGGGTCAGAGGTAGTGAATCCAATCTGGTTATTGACCACGATGTGAATCGTGCCGCCCGTGCCGTAGCCGCGCGTCTGCGCGAAATTCAGCGTTTCCTGGTTGACTCCCTGTCCCGCGACAGCGGAATCGCCATGTACCAGCACCGGGATGATTTGCTTCTTCCCGTCCGCGCCGTAGCGCAGCTGGCGGGCATACACCGATCCTTCCACTACAGGATTGATGATTTCCAGATGCGAGGGATTAAAGGCCAGCACCAGATGCACCGGGCCGCCCGGCGTACCGACGTTGGAGGAATAGCCCATGTGATATTTCACGTCGCCGGAGGAAAGATCAGAGGCTTTTTTGCCCTCAAATTCGGCAAAAAGCATGGAGGGCGGCTTGCCCAGCGTGTTGGCCAGAACGTTGAGACGTCCCCGGTGCGCCATGCCGATGACGATTTCCTGGGCGCCGTCCGCGCCCGCCTGGCGCACCAACTCGTCCAGCGACGCAATCAGGGACTCCCCGCCTTCCAGGGAAAAACGCTTTTGCCCGACGTATTTGGTATGCAGATACCGCTCCAGCGTTTCCGCCGCGGTTACGCGCTCCAGCATACGGATTTTTTCTTCTTCGCGATAAGCGCCGCGCATTCTCGCGGGCTCCATCCGTTCCTGCAGCCAGCGTTTTTCGGCGGCGTCGGAAAGATACATGTATTCCACGCCGACAGAGCCGCAATACGTTTCCCGGAGCGCCTCCAGAATGCTTGCCAGAGCGGCGCGCGGTCTTTCCATAAAAAAAGTACCCGCGTCAAAGGCGCGGTTCAAATCGCCATCGCTCAGTCTGTAATAGTGCGGCTCCAGTTCTGGAATCACCGGACGTTCCATGTGTTTCAAGGGGTCAAGGCGGGCGCGGCGATTGCCCAGCGCGCGGTACGCCTCAATCAGTTGCAGAACGGCCGCCGATCTGCCGTCCTGAACGACTTCCCGCGCCGCCGCGCGAAAGCCGCCCTGCCGCGCTTGCCCCGCAAAGGCGGCGATCACCGGCGCGTGCGCGACGTCCTGTCCTACATAGCCTGGCTGTTGCGCCAGACGGTCAAAATACTGACGCCAGGAATCCGAAACACGTTCCGGATCGTCCAGGTAGTCCTCATATAACGCCTCAACGAAAGGCGCGTTTCCGCCGAAATACAGCGAGGTTTTCTGCTTTTGCAACATGATGATTCCCCAATGTCATGAGGGTTATGTTAGGCGCTAAAAAAAGCGGCGCATCGCGCCGCCCGAAGTTTCTCCGCAGTTCCTTCAGCGACTGGATAGAGGAGGCACGTCGCGTTTGGCCGCGCCGACATACAGTTGCCGCGGACGCCCGATTTTGTATTCAGTGTCCGTCAGCATTTCTTCCCACTGCGCCATCCAGCCCGCCGTGCGCGCCAGCGCGAAAATGCAGGTAAACATGGAAGTGGGGATGCCAATCGCCTTTTGCACGATGCCGGAATAAAAATCTACGTTCGGATAGAGTTTTTTCTCCACGAAATAATCGTCTTCCAGCGCGATTTTTTCCAGCGCCTTGGCGAGTTTGAAAAGACGATCGTTCTCCAGACCCAGTTCTGTCAGTACCTCGTCGCAAACTTTGCGCATCAGCTTGGCGCGCGGGTCGAAATTTTTGTAGACGCGATGTCCGAATCCCATCAGCTTGAAAGAATCGTTTTTGTCCTTGGCGCGCTGAATGTACTCGCCCACATGGGAGACGTCCCCGATTTGTTCCAGCATGTTGAGGCAGGCCTCGTTCGCGCCGCCATGCGCCGGTCCCCACAAACAGGCAATGCCCGCCGCGATGCAGGCAAAAGGATTCGCTCCGGAAGAGCCTGCCAGGCGCACCGTAGACGTGGAAGCGTTTTGCTCATGGTCCGCGTGCAGGGTAAAGATAACGTCCAGCGCGCGCGTAATTACCGGACTGGGGCAAAATTCTTCGCAAGGCGTGCCGAACATCATGTACAGGAAATTTTCCACATAGGAAAGATCATTCCTGGGATACATGAAAGGCAGACCGGTGTTGTACTTGTAGGCCATCGCCACAATCGTCGGCATTTTGGCGATGATGCGGGTAAAGCTCATGGAGCGGTGATCCGGGCTGGAAAAGTCCATCGCCTGATGGTAGAAGGCGGATAGCGCGCCGACTACGCCCGTCATGACCGCCATCGGATGCGCGTCGCGGCGAAAACCGTTATAAAAGCGCGTCAGCTGATCATGCACCAGCGTGTGCCGCCGGATTCTGTTTTCAAACGCTTCTTTTTCGGCGGCATTGGGCAACTCTCCGCTTCGCAGCAGATAGGCCACCTCCAGAAACGAGCACTCATCCGCCAGCTGTTCAATCGGATAGCCGCGGTACAGCAATTCTCCCTTGTCCCCGTCAATGAAGGTGATGCGGGATTTACAGCTCGCGGTGGAAAGAAAGCCGGAATCATAGGTAAATACGCCTGCCTGTCCGCCCAGCGCGCGGACGTCAATGCATTCGTTGCCGTGCGTAGGCGTGAGCAGCGGAAAAATCAGCGGCGCTTTTCCCGGAAGGGTCAGCGCTGCGGTTTTGCCTGTTGAGTTGTTCGTATCCATGTCTCTTCCCTGTTGTCGTGGTGTGTGAAAGGTAAAACAAGCGCGTTTCGCGCGCTTCGCTTCAAGGTTGCCGCGCCGGGGAGGGAGAAACGCTGGCGGGGTCTGCCCGCGCGCCTCTTTTCTCCCCGTAACGGCGCAAGCGCTGGATGACCGGAAAAAGGCGAATGTCTGCGCACTCTTCCTTTCCGCTCACCCACGGCCATAACTGCGCGTCCTCGCGATCCGCCAGTTCCATGAAAATTTTTTGCTCTTCTAGAGAGAGCGCGGGAAACTCTTCTTCCAGAAAGCGCCCCAGCAGCAAGTCCATCTCCAGCATGGCGCGGCGCGTACAACGCCAGCGCAGACGGGAAATGACCGCGCCTTCCGTAAGCGCCGCGCCGTTCCTCATGTCAGACAAAACGCCGAACCATCATGTCCTTGATTTTGCCAATCGCCGCCGTGGGGTTCAAACCCTTCGGACAAACGTCGACGCAATTCATGATGGTATGACAGCGGAAAAGCCGGTACGGGTCTTCCAGATTGTCCAGGCGTTCTTCCGTGGCCTGGTCGCGGGTATCGGCCAGAAAACGATAGGCCGAAAGCAAACCCGCCGGCCCCACAAACTTGTCTGGATTCCACCAGAAAGAAGGGCAGGAAGTTGAGCAGCAGGCGCATAAAATGCATTCGTAAAGGCCGTTCAATTCCTCCCGCTCTTCCTGAGACTGCAAACGCTCACGCTCAGGCGGCGGGTCATTGTTGATCAGGTAAGGCTTGATCGAATGATATTGTTTGAAGAATTGCGTCATGTCCACGATTAGGTCGCGGATCACCGGCAATCCCGGTAGCGGGCGCAGCACAATCGGCTGCTTCAGGCTATCCAGTTCGGTCAGGCATGCCAGTCCGTTTTTGCCGTTAATATTGATCGCGTCCGAGCCGCAAACTCCTTCCCGGCAGGAGCGGCGATAGGCGAGGGTTTCGTCTTTCGCCTTCAGTTTGGTCAGCGCGTCCAGAAGTTTCCGGTCATGCTCGTCCACTTCCGCGGAAATGTCTTGCATGTAGGGGCGTTCGTCTTTGTCCGGATCGTAGCGATAAATCCTGAAGCGCACTGTGCGTGTCGTCATGCTTCTCTCCAATCAGTATGAACGGGTTTTGAGGGCGATCGTATCGACCGTAAGCGGCGTCATTTGCACCGGCTTATATGCAATCCGGTTCCCTTCCCGATACCACAGGGTGTGCTTCAGCCATTCCTTGTCGTTCCGGCCGTTGGGAAACTCCGGCGTGTCTGGCGCGTCGTCGCGCACATGCGCTCCGCGCGATTCCTTGCGCGCTTCGGCGGAAATCATGCTGGCTTTGGCGACTTCAATCAGGTTTTCCGTCTCCAGGGCTTCTACCCGCGCCGTATTCCAGATTTGCGACTTGTCCTTGATTTCCAGGCGCCGCACCTGCTTTTCCACTTCCAGAATCTGCGTCACGCCTTTCTTTAGCAGATCGGCGAAACGGAATACGCCCGCGTGATCCTGCATTGTGCGCGCGATCGCCTGACGCGCCTCAAAAACGCTGACGCCGTCTTTTTGCGTATTAATCGCGTTGAGGCGGGCAAGCGAATAGTCCGCCGCGTTCGCCGGCAAATCGCGGTGCGCCGCCTCGGCCTTGACGTCCGCCACGGCGGAATCGCCCGCCGATTTCCCGAAGACCAGCAAATCCAGCAAAGAGTTGGTTCCCAGGCGGTTTGCCCCATGCACGGAAGCGCAGGCGCATTCTCCCGCCGCGTAAAAACCCGGAATGATCGCCTGACGGCCAGATGCATCCGGCGCGACCACGTGCCCCGCGTAATTGGTGGGAATTCCTCCCATTTGATAATGGCAAGTCGGCACGACCGGAATCGGCTCTTTGATGGGATCAACTCCCGCGAATTGCATGGAAATCTCGCGGATTCCCGGAAGGCGCTTCATGATCGTCGCCGGTTCCAGGTGCGTGATGTCCAGAAGCACGTAATCTTTGTTCGGGCCGCAGCCCCGCCCTTCCTTGATTTCGGTGGTCATGGCGCGGGACACTACGTCGCGGGAAGCCAAATCTTTGGCATTGGGCGCGTAGCGTTCCATGAAGCGTTCGTGATCGCTGTTGCGCAACACGCCGCCCTCGCCGCGCACGCCCTCGGTAATCAGCACCCCCGCGCCCGCGACTCCGGTGGGATGAAATTGCCAGAATTCCATGTCTTCCAGCGGAATGCCCGCGCGCGCCGCCATACCCAGGCCGTCGCCCGTATTGATGAAAGCGTTGGTGGAAGAGGCGAAAATCCGCCCGGAACCGCCCGTCGCGAAAATGACCGCGCGGGAATGAAAAATAACAACCTGACCGGTTTCCATCTCCAGCGCGGTGACGCCCACGACGACGCCTTCGGAGTCGCGGATGAGATCGAGCGCCATCCATTCCACAAAAAATTGCGTATTGGCTTTGACGTTGCGCTGATACATCGCGTGCAGCATGGCGTGCCCTGTTCTGTCCGCCGCCGCGCACGACCGGCGCACGGGCTTTTCGCCGAAATTGGACATATGGCCGCCAAAAGGCCGCTGATAAATCTTGCCGTTTTCTGTGCGGTCAAAAGGCATTCCATAATGCTCAAGGTCGACTACGGCCTCCACGGCCTTGCGGCACATGTATTCAATGGCGTCCTGATCGCCCAGCCAGTCGGAGCCTTTCACGGTATCGTACATATGCCAGTGCCAATGATCCGCGTCCGAATTTCCCAGAGAAGCCGCTACGCCGCCCTGCGCCGCGACCGTATGCGAGCGGGTCGGAAATACTTTGGACAGTACGGCGGTTTTCAGTCCGGCTTCAGACAATTGGATGGCGGAGCGCAGACCCGATCCGCCCGCGCCGACGATCACCGCGTCAAATTTAAAAACGGGGATATTCACTTACACTCTCCAAAGAACAGTGACGAACCAGCCGACGTAGCCAATCAGCGCCACGATTGTCAGCACATGCAGGGTCAGGCGCACACTAACGGGCTGGACGTAATCCATCCACAGGTCACGAATTCCGATCCAGGCATGAAGCAAAAGGGACAGCCCAAAAACAAAAGTGAAAAACTTGACGGGGCCAAAGGTGAAAATATTGCGCCACGCCTCAAAGCTGACCGGTTGCACCGCCGCCAGCACAATGGCGAGAAACAGGCTGTAGGCCGCCATGATAATGGCGGTTACGCGTTGCGCAAGCCAGTCTTTGAGACCGTAATGCGCTCCGACCACAATACGATGAATCACAGCAGAATCCTCCAGCACAAAAGCGCGGTCAGCAAAAGACTCGCGGCAAAGACCAGGAAAGCGGAGCGTCGGGCAGACGGCAAATCCAAACCCGTATGCGCGTCCAGGAGCAAAAAACGAATTCCCGCGCAGAAATGGTGCATATATGCCCAGATCAGGACCGCGAAAATCGCTTTTATGATCGGGTGCGCGGCGTATCCCTGAAAGCTGGCGAAGGCTTCCGGGGAGGTCAGGCTCATCTGGAAAAAAGCCAAAAGCGGCGCCAGCAGCAAAAACAGCAGGACGCCGCTCGCGCGGTGCAGAATGGAAAGTTTGCCCGGCAAGGGCAGTTTGATCTGGAAAAGTATGGCGGAAAGACCAAGATGCTTGGGACGTTTCCGAACACTGGTCTGACAAGTTGCGGTCATGAAGGTCGTCCTTGTTGGAAAATCAGGAAAGGCTACGGAAGAAGATGTAAAACAGGGCAGAAATTATACGCGCCAGAATCGTCAGCTGAGTTCGTTGAAGTAGTGGTAAGCGTCCGTTCGGCAGAAGCTGCGCCGCCATTCTACCGGACGTTCCGCGTAGGTGCGGCTGATTCTGTCAATCAAGAGCAGCGGCGATCCCGCCTCAAACCCCAAGTGATCCGCGACGTCTTTGCGCGCCGCTACGGCGCGCAGACGCTCTTCCGCGCGGATCATGCGCACGCCGAACGAGCGTTCAAAAAAACTGTACAGCGAGCGTTCTTCCTGGGCGGCCAGACGCTCCAGCGTGAGCTGCCCGAACAAATCCGCCGCCAGCGCGATTTCGTCGTACACCACGGGATCGTCCGCGAAAAACAGAATGCGCGTGAGCGTGACGACCTCCGCGCCTTCTTCTTGTTCCAGCGCTTTCGCGATGGCGGAGTCCGCGCGGGCAGACGTGCAGGACAAGGCGCGGCTTCTCGTTTCCCGCGTTTCGCCGGCGTCCGCGCGCAAGCGTAAAAAACGGTAATAGGCATGGGGATCGTTATGGGAGGCGACAAAGGTTCCTTTGCCCTGCAAGCGTACCAGCAGATTTTCTGACGCGAGCTCATCCACGGCTTTTCTGACGGTTCCCTGGCTTACGCCAAAGCGCGCCGCCAATTCGGCTTCGCTCGGAATCATGACGCCGGGCGCCCATTCTCCCTGTCCAAGCGCCTGCAAAATCAAAGTTTTAATTTGCTGGTACAACGGAGTAAACGCGGGGGCGGAGACTGCGCGCGCCGAAGCCGCAGGGCGCGCGGCAGCCTGACGGGGCGGCGTCACGAAGCTGGAGGGAGGAGAAGTAAAGTGCGTCATGGAAACGGATTGCAACACAAAAGAACGCGGACGTCTATCTTATATAAGATATTTAATAAATGATTGACAGCCTGTCTTGGCGTGCCTACTATTCCCAAACGGTATAGCCTTTCGGCGCGCGGGCAGTGTGTTGCGGCCCGCGCCGTTTTGCGTTTGCCCCCTTTTACCTGACAGGAGATTCTCATGAGCAGTCATTCCCCCGTGCGCGTTGCCGTTACCGGCGCGGCCGGACAAATCGGCTATAGCCTTCTTTTCCGCATCGCGTCCGGCGAAATGCTGGGCAAGGATCAGCCCGTGGCCTTGCGGCTTTTGGATTTGCCGCAGGCGCAAAAAGCGCTGCAAGGCGTCCTGATGGAACTGGATGATTGCGCGTTCCCGCTGCTGCAAAGCATTACGGCGACAGACGATCCGGCGGCTGCCTTTCAGGACGCGGACGTCGCGCTTCTGGTCGGCGCGCGCCCCCGCGGCCCCGGCATGGAGCGCGCGGATTTGCTGCAGGCCAACGGCGCGATTTTTACCGCGCAGGGCAAGGCAATCGCGGAGAACGCGCGGGAAGACGTGAGGGTGTTGGTGGTCGGCAATCCCTGCAACACCAACGCGTATATTGCCCGCGCCGCCGCGATCAAGGTTGGGCGCACCAATCCTGATCATTACCACGCCATGCTGCGCCTGGATCACAACCGGGCGTTAACGCAGCTCGCGCAGAAATCCGGGCGTCCTGTCTCTTCTTTGCGAAAACTGACGGTCTGGGGAAATCATTCGCCTTCCATGTATGCGGATTACCGCTTCGCGACTTCCAATGGCGACAGCGTGCAGCGGCTGATCCATGACGAGCAGTGGAACAACGACGTCTTTTTGCCCACGGTGGGCAAGCGGGGCGCGGCCATTATTGACGCGCGCGGTTCGTCTTCCGCCGCGTCTGCCGCCAATGCCGCCGTGGATCATATCCGCGATTGGGTTTTGGGCGCCTCCGACTGGGTGACGATGGGCATTCCCGCTCCGGCGGACAATGGCTATGGCGTCCCCGAAGGGCTGGTGTTCGGTTTTCCCTGCCGGTGCGAAAACGGTGGTTTTTCGCTGATTAAAGGGCTGGAAATCGACGCCTACTCCAGAGGGAAAATTGACGCGACGCTGAAGGAATTGGAAAGCGAGCGCGCGGCGGTCGCGGATTTGCTGAAATAACTTGCGTTCCTGTTTCGTCCGGAGCTGACTTTTTCCCGGACGAAACGCGGAAAAAACCGCGGCGGCTGGCCGCGGTTTTTTTTATGGGGTTTCGTTGGGGACGGGCGGATTATCCCAGAAGTATGACGCTCCATACCGCGAAAAGCGCGGCGAGCGCGACGAATTGCGCCGCGCTGCCCATGTCTTTGGCGGCTTTGGAGAGCGGATGCCGTTCGGGGGAGATTCGGTCGACGACGGCCTCAATGGCCGAGTTCAAGAGTTCCACAAGGAGCGACAGGGCGCACATCGCGATCATCAGCGCGCTCTCTCCCCGGCTGACCGGGCAAAAAAACGCCAGCGGGATGAGTACGAGATGGAGCGCGGTCAATTGCCGGAATGCCGCTTCGCCCAAAAAAGCCGCCTTAAACCCGTCGCGCGAATATCCGGCCGCGGCGATAACGCGCGCGAAACCGCCGCGGCTTTTGGCGGGAGAATGTGCGGCATTGGATTCTTGCGGAGGAATGGAAGTGGACATGATCGTAAAAAGAAAATAAAAAGTCCGTGAATTCTCTCATAAATAAAAAAATGATAGGGAAATATTCATAATCAATAAAACGGGAGATTTTCCTGAAACAGGACGCGCGGAAACCGCTTGTTATTCTATAAATATTTCTGTAACAAAAAAGATATGGAAATTCGGGGGGGGGGGGGGGGTATAATCTTCAACGAAAACAATGACATAGTCAATGGTCATAATCTATGCACATAGGTTATGGCGGGCGTTTATTTTTATAATGGGAGGGTGAGATCATGAGAATCAAAATGAGAATCCATCTGCTGTCGACGACAGCGTGGCTGGCGCTTCTGCTCGTGGGTATTTTCGGTTTCTATAGCGCGAATCGCTCGGAAGAATCTTTGGAGTATGTCGGGAATGAAATCCTGCCGAAACTGTACAGCGTTTTACAGGTGAACTCGCAAATCAATAATGTGGCGCTGCGATTTTTCTCGGCCAGTTCCGTGAGTACGATGCCTTATGAAGCGCAATTGCGGCAATTGAATACCATGCTGCCGCTGCTGCGCGAGGCGGTGAGTGAAACCGACAAATATTTCCGGAAGTATGACGATATGCCGAAAGCCCCGGAGAATCAGAAACTTTGGGACGAGGTAAAGATGATATGGCCGGGTTGGTATCAGGGCATGGGAACGGAAACGGTGAATCTGCTGGAAGATGCGCTGTCCAATCCCACGCCGGAAAAGCTGCATGCGTTTTCCAGCAAGCTGGATGACGTCGCCAACTCCAGAAGGGGAGCGATGCAGGAAATTATCCGGCTCACAGACAAGATCGCCGAGAACACGGGAAAAATATCGGATGCGTATATTGAGGCGGACAGAGTGAGCTCGCGTTCGCGGCTGACGGCGCAGACTGCGATTTCGGTGCTTGCGGTGATTGCGGTAATCGTTTTGGGGATTACGACGCTGGGGGCGATTGTGAAGCCGTTGAATTTGATGAGGGATACGGTGAGGAAGGTGGAGGAGGAGAATGATTTGACGCTGAAGGTGGAGTATAGGGCGGCGGATGAGGTAGGGGAGA
>JAIRPW010000051.1 GCA_031256795.1 Zoogloeaceae bacterium | reverse complement strand
GAGCGTTCCCGCGCCGGTTTTGTCAATGCCGCCCGTGCCGATAATCGCGCCCGCCATGCCGACGTTGTAGGCGTCGGTATTTAGCGTCACCAGCGGATTGCCCGCCGCGCCCGTGGCCGCGGCGTCGAGCGTGGCAATGCCCGCGTCGCCCGCGCTCGTGAAGTTGACGGTGTTGAAATTCTGCGCGGAGGTGATGGTGTTCCCGGCGGCGAGATTCAGTTCGTTGTTGGTGAAGGCGTCGCCCGTGCCGCCGCCGGTAATCGCTCCGCCGTAGAGGTTCGCGTAAGTCTCGCCGGTGGTTGCGATGGCGACGGTGTTGCCGGTGGCGGCGCCGCTACCGCTAGAATCAACACGTCCGCCATAAACATTGCCGCCTACACTGGCTCCGCTGCTGATGGTTACGGTATTGTCATTGGCCTCTCCGTTTCCTTGGGCATACCCGCCGGTGACTGTACCCGTCACAGCGCCGGAGATTTCCACGATATTCTGGTTGGCGGCGGCATTTTGCGCGGATATGGCATTCCCGCCATAAACGCTGTCGTCTGCGCTGCCGCCGTTGTCAATCTGGACGTGGTTGCTTAAGGCGTGCGCTCCAGAGTCGTCACTCGACGACGCAGAGCCGCCATACGCCGCGCCCTGAACCGTTCCGCCGGAAATATGGAGGGTGTTGTCCGTGGCGCTTTGCGCACCTGTGTCGATGACGTTCGCGCCATAGGCGGCGTTGTCGACCGTGCCGCTAGCGATGTTGAGCGTGTTGTCGCTGGCGGATAGCGAGTAGTCGCTGCCATCTGTATTGCTGCTGTTGCCGTAGGCGGGGCCGGAGGAGTAGCCGCCGCTGGGAACGTCAATGACGTGCTGCGCGGCAGCGGGAAGCGGCGTGAAGAGGGAGGCCAGCAAGGCCGCGAACAGCGCGCGGCGGGGAAACGGCGGGAAGTGAAACGGGGAATCGGAATCGGAAAGCGGCTTACGCTTTAGCTTGCTTGCTTGCTTGCTTGCTTGCTTGCTTGCTTGCTTGCTTGCTTGCTTGCGGGGGATTGTGAGGGCAATTCTGAAAAGTCAAGCGCGGACGTCATTTTTTAATCCTTTTTTACCAAAAAGAACGGAAGAGAAAACGCGCGAAGACTATTCCTTCAGCGTAAAAACTCAACGCCTCATGAGGAACAATCAGAGGAAAAGGACAGAATTAGGCGGATTTTTCTGGAATCCCAGAGCGCGCCTTACGTCTCGCACTCTATTTTTCCGTGTCTGGCCGCGACAATCCCAGAAACGCCGAAAACAAAAAACGCAACTGCCGAACAGTTGGCCAAAGAAAGCCCGAACAGAGTCCATTCCTTGCTGGCGCATGTTCCTGTGGCATAAAAAAGCCGGGAAAGCATGGCTTGCGCCGCGTTTTCTTCCTGCCAATCCAACGCCTCCATCCACGCTATGCCCAGCCAGTCAATGAAGCGCTCAATCGGGCCGGGATCGGTATAGCTGCATTCCGTAACCAGATTCGGAACAGCTTGCATCAGGCTCTGCCAGACCGCGACGGAAAGTCCGCCGAGGCAGAGCAGAATGAGCGCGCCGCACATCCAGGGCGTCGCGCGAGACGTCGTCAGGCGCAAGCGGGAAAAGAGGGCGAGCATCGCGGCGAAAAAAAGCGCCAGCAAACCCAGAATCAGAAAAAGCAAACGCTGAAAAATACAGAGCGGACAAGGCGACAAGTCGTGCGCGGCCTGCAAAATTACAGAAGAAGCGAAAATCAGGCAGGCGGCGATTCCAAGCAGGAGAAAAATCTGCCAAGGACAGAGACGCCGCAAGAAAAAAGTTATAGGGTTCATGGAATGCGTATTTTAATAAAGCGTCAAGCGCTCATGGAGCGGTCGCCGTTACCGGGGAAAGCAGATGTTTGACCCATTCTGTTTGCTGTTCGCGTTCCAGAATAATGCGGCGGACGCGCGTGAGGCTGACCGCGATGCTGTACATCCACATGGCCAGCGCGCAGAAAAGCATCCCCCACAGCATAATGGCCGCCATGCTGGGCGAGCGAGTCAATGAGACCGACGCGCCTTGATGCAGACTGTTCCAGAGCCGCACGGAAAAATAAATAATCGGCACATTGACAACGCTGGCGAGTACCAAAATCGCGCCGGATTTGTCCGCGCGGCGCGGATCGTCAATGGCGCGAGTCAGCGCGATAAAGGCGATATACAGAAAAAAAAGCAGGAGTTCCGAGGTGAGGCGCGCGTCCCAGACCCACCATGCGCCCCACATCGGTTTTCCCCAGAACGCGCCCGTCCAGAGCGACAAAAAAGCGAAAAGCGCGCCAGTGGGCGCGAGCGCTTCCGTCATCATCCCGGAAAGGCGCGTATGAAAGGACAGGCCGATCGCGGCCCAGAACGCCATGACCAGATAGATAAACATGGACATCCAGGACGCGCCGACATGCACAAAAATGATGCGGTATCCCTCGCCTTGCTGAAAATCAATCGGCGCGACGACAAAGCCCAGCCACAGGCCAATGAACCCGAAAAGCGCGGCAAGCGCCCAGAACCAGGGAATCATCTTTCCGGCCAGCGGATAAAAAGCGGCGGGCGCGGCAAATTTAAACCAGTGCGGCGTAGAGAACATAAAAAACTCGGCTATTCCAGAGAAACTTTCAGGGCGGCGGCGGCGGCCAGCGGCGCAAAGACGGCGCAGCCCAGAGTAAACGCGGCCAGCAAGAGAAGGTAGGGCAGCGGACTCAAGCCATGCGTGACCGCATCAACCGCGCTGGTCCCGAAAATCAGCGCGGGAATATAAAGCGGCAAAATCAGAAGCGCAAGCAATATGCCGCCATTGCGCAAGCCCAAAATCAGCGCCGCACCCACCGCTCCGATACCGGCAAGAGCGAGCGATCCGAGCAAAAGGGAAACAAAAAGAATTCCCAGCGCGTCCGGAGGAAGATCGAATTGCAATCCCAGCAGAGGCGATAAAAACGCCAGCGGAATCCCGCAAATCAACCAATGCGCCAGCGTTTTGCTCATGGCAAGCAAAAACAAAGGATAGGGCGCGAGCGCCATCTGCTCCAGCGCGCCATCCTGAAAGTCTTCGGCAAAGAGGCGCGGCAGCGAAAGCATATTGGAGAGCAGGGCGCCGATCCAGAGAATTCCCGGCGCCAGCTGGCGGAGCAATTCAGGCTCCGGGCTGACGCCCAGCGGGAAAAGGGAGGCCATGATGAGAAAGAAAAAGAGCGCGGAGGCGACGTCCATCGGACGCCGCAAGGCAAGGCGAAAATCGCGGGCAATAAGGTGAAGGGCAAAGGAAAACATCGCGTGTGCCGTTGTTCGCGCTGTGACCGGATTACGCGGAAAGCGTCAGGGTTTTGATTTTCCGCGCGCGCGGAATGTCGGCGGATTGGTGACTGGTCAAGACTACCAGGCCGCCGGAGGCAAGATGTTCCCCCAGACGCCCACTGAGCCAGGCGACAGCCTGCGCGTCCAGCGCGACAAACGGCTCGTCCAGTATCCATAGGGCGCGCCGTTCCCGCGCGAGCCGGGAAAGCGCCGTGCGGCGTTTTTGCCCTTGTGAAAGATGGCGGCAGACAAGATGTTCGCGCCCGGAAAGCCCAAGTTCTCCCAACGCCGCCAGTGCGTCTTTCGTTTCGGGATGCTCCGCGTCTCCAGAAAGGCACGCCTGGGCGCGGAAATTCTCCAGCGGAGTGAAGTCTTCTTTGATGGCGTTGGCATGTCCGAGATAGCAGAGTTCACGGCGGTACTCCGCGCCTTGCGCGTGAATGGGCTCCCCTTTCCAGCATATTTTCCCGGACGCGGGTGGCGTGAGACCGCACAGAGCGCGCAACAACGTTGTTTTTCCCGCCCCATTTCTGCCGCGCAAAAGCAGAAGCTCTCCGGCCTCCAGGCAAAAATTCACGCCGTGGAACAGACAGGAATCTCCGCGCTGGCCTTCAAGGTCAATGACTTCAAGCATAGGGAAAACGGCGGGGGAAAGAAAACTAAGAGTCTACCGCAAAGCGGGGAGGAATGGTTGTTCGGCGGCCTGTTGGGGATCCGGGAGAAAGCCCGTAGGCTGTTCTGGAACACAATTTCCCGAATGCGCTTGTTTTGTAGCGTTACACGAGCCGTCTTGCGCGTTTTCTTCGTTCCTTCAACGGATAATATTTTCCGTTCTTGTTTCTCTACAAAATTTGATTTTGGGAAAAGCGGAACGATAGGACGCGCCATCGCCGCAGGTTTCTGCGTAAAGGAATTTAGTGACGATAAACAGAGACGACGTTGACCGCCAACAATTTTGTAGGCGTGAATCATTATATTTTTCATGCGCTATTTTTAGTATAGCTTCTCGGAAAAATAAAGCCACGCTAAACAAAAAATCATTAGCATGGACATGCTCGGAGAATAAAAATGGAAACAGAAGCGGAAAAAGAAGCAAAACGGATTTCTGAATTGCTCTCTGGGATTAACAAGGCGGCTTTTGCTCGCCAGCACAAGTTTCCTGGTGGAGCGTCCATGATTTCACAGCATTGCAGCGGACATAGAGCAATCGGGTTGAAGGCGGCAACAATTTACGCGCGCGGGCTTGGCGTTGAAATTTCCGCATTCAGCCCGCGTCTTGCCGCTGCCGTGAAATCCGCTTTCAACGCCGCCAGCAAAGACAAGGATGAAGTGGACTTATCCGCGCACCCAGAATTAGCCGCCGTTCGCCGAATAAAACGCAAAATAGTTTCCGCGCCCGATGCGCTTTCAGAAGAGGATGCGCCGCCGATTTTCTTCCGGCGCGACTGGCTGGCCGCACGTGGCTTCCTCGCGGAAAACTTGCTCGCGCTGCGCATAATTGGGCGCAGCATGGAGCCAGGCATGACAGAAGGCGATCTTGTGGTAGTCAATTGCGCCGAAATCGTACCCCAAAACGGGCAGGTTTTCGCGGCAGTCCATGAAGGGGAAGTAATTATTAGGCGAATGCGGCGCGACGCTGGAAATTGGTTGCTTGAGTCCGATAATTGTAACCAAATACGTTACAAATCAATGATTTGCACAAAAGAGACAAAAATTATCGGAAAAGTGGTACAGAAACAAAGCGAGGATATATGAGGAATAACGCATGTTTATTTTATAAATCAATGTCTTAATAGTAAAATTCCTGAAAATTCGGCCTTGACTGCGGAAGAGGCGGAGAAAGCAGGATTCAGAAGAGCTTTTCGCTGGCGCGGGAACCAACAAATAGCCAACAACACGTGAAGTGAAAACCGTCGTTTTCTCCCTTGCCGCCGCGATTTTCTTCCTGTTACATACAGACGCGCAAGCGGCGAAGAGGGGCGGGGCAGACGGGTAAACGTGATCGGTTAAAGAAATTCTCCATGTAAAAAACACCCGCCTACCGTCGCGCGGAAAGTAAGCGAGTGTTTCATCTGCCCGCCCGTTTTACGTGAACTCAGAGTTAGCGCGCTTCGGCGGGTTTTTCCCTGAAACGCGCCGCCAGCATTTCCGCGCGGGCACAGAGCGTTTCGCCGGCATGCAGGGTCATGGCAAGCCGTATTTTGAATCCCTGCATCTCCAGCAGACTGGCGCGAACAATAAGTTCCACGTCTTGCGGCGTGGGGCGGAGATAATCAACTTTCAGCGAAGCGGTGACATAACGCACTGGTGAAAAAACACTGCCCGGAAGATTCCAGTCGCCCATGACACGTCCTTCGGCGCGGCAGGCAAAGGCCGCCGCGGAAGCGGCGCCGTGACAATCGAAAAGCGAGGCAATCATGCCGCCATACACATGGCCCGGCACGCCGCCGCTATAAATCTCCGGAGGGGTAAAGCGCAGAAGAGTGGCGTCAGGATTGTCCGCGTCCCAGTTGCTTTTGAGATGCAGCCCCGCCGGATTGCTCTTGCCACAGCCAAAGCAATGACTGAAATGCTCCGCGTAATCGTCCTGAAAGGCGTTCATATTGTGTTCCTGAAAGCAGGGGAAAATCGGGATTTCCCGGAAGATTCTCGCGGGAAACCATCGCTTTTATTATACAGTTTGCCTGCGCCCCAGGCTTGCGGGAAAGTCGTCGCCATGTCCGGGCGGCTTTTTTGCGTTTAGAATAAACACTTTTCGCGTTCCGAAAGCGGACGCAATTTGCGACTGAGGAGAAGGGCTTGAACAAGCTGTTCAGAAACATGACGGTCTGGCTGATTATCGGTCTTTTGCTGATTTCGGTTTTCAATCAATTTAATCAGGGCGGAAAGTCTGGCGCAAACGCGGAAGTCCTGGATTATTCGCAATTCATGGCCGATGTGCGCGATGGCCGGATTGCCCGCGTCGAAATGGACGGGCGTGTTCTGAAGGCAACGACCAAGGACGGGCGAAGCGTAACTTCCTACGCGCCGCACTCCGATCTCTGGCTGGTTTCCGATCTTCTTAAACACGGTATACAGCTGAAAGCCAAGCCAGATGACGAGCCTTCGCTTCTCTTCAGCATTTTTGTCAATTGGTTTCCCATGCTGCTTCTGATTGGCGTTTGGGTGTTTTTTATGCGCCAGATGCAGGGCGGCGGCAAGGGCGCGTTTTCTTTCGGGAAATCACGCGCCCGAAAGCTGGATGACGAAAAAAATGCCGTGACTTTTAACGACATTGCCGGATGCGACGAAGCGAAGGAAGAGGTCCAGGAACTGGTTGATTTTTTGAAAGCCCCCGGAAGATTTCAAAAGTTGGGCGGACGTATTCCCAGAGGGGTTTTGATGGTGGGAAGTCCCGGTACAGGAAAAACCCTGCTGGCGAAAGCGATCGCGGGCGAGGCGCAGGTGCCGTTCTTTTCCATCTCCGGCTCCGATTTTGTGGAAATGTTCGTCGGCGTAGGCGCGGCGCGCGTGCGCGATATGTTTGAGACCGCCAAAAAGCAAGCGCCGTGCATCGTTTTTATTGACGAAATTGACGCGGTAGGACGGCATCGAGGGGCGGGTCTGGGCGGCGGCAACGACGAGCGTGAACAGACTTTGAACCAGCTTTTGGTGGAAATGGACGGCTTCGAGGGGTATGCCAGCATTATCGTGATTGCGGCAACAAACAGGCCGGATATTCTTGATCCCGCGCTGCTGCGTCCTGGGCGCTTTGATCGTCAGGTTGTCGTGCCGCTGCCGGATATTCGCGGACGGGAGCAAATTCTGCTTGTGCATATGCGCAAAGTGCCGCTGCATGAGAATGTCAAGGCGGAAGTGATCGCGCGCGGCACTCCGGGTTTTTCTGGAGCCGATCTTGCCAATCTGGTGAATGAGGCGGCGCTGTTTGCGGCGCGTTCCAGCAAGCGCCTTGTGGATATGGAAGACTTCGAGCGCGCCAAAGACAAAATCATGATGGGCGCGGAGCGCCGTTCCATGGTGATGAGCGAGGAAGAACGCAGAAATACCGCCTATCACGAATCCGGACACGCGATCGTTGCCAAACTTCTGCCCAAGTCTGATCCGGTACATAAAGTAACCATTATCCCGCGCGGGCGCGCTCTGGGCCTGACCATGCAGCTGCCCGAACAGGATCGTTACGCATACGACAAGGAATATCTGCTTTCCCGTATTGCCGTGCTTTTTGGCGGACGTATTGCCGAAGAGCTTTTTATGAACCAGATGACTACGGGCGCTTCCAATGATTTTGAGCGCGCGACGCAAATGGCGCGGGATATGGTGACGCGCTACGGCATGTCGGACAATCTGGGCGTCATGGTGTATGGCGAAAACGAAGGCGAGGTTTTTCTGGGACGTTCCGTGACTCAGCACAAGAACGTTTCCGAGGCCACAATGCAGCGCGTGGACGCGGAGATCCGCCGTATTGTGGATGAGCAGTACTCGCTGGCGCGGCGTTTGCTGGAGGAAAATCGGGACAAGGCAGAGGCGATGGCAAAAGCGTTGCTGGAATGGGAAACCATTGACGCGGATCAGATTAACGACATCATGGCGGGCAAACCGCCGAAGCCGCCGAAACCTTCTCCCGCGCCGACGGCGAAGAAAAGGGGGGGCAAAACATCTGTTGCCGCCGGAAAACCGGAAAAACCGAACAAGCGGAAAAAACCGGGGCCGGGTGTTCCAGACGTCCCGGAAACGGCATGACGGGGCAAAACAATGGAATCCGCGTTTCTCGCGCAAGACACGGCGGCGCAACCTTCGTTATTCGGGGCGCGCCGCGCGTTTGAGGCGGAAGCGGAAGGCTTTCGGCTGCAATACGAGCATCCCAACGGCTGCCTGTATCAGGGAGATTCCTTTGCGTGGCTGGCTTCGTTGGAAAACGCCAGCGCGGATTTGGTATTTGCCGATCCGCCTTATAACATCGGCAAAGCGGAGTGGGATACTTTTGAAAGCCAGGAGGCTTATATCGCCTGGTCACTGGATTGGATCAAAGAGGCCGCGCGGGTATTGAAACCGACGGGCTCTTTGTACGTCTGCGGTTTTTCTGAGCGTCTGGCCGACTTAAAACATCCGGTTTCGCGCTATTTTCCTCATTGCCGCTGGCTTGTCTGGCATTACAAAAATAAGGCCAATTTAGGGCGCGACTGGGGACGCTCCCACGAGAGTATTTTGCATTTTCGCAAACCGAAAGCCGCGCCGCTGAATATCGACGACGTGCGGATTCCCTATGGCGCGCATACGCTGAAATATCCGTCGCATCCACAAGCGGAATCCAGCGCTTACGGGAAAAGCGCAAAAACGCGAAGCGAACACTGGCAGCCGAATCCGAAAGGCGCAAAGCCAAAAGACGTTTTTGATATTCCGTCCACGTGTAACGGCATGGGCGAAAAAACGCCGCATCCGACGCAAAAGCCGGAAGAATTGTTGCGTAAATTAGTGCTGGCGGCTTCCCGCGAAGGCGATTTGGTCATCGACCCATTTTCTGGATCAGGCACGGCCGCCGTTGTCGCGGAACAGCTTGGCCGCCGCTGGATGGCGTGCGACCTGAACGCGCGCTACAACCAGTGGGCGATAGAGCGTTTGGAGGGAGTGCGGCGCATGAGCAAGGAAGAATGGATTGCGCATGATCGCAAAACGGCGGAGCGCCGCGAGTCTATTCGATGACGACGCTTGCTCCATTGTTGAAATACGCGACGGACAAGCCGCGCTTTTCTTCTCTTGAAGCGTATCTTGATTTATGCGTGAAGCTCCCTTTTTGGCGGAAAACATCAGAAGTCTAGTTTGCCTTTTATGTCAGGAGATATGGCGTTTTCTGGACGCCTGAAGCATGTGTGAGAAAAATAAATTTTTTCGCTGCGGGAAGTTTCATCTTTCCTTGGAGCGTCCGCTCATTATGGGGATTGTCAATCTCACCCCGGATTCTTTTTCCGGGGATGGCTGCTGGCGGCAGACGAAAAATGAGCGGCAAGCGGCGGTCAGATTCGCCCTGGAGTATGCGCGGAAACAATGGGAGGCGGGCGCGGATATTCTGGACGTTGGCGCGGAATCCACGCGACCGGGCGCGACGCCAATTTCTCTGGAGGAAGAGCGGGCGCGGCTGATTCCGGTTTTGGAAGAAATGCGTGATTGGGGTATTCCAGTCTCTGTGGATACCTATAAGCCGGAAGTGATGCGGCGGGCGCTGGCGGCGGGCGCGTCCATGATCAACGACATTCACGCGCTGCGCACGCCCGACGCGCTGGAAGCCGTAAGTGATTCTGATTGCGGCATATGCCTGATGCACATGCAAGGCGAGCCGCGGAATATGCAGCAAAAACCGCTGTATAGAGACGTCATTTCCGATGTGCGCGGTTTTCTCGCGGAGCGGGTTGCGGCTTGCCGCAGACATGGGATTGCCAGTGAACGTTTGACGCTGGATCCTGGTTTTGGCTTCGGCAAAACTCTGGCGCACAATATTGAGCTTTTTAGAAATTTGCCGGAGATTACCGCAGACGGTTTGCCTTTGCTGGTGGGCGTATGCCGGAAAACCATGCTGGGCGAGCTGACAGGACGCCCCGTGAACGAGCGGCAGTCCGCGTCGCTTGCGGCGGCGGTTGTCGCGGCGGAAAAAGGCGCGGCGATCATTCGTACGCATGACGTCGCGGCATGTAAAGACGCTTTGGCGGTCTGGGCGGCGCTGGCGTGATGATGAATGCAAAGACAGAGGGAGCGATGGCGCGGAAATATTTTGGCACGGATGGCGTGCGCGGACGGGTCGGCGAGTATCCCATTACGCCGGATTTCGCGCTTGCGCTGGGATATGCGGCAGGCAGGGTGCTGGCCGGACATTCAGGTTTGGTGCACGAGCGCCCCGCGGTTCTGATCGGCAAGGATACGCGGGTTTCCGGTTATCTTTTGGAAGCCGCCCTGGAGTCTGGCTTTGCGGCGGCGGGCGTGGATGTGTGCCTGGTTGGTCCTTTGCCGACGCCGGCGGTAGCCTATCTGACGCGCGCGCTTCGTCTGCAGGCGGGCGTGGTCATTTCCGCTTCGCATAATCCTTATGACGATAACGGCATCAAGTTCTTTTCGGCGGAAGGGCTCAAACTTCCAGATGATGTGGAAGCTAAAATTGAAGCGGAAATGGGAAAACCGCTTTGCTGCGTATCGTCTGCCGCGCTGGGGCGCGCCCGTCGCATTGAGGATGCGCGCGGGCGATACATTGAGTTTTGCAAAAGCACTTTTCCGGCGGCGCTTCATTTGCGCGGTCTGAAGCTGGTGGTGGATTGCGCGCACGGCGCGGCCTATCATGTCGCTCCAGACGTGCTGCATGAGCTTGGCGCGGAAGTGATTGGTATCGGCTGCGAGCCGAACGGCCTGAATATCAATGACGGAGTGGGCGCGACGCACCCTGAGACTCTGGCGCGCGCGGTGCGGGAGCATGGCGCGGATTTGGGATTGGCTCTGGATGGCGATGGCGACCGACTCATTATGGCGGACGGCGAGGGGACGCTCTATGACGGCGATCAGCTGTTATATGTCATGGCGCGCGCGCGTATCCGGCGCGGGCAGGCTGTGGCGGGAGTCGTCGGCACGTTGATGAGCAACCGCGCTTTGGAGGATGCGCTTCAGGCGCTGCGTATTCCTTTTGAACGCGCGGAAGTAGGCGATCGTTATGTGCTGGAAAAACTTCTGGCGAAGGGTTGGTGTCTGGGGGGAGAAAATTCAGGGCATCTTTTGTGCCTGGACAAGCACAGCGCGGGAGACGGCGTCATTGCGGCGCTACAGATACTGGCGGCGCTACGCGAGCGGAAAACCGGAACGCCGGCGGATTTGCTTGGAGAACTGAGACTGTACCCGCAGATACTGCTCAATGTGCCGATTGACAAAGCGTTTGATTGGCAAGGGCATCCGGGAATTCGCTCTGCGGCGATGGAAACGGAACGCGCCCTGCGGGGAAAGGGCAGAGTGCTCTTGCGAGCGTCAGGGACAGAAGCGAAACTGCGAGTGATGGTCGAGGGGGAGGATATGGATTTTACGCGCGAACAGGCGGAAAAACTGGCAAATTCGGTGAGACAGGCTGCGGGAGAACGCGCGCGGAATCCATGATTCCGCGCTGTGTTATTCCGCAATTTCCTGGTTTTTTGCGTCTGCCCAGAGCGCGTCCAGACGATTTGAAAATATTTCGGCGAGATGTGCGGTGAAGCGCGCTGTCAGATGCTGGTTGTCACGGAAAACGACAAGATTCTCCCTTTGCGCGCCGCAAAGACCATCTGGGCATATGGCGTCGTTCATGTCCAGGAGGCGTGTATTGGGAAAATCTCGCGCCGCCACGCGCAAGGCGGCAAAAACAGCCTCGTTGCGCGTGTCGTCGGGTTTTGCCGAGCAGCGGTTCTCGCCCGCCAGAAAATTGGTGAAAAACGTTTCGTCTGCCAGACAGTCCGGGGCGTTAAAGGGCAGAATAGGCGTGCCGCGAATAAGAGTGATCGCGCCCACATAAGGACTAAGAGCGGCAAGAACCTTGCGCGAACCTTCCGTCCATTCGGCGTCGGAAAAACCGCCACTGGATACGGCGGATCCCAAAAAAACCTGTTCAGGTTTTTGTTCGCGCAAAAAATCCAGCGCCCGTTGCCGCCATTCCGTACAAACTGTGTACTCTTTACCAATGCGCGGGTAAAAAAATGATTTTTCTACCATTGGGCAGGATGATTTGGTGAGAACCAGCAAGCGCCAGCCCAGTTGAGTAAATCTGGGTTTCAGCGCGGGAAACCATTGCGCTCCAACGCTGTCTCCCATCAGCACGGCAGTATGCGTAGCGCGCTGATCTCCGAAGGCGCAAACTGTGAGTTCTGCGCTGAAAAACCAAGTGTCGCAGCCGTAAGCGTAAAGTTCGGATAGGTCTGAACGCGCTTCTTCTATTTGTGTCCAGAGCGGGTCAAAACGCGCTTTTTCCGCACGCCTGTTCCAAGAAAGCGCGAAATTTGCCATGAGCAGCGAGGCGCAGATTGCGCCTAATACAATACGCTTTGGATATCGCAGCAGCGCGCCGTTACGCCGAATAGGAAGTTCCACGAAACGAAACGAAAATGCGGCCAGGAAGAGCGCGCACAGCGCCAGCGCAAGGCGTGTTGTTTCTCCCGCCTGAATATAAATCACACCGCTTAGCGTCAATATTGGCCAATGCCAAAGATACCACCCATAGGAAATTCTCCCCAGCGCTTGCATCGGTTTGAGGCTAAGTAAGCATGTGACGGAAAAGACGCCGTTGCAGCGTCCGCCTGCCGCAATCATCAGCGCCGCGCCCAAAGAAGGCGGGATCGCTCGCCATCCGGGGTAGGGCGTTTTGCCGTCATAGTTCAGTGCCGCCAGCACAACGAACAAAAAGCCAATCCAGCCAAGCACGTTCCAGAACAATCGGGCGGGCATGACGGCACGAGAGAGGGGGGGGGGGGGGGGGATGTAAGCCAGACCAGCGCTCCCAGGCTGAATTGCCAGGCGCGCGCGGGCATCATATAAAAAGCGCTGGCGGGATGCGCGCGCGTGAGCCATAGGCACAGCGCGAGACTGACGAAAAAGAAAAGCGCCATACTTGTCTTCAGGCGGCGCAGGGCGGAGGTTTCTGTGTCGGCAGGGCGGAATCCGCTAAAAATTAGCCACAAAAGCAGCGGCCAAACAAGATAGAACTGTTCTTCCACTCCCAGCGACCAGGTGTGTAAAAACAGATTGGATACTGCTTCTGCGCCGAAATAATCCATATCTCTAAAGGCAAAGTAAAAGTTGCTTGCCCATACAGAAGCGCTGGCCGACGCGCTGGCCTGATCGGGATGGCGCAAAGGGGAGAGTGCGAAAGCCACAAAAAGGCAGACGACAGATAGCATCAGCAAGAGACCGGGGGCAAGTCTCCGGAAACGTCGGGCATAGAACATCCAAAAATCTATCCTGCCGGTCATGCGCAGTTCTTGCGTCAACAGGGCGGTGATGAGATAGCCCGACAGGACGAAAAATACATCTACGCCGACAAAGCCTCCCGCCAGGCTGGGTGTGCCGATGTGTGCTGCAATCACTAGCAGCACCGCGACGGCGCGCAGACCTTCAATATCCGGACGCCAGCTTAGTTTTACCATTACCTGTTCCCTCTACTTTCTGGATTGCTAGGCGCTATAGCGTATGCTAGCGCAGAGACATGAGGATTGTTCGGTATTATAAATGTGAGGCATAAGAGCTACATGGAGCGGTATGATAGTTTTCGCGGGAAGGGGGCTTGATGTTGTCTTTTCATATTTGTGTTGACAGTTTTTTTTTGTGGGGTAGAATGTTTGGCTCTTCTGGCGGGGAGTGGTTGCTGGGGGGAGTTCTTTAACAATGGGCGACCGATAAGAGTGGGT
>JAIRPW010000049.1 GCA_031256795.1 Zoogloeaceae bacterium | reverse complement strand
ATGCTATATTTTAACAATTTCACATGTGTGGAAAACATCGCCTGAGGAAAATAATGTCTTAATTATATACAACCCCCTGAGGATGGCGTCTTGCTACGCCGAAACATGTCGGGGAAAAGCAGAGTAAAAAGTTGAATAAGTAAGTACAGTGCATTTGTTGGTTGCTTTTTTCATCTATAAATCCCATATTTATGACATTATAATTTCAAACACAGAGTTTACGTGAAAGAACTTATGCATCACTCATTCACTCATTAAGCAACTCATTAGCACTGACACTGAGCACAGAAATTAAAAGTGTAAAAAGTTTCTAGTTACTGGCAGACATACCCTTTCTATTAGATAATGCACAAAGCATGCCCATAATGTGTGGACAGAAGATGACCTGTCAGTATATCATAATTACTCCTACAGGATGAAAATATATTTGATGCAGATACCACCATACAGGAATCACACATACATAAATTAAATTAAAAAGAGCCATACGAAAAGGCTGTCACAATAAATGCTTCTGTCACCAGAGCCTGTTGCACTCTCAGGCGTGGATGGAGGAAGAGAGACTCCAGATATGGAGGGTAGCTGCAAGTATATTAAATAAGCACTCGTGGACAGCTGACAAGGGGTGGTCCTCCATCCTTGGGGTTCAGTGACAGGCTAACAAGTTATCACTGCAAAAATGTATCATGTTATGAAGCAGTACAGACAGCCTCAGGCTTTCATAGACATTTTGGAACACTGTAAGTGCAGGAAAATGTATGAAATCCAGCACATGGAATGTGATCATTCAACACAGGTCAGGACAACTTACGACACTGGCCAGGGCATTAGCAAGGTACAGAGTACACTTAGTGGCAGTACGGGAGACTAGGTGGGGCAAGGGAGGCAGTAAATGAGCAGAGGATTATATTTTATTATGTGTAAAAGAAAATGAAAATCAATCAAGTACAGAGAGGATTTTTCATACATCAGGCAATCATATCAGCAGTTTAGAGAGCAGAGTTTGTTAGTAACAGGATGTCACAAATGCTGCTGAGAGGTTGCCAGTGTGATATTACTGCACTGAGTGCACAAACACCAAGGACAAAAGTATTAACTAAAAGAACAGTTTTTATCATGAATTACAGCAGGCATTTGATCACTTCCCAAAGCACCATAAAGAAAACATGTTACATTTTAATGCAAAACTGGGGGCAGAGGATATATTTTCAAACTGATAACTGGGAATGAGAGCTGGCATAAAAGTAGGAGTGATGCTGGTGTTACAGTAGCAAACTTGGCCACGTCACAAAAGCTGGTTATTAAGAACATGATGTTCACACATCAAAACATCATAAATACACCTCCCCTGATGGGAATAATCACAATTAGATTGATCACATATTGATAGACAGGACATGACATTCAGGTATACCTGATGTTCAACATTTCAGAGAAACTGATATTGATCACTGACTGCTGCACAAGTTACAGGGTGACTGTCAGTAAGTAAACTTGCAACACAGCAGTTTGATAAGGAGTGATTTTATCTCAAGAAGCTAAATGAGGTGGAAGTTAGGAAACAGTATCAGCTTAAAATCTCGAACAGGTTTTGCAGCTTGGGAGATCGTAGATGGTAGTGGGGACATGAATAGGGATTGAGAAAACATCAGACAGAACACCAAAACCTTGGCTAAAGGCACACTACGTAATATCGGTGGAAGCAGCATAAACAATGGTTTGATAAAAAACGATAATTTTTAGATCAGAGAAAATAGGCTAAACTGCTGGGGTTACAGGATTAAAAGCCAAATTAATGCGGTGATCTCAACAATGTAAGACTGCGCACATGTAACGTTTAAGGAACAAAAAGAAATATTTCAAAGATAAAGTCAACAAACCTGAAACAAACAGTAAGAACAAAAATATTGCAGGCTTGCAGAGGAACGTAAATAAATTTAAGAAGGCTTACCATCCTAGAACTAACGTTCTAAAGGATGAAAAAGATAACCTGCTGGCAGATTTGCAACAGTAGTTTGAATGAGAAGTACCACTTCAGTCAGCTACTGAATGTACATCGGCTTAATGATGTCAGGCAGACTGAAATACATACAGATGAGCCACTACTGCCTGTGAAACCAGGGCATTTGAGGCCGAAATGGCTAAGAAAGGCTGCAAGAATATACATCACCAGAGTGTGATTAAATTACAGCAGAATTGATTGAAGCAAGAGGTAGGATAATTAGTTCTGGAATCCACAAACTTATTAATTCCATTTGGAAGGAGGGAGAATTGTCTTAACAGTGGAAGGAGTCAATCACTGTACCTGTTTATAAGAAGCGTAATAAAACAGACTGTAGAAATAATCGAGGCATATCTCTATTATTAACTACATATAACATTTACTGAACATTTTTTCTGTCAAGGTTAATTCCATATGCCAATGAAATTACTGGGGATAATCAGTGTGGATTTCAACATAACAGGTCAACTACTGACAACATATTTTGTATTTGTCAAACACTTGAGGAAAAATGAGAATAAAATGAGGCAGTCCATCAGCAATTTATAGACCTCAAGAAGACCATAATTAAGGCAGACGGGAGATTTCGTATAATATTGTTATTAAGTTTAGAATCTTGTATGAAACTACAAGAAAAGCCCAATTTTAGTTTTTTGTGCGAACCACCAAAAACTGGTGTAATACCCATGAAAGTGTAAAATACCAGAAACATTGTACTTATGGGCCTTTGGTTCGGAACATACAATATGTGTGTAACATTTGGCTTGGAACATACAATATATGTGTAACATTTGGTAAATGCAAAATGAGAGGATGTAAAATTGGTCTTTTACTGGACCTACTTAAATAAAAATGTGTTTAAATAAAACACACACTAAAGGCTGGGTAGGCAGACATTTGTCTGGTATGTTTTCTGTTGAGAAGAGTCTGAAACAAGGAGATGCTTTGCCAGCATTGCTTTTCAACTTTGCTTTAGATTATGTCAACTGGAGAGCTCACGCAAACCAAGGGGATTTGAAACTGAACAGTGCATATCAGTGTCTGATGTAAGCTAATGATGGTAATGTATTGGGTGAAAGTATATGTACCATAAAGGAAAGCACAGAAGCTTTATTAGCCACTAGTAAGGAGACTGACCTAAAAGTAAGTGCTGAGAAAACTACGTGCATGTTTACGGCTCACGAAGAGAGTGCAGGACAATATCACAAAATGAAAGTTGATAATAAATCATTTGAAAGTGCAGCCAAGTTCAAATATTTGGGAACAACCATAACAAATCAAACTTGTATTCATGATGAAATTATGAGCTGAGTGCAGGAAAATATCACAAAATGAAAGTTGATAATAAATCATTTGAAAGTGCAGCCAAGTTCAAATATTTGGGAACAACCCTAACAAATCAAACTTGTATTCATGACGAAATTATGAGCAGACTGAACTCAGGGAATGCTTCCTACCACTCAGTCCAGAACCTTATACAGAACTACACTTTTGCATGTTGTTTTACATGAGTGTGAAACTTGGTCTTTCACACTAAGCAAGAAAAGGGTGTTTGAGAACAGGGTGCTGAGGAAGATATTTGTGCCTAAGATGAGTGGGGTAACAGAGAACTGGAGCGGACTGCACAGTGAGGAGCTTCATAATCTGTACTCCTCATAAACGTTTTTAGAACGAAGTATGGGGGACAGGACAGGTGACACAGGGTTCTGGTGGGGAAGCCTAAGGGAAAGAGACCACCTGGAAAACCTATTTGCAGATGGGCTGCTAACATTGAAATGGATCTTCAAGAAATATGATGCAGTGAGTGGGTGTGTGGACTGGACTCATCTGGCTCATGTCAGGGACAGATGGCGCGCTGTCGTGTACATGGCAACGAACCTTCAAGTTCCACAAAATGTGGGGAGTTTCTTGATTATTGGAGCAACTAATAACTTCTCAAGAAGGACTCTACTCCATGCATGCATGCATGATGATGATGATGATGATGATGATGACGACGACGGAAAGGCTGTTCAATTAAGCAACTACAATTTATTATACCCACAAATTGTACTATCTATGTGTATCAGAACTGCACTACTTTGTTGCAAAAGTTCCACAACATTATGTGAAACTAGTTTTACTTCTGCCTAGAATATTATTTACAAAGAACATTTAACCCAGAAACAACTTTTCACATGCAAAGCATCACTGAGCGTATTTGGACATTTTTCGTCACTGAGTATATAAAAACAGTCTCCTTTTGAAACACCATGTTTGCGTACTCAGTGACAAGGAAAAAAGTCCAAATACACATGAGTGATGCTTTGCACATTACACCATTGTCTAAGGGTTATAGGATACAGTTAAACCTTCCACATGTTTCACAGAATAGTTAAAATAAATAAAACTGTGTTACCAGAATAAGTTGCACATGAATGAAGTCCATCTCTAACCTACCTCATTTTAAATGTGATACACTTATGTAAACACCAAGTTGGTCAAATAAAGTGAACCAACTGCTTTACTCTGAGCCTGTCCAACTTGAGCCAATCCAATCCCTGTCAAAATTATCATTCAGTCAGTTTGTCAAATGATTTAAATTAACACAAAGTTTGGTTTTTATTAGTATTTGATGTTCAATTCACAATTTCTGTTATGATTTAATTTCTAAATCAAGACAAATTTATATTTACTTTTAATGTAAATAAACTTCATTCCAGCTGGACTGAAATACTATTTTTCAGCTGACCAGACAGGCAATACAAACAAATGAGCTAACTTTTGTTTCAAATTGAGTACTTACAGGTAATGTTATTGGCTATTTGACCTTATGATTAGCAGCTTACGATGCACAGAGAATGTTCTATGCTGCTGTGTCCGGTAGGGGGGGCGGGGGGGGGGGGGGCGGGGGGGGCGGGGGGGCGCCCCCCCCCCCCCCCACGGGATTTTTCTTCGTCATCGTGGCGAATCCCGGAACGTTCCGGCCCCTCCTTGCTTGGCGGCGGATGAAAAGTGTAGCATGTGTCCGATTTAGAGGGCTTCGCGCTTCTCCGTAAGCCGTTTTCCCGTTGCCGCGAAAGTCTACTTTCCGGCAGAACGGAAGTCAAAAAAACATGCCGCGCGACTGGACGTTTCCCATGATGAACTATTCTCCGCTTTCCCTCTGGCCGCTGGCCGCGGTGGCTTCCGGCGCGGCGCTGGGCGCGTGCGCGCGCTATCTTTTGGGCGTATTTCTCAATCCCCTCGCGCCCGCGTTGCCGATGGGTACGCTGGCGGCCAATCTTCTGGGCGGCTATCTCGTCGGCGTGTTTGTCGGGCTGGTTCATTGCTGTTCCGCCCTGGGGCCGCTCGGTAAACTTTTTTTCATTACCGGCGCGCTGGGCGGGCTGACAACCTTTTCCACTTTTTCCGCCGAGACGGTGGAACGTCTGCTCGCGGGACGTCTGGCCGAAGCGCTAACGCTCGTCACGGCGCATCTCGCCGGCTCGCTCCTGCTGACCTGGCTGGGGCTTTTGAGCGTCAATGCCGTTCGCGCGCTTGCGAAGTGACCGCCAGACCAAAGTCCAGAAAAGCCCGCGCGGCGAAAGCGGCGCGAGAAAAACAGCCATTTCACGCCAATAGGTCTAATATAGACATACGTTCTACATAACCAAGGAATCAACATGAACACGAATACTTCTGCGGCGGAGCCTATGGATTTCGTCCGTTCTTTGTGGAGCCGCATGGGGTTTTCCATGCCCGGCATGGCGGTACCCACGTTCAGCCTGGATGAGTTGGACAAACGCATCACGGATTTAAAGGCGGTGGAAGGATGGCTGCAAATGAATCTTTCCATGCTGCAAATGACCATTCAGGGATTGGAAGTCCAGAAAACCACGTTGTCTACAGCGGCGACCGTCAGCAAAATCATCAGCCAGAGCGGACGCGAAAACGACGGCGAAAGCGCTTTCAAGGATGGCCCAACGGTCGGCGAGACCCTGCACCGCGCCGCGCTTTGGCCCTGGGACGTCATGCAGAAAGTGCAGACGCAAATCCAGCAGCACCTGGATGAGCAAGCCAAGGAAGCGGCGGCTTCCGCAGCCGCGCAGCAAGAACAGCAGCCGCCCAAAAAGAAATCCGCCGCGCCAGCGGCGAAACGTCCCGCCGCGCCGCGCAAGCCCGCGCGCGGCAAATAAAATCCGCGCGGCGCAAACGCCGTAGCCGCAAACAAAAAAACCCCGGCTTTACGCCGGGGTTTTTGCGGGCAAGACCGCCAGGAATCAAATGTGATAGGCGGATTCGCCGTGCGAGCGAATATCCAGACCTTCGCGCTCTTCCTCTTCGGAAACCCGCAGCCCTACGGCTAAATCCGCAATCTTGTAGGACACGAACGCCACGACCGCCGACCAGACAAGGGTGACGCCGACGCTGAAAATCTGCACCCCGACCTGATTCGCAATGGAGAAATCCGCTCCTTGCGTGCCGCCCAGTCCCGGCGCGGCAAACACGCCGGTCAGAATCGCGCCCAAGACGCCGCCTACGCCATGCACGCCAAAAACATCAAAGGCGTCGTCCGCGCGCAGGATTTTCTTCAGGCCATTGACGCCCCACAAACAGACCAGGCCTGCCGCAAGACCGATCGCAATCGCGCCCATCGGCCCCACATAACCCGCCGCCGGCGTGACGCCAACCAATCCCGCGACCGCACCGGAGGCCGCGCCCAGACTGGAGGGACGTCCTTTGAGCAGGGCTTCGCCGAGAAGCCAGGCCAGAGTCGCCGCGCTGGTCGCCACGATGGTGTTGACGAACGCCAGTCCCGCCAGACCGTCCGCCGCCGCCGCCGAGCCGGCATTGAAGCCAAACCAGCCCACCCACAGAAGCGCCGCGCCGACCATCGTGAGCGTCAGCGAATGCGGCGTGAAAGCCTCGCGCCCAAACCCTACCCGCTTGCCCAGCAGATACGCTCCGACCAGACCCGCGATCCCGGCGTTGATATGCACAACCGTACCGCCCGCGAAATCCAGCGCGCCGTCTTTCGCCAGAAAACCATCGCCCCACACAATATGCGCCAGCGGCACATAACTGAATGTGAACCACAACACAGAAAAAATGACGACGGCGGAAAAACGAATCCGTTCCGCGAAGGAGCCGACAATCAGCGAAGTGGTGATGGCCGCGAAAGTCGCCTGAAAGGCTACCCAGACATATTCAGGCATCGTGCCGTGCAAACTTTCCATGGTGATGCCGCAAAGCAGAATTTTGTCCAGATTCCCAAAAAAACTGCCCGCGACCTCGCCGTTGGAAAACGCGAGACTGTAGCCATAAAAACACCACAAAAGCGTGGTCAGACAGAAAATGACAAACACATGCATCAAGACAGAGAGCATGTTTTTCCCGCGCGCCAGACCGCCATAAAAAAGCGCGAGACCCGGAATGATCATCAGGATGACCAGCATGGTAGAAGTCAGCATCCAGGCGGTATCGCCGCGATCCAGCACGGCGGGCGCCTCTTCCGCTTCAGCTTCAGCGGATTCAGTGGCCGCCATGTCCGCGCCCGCTTCTGCTTGCGCCTCCACGACAACCGCCTCTATTTCCTGCGCGTACGCGATCGTCGGCGCGGCAATTACGGCGGCAAAAACGACAGTAAGTATTGTGAGCCAGCGTTTCATGGTTTTCTCCTGATTAAAGGGCGTCATCGCCGGTTTCTCCCGTGCGGATGCGCACCACTTGCTCCAACGCCGACACAAAAATCTTTCCGTCGCCGATTTTCCCCGTGCTCGCGGCTTTCTCAATGGCTTCAATCGCCTGCTCCAGGAGTTCATCCTTGATGGCGGCTTCCACCTTGACCTTGGGCAGGAAGTCCACGACATATTCCGCGCCGCGGTACAGCTCGGTATGTCCCTTCTGCCGCCCAAAACCCTTGACTTCCGTCACGGTAATTCCCTGAACACCAATGGCGGACAACGCTTCGCGCACTTCATCCAGCTTGAAAGGCTTGATAATGGCTGTGACGAATTTCATGAAAATTTCCTCGTATGTGAAAAACTACACGGATGGCAAAACGCCACGCTTTTGCTATAGCAGTCTTTATGCCAGGAAAAACGCATTGATTTTCAATGAGTTAAATTCATGATTTTTCCCCCGGCGCAAAGAACGCACCATTTTTGTGCTTCAGGCGATGCGCTCGCACCAAAAAAGGCCGCGCGCGAAAGCGGGAAATCAGAGAAAGCGGCAGAAATCGCGGGCATAAAAAAGCCCCGCGTTTGCGCGGGGCTTTTGGGGAGGGAAAACAAAACGGCTTATTTCAGGGTCAGCACCCATTTCACCAGCTTGGTCGCTTCCGCCTCGGTCACGGTCGCCTTGTTCGGCGTCATGGGAACCGCGCCCCAAACGCCGGACCCGCCATCCAGCACCTTCTTGACCAGCATGGGGACGTCCTTGGCGGTATATTTGGCCGCGACGTCCTTGTAGGAGGGTCCAATCAGCTTTTTATCAACGGCATGGCAGGTGGTGCAATTCTTGGCTTTGGCCAGCGCCTCATCCGCCTGGGCGGAAGCGGAAACCAGCAGCCCGGCGCTCAGCATGGCGGCAATTGCGAGTTTGTTTTTCATGCGGTTCTCCTTTTTGTGACGGTAAAAACAACGAGAGATGGAACAGGGAAGATACTGCGACTCCTAAAACCGTTCAAAATTATACGGCAGAAGGTTTTTTTTGCCTATCGCGGTATGTTACAGGCATGTAACACGCTATTCATCGGGATAAATCCGCGCCCAGAAGTAAAACGCCAAACAGAATAAAGGAAGCTCCAAAAATGAACGACGCCCAGTTCGGGGCGGAAAGCGTTTCGCCAGAAGGGCGCGCGATTCGCCGCGCCAGCGCGGCATAAAGCGCCATGACCAGCGTATCAATCACGCACATCGTGAGCGCGATTACGCCATATTGCGGCGGCAGGGCGCGCGCGGGGTCAATAAAGTGCGGAACCAGCGCGGCCTGAAACAGAATCGCTTTCGGATTGGAGAAATTTACCAGCGCTCCCCTGCGGAACAGCCGCATCGGCAGACCACCCTTCTTCATTTCGTTCCCGGTCGCCGCGCAAAATGCCAGGGGCGCGGGAAAGACAATCTGCCGCCATTGCCGGACTCCCAGCCAGAGGAGATACCCCGCGCCGAGAAAGCGCAGCAGAACGGACAACACTTCAGAAGTAAGCAGCAGAGCGGCAACGCCCAGGCAAGCCAGCGCAAGCTGCGAGAGCAAGGCGGCCTGCAAACCGAAGATGAGCCACAGCGCGCGTTTTTCCCCATACGTTCTGCCCGCGTCCATGGAGGCCAGCGCGCCCGGCCCCAGGGAAAGAGAGGTCAGGAGATTCGCGGCGCAAAAAGCAAGCCAGAGATGAAGCGTCATGAAGGACGAGTCCGCGCGCGCGGAGGAGCGCGCATCCGTAACCCCAAACGCATCAGACTGTCCCATACGTCGCCGCTGCCGGAGGCGTCAATTCCCTTGATTTGCCGGTCAATGCGCGCGGCGTCATCCAGGCATTCCCGGAGCGCGCCCCAGGAAAGGCGTTCTGCCGCGCGGCGCAGCTGTCCTTGCCGCGCCCCGCGCACCCATAGTTCCCGAAAAAGAGCTTCCGCCGAGTGTCCGCGCGCCAGACCCGCCTTTATTCGGGCCGCGGCGCGGATTTCCTCACAGAACGCCCAAAGCACCAGAACGGCGGACTCGCCCTCTTGCCGCAAACCTTCCAGCGTGCGCGACAAGCGCCGTATATCTCCCTGCAACAGAGCCTCGCGCAGATCATCCAGACGATAGCGCGCCACATCAAGCACTGCGTCGCGGATGCGTTCCGCCTCAAGGACGCCTGCGGGATAGAGAAGCGCCAGCTTTTGAATTTCCTGATGCGCGGCCAGAAGATTTCCCTCTACGCGCTCGGCGATGAAGCGCAGACTTTCCGCGTCCGCTTTTTGTTTTTGGCGCGCAAGCCGTCCGGCGATCCAGTTCGGCAAATCGGCGAGCGGCGGCGTATTGAGGCGCAACAAAATCCCCGCCTGCCTTAACGCGGCAAACCAGGCGGTTTTTTCCTCTTTCCATTCCAGCGCGGGCAGAGTGATCAAAATAAGGTTGTCTTCAGAGAGCCGTCCGCAGCATTCCATCAATGCCGCCGCGCCTTCCGTACCTGGCTTACCGCCGGGAATACGCAGTTCAATTATTTTCCGTCCGCCGAAGAGCGAGAAATTTTGTCCGGCGGCGGCCAGCTGATTCCAGTCGAATTGCGGCAGTACGGTCAGCACTTCGCGCTCCGCGTACCCTTGCCGGCGCGCGGCGGCGCGGATCGCGTCCGCAGCCTCCAGCACCAGCAGCGGCGCGTCGCCATACGCTGTGTAAAGCGGCGCGAGCTTGCCCCGCAGATGTTCCGCGAGCTTTGCTTCCGCCAGTTCCATCAGGCGCTTTCCTTTTCCGCTTTTCCGGGAGGAGCGTCTGAAGCCGGGTTTTCCTCCGGGACAGGCGCGGCGGCGGGGCGCAAGGTCGCCAAACGGCGCAAAATCTGCTGGACAAGGTCGCGCTCCATATCCTGCCAAAGAAAATTTTCCTCATCAGCTTTGGAGAGTACCTGATTGTCATCGTAGGTCAGGTCGCGCGTCAGCGTGATTCGCGCCGCAGGCGTGAGCGCGTTGCCGTTGGAGTCTTCCACGCGGAAAGTATAGGTAAGGCGGATTTGATATTCGCGCGCGCGGCCATCGGCGTTTAATACCGTGATGATGCGCTCACGCTGATCGCTGACTTGCCTGAACACGGCGTCCGCTTCTTTTGGAGATTCAACCAGCGTGTCTGGCCGGTGCGCGCGAATCTGCCGCCGCAGATTCATGCCCAGCTCGCTGTTGGCGCCCGGCGAGAGAATGCAGAGCCGTTCATAGGGGATAGCGAACGCGCCGCGCAAGTGAAAACCGCAGGCGGAGAGAAGCGCGCCCAAAAACGCGGCGAGCAAAAAGATTTTCCCGGTTGCGGGAACGCGGCGGGCAGAAAGTAAAAGCATGGCGAAGGTTCTGTGGGTCTTGAAGGGGCGCGCGAATTTAGGGAACCAGATTGACAAGCCGGCCAGGAACGATAATTACTTTTTTGGCCGTTTGCCCGTTCAGGTATTTTTGCGCGGCTTCCGTGGCCAGGGCGGCGGCTTCAATCTCTGCCCGGCTCGCGTCGGCGGCCACGTGAAAACTGCCGCGCAGTTTGCCGCCGATTTGCAGCATAAGCGCAAGATTTTCCTGGCGCAGCGCTTCGGGATCCGCCTCGGGGAAAGCGGCGCTGGCGGCGTCCGCTCCGGGTTTCAGCGCAGCGTAAAGCGCTTGTCCGATGTGCGGAACAACGGGAAAGAGCATCAGCGCCGCGGCTTCCAGAAGCTCCCGCGCGAGCGCCCGGCCTTCCTCTGTGGCCAGCAGGGCTTTGTCGGTTTTGTCATAAACGTTCAAAAGCTCCATGACGGCGGCAATGGCCGTGTTGAATTGCAGACGGCGGCCATAGTCATCGCGCGTTTTCACGATGGTTTGATGCAATTTTCGGCGCAGATCGCGCAGCGCGGCGGTTTTTTCCGCCGCGACCGTCGCTGCGGGCTTTTCCGCCGCGTTCGTAACATATTCATATACGGTGCGCCACAGGCGGCGAAGAAAACGGTACGCTCCTTCCACGCCCGCGTCTGACCATTCCAGCGACTGATCCGGCGGCGAAGCAAAAAGAATGAAAAGCCGCACGGTATCCGCGCCATATTGGTCAATGAGCGGTTGCGGGTCAACGCCGTTGTTTTTGGACTTGGACATCTTTTCTGTCCCGCCGATCCAGACGGGCTGTCCGTCCGCGTTCAGCGTCGCGCCCACCGGCCGCCCGCGCTCGTCCGTTTTGACCGTGACGTCCGCAGGGGGGAGCCACTGCTTTTTGCCGTCCGCGCTTTCGCGGTAAAACGTGGGCGCGATCACCATGCCTTGAGTCAGCAGGTTGCGGAATGGCTCGTCAGGGACGCGCGCGTTCGGAAGTTCCGCGTCCCGGATCAGCTTGTTGAAAAACCGCGCGTACAAAAGATGCAGAATGGCATGTTCAATGCCGCCGATATATTGATCGACGCCGCCCGCAAGCCAGTAGCTAACGCGCTCGTCCAGCATGGCATTCGCGTTGTCCGGGCAGGCGTAACGCAGAAAATACCAGGAAGATTCCACGAAAGTATCCAGAGTGTCGGTTTCGCGCCGCGCCGCTTTCCCGCATTGCGGGCATGTCGCCGCGTAAAAATCCGGCATTTTGGCGAGCGGCGATCCCGCGCCGGTAATGGCGGCGTTCTCAGGCAAAACTACGGGCAGCTGCGCGTCGGGAACCGGTACGTCGCCGCAGGTTTCGCAATGGAGAATGGGAATAGGACAGCCCCAGTAACGCTGACGGGAAATCCCCCAGTCGCGCAGACGATATTGCGTTTTCTTCTCGCCCAGACCCAGACGGGCGAGATCGGCGGCGATGGCGTCGACGGCGTCGGCGTGCGCGAGACCATCGTATTTTCCGGAGTTTACGCAATATGCGCGGGTTTTCTCGCCGTACCAGGGCTGCCAGGCGTCTGCGGAAAAAATCTCGCCTTCCGCGGCGACAACCTGACGGATGGGCAGGCCATACTGCCGCGCGAAAGCGAAATCGCGCTCGTCATGCGCCGGAACCGCCATGACCGCGCCTTCGCCATAGCCCATCAGCACATAATTGCCCACCCAGAGCGGAACGGGTTCGCCGCTGAGCGGATGGGTGACGAAAAGGCCCGTCGGCATTCCTTTTTTTTCCAGCGCCGCGATTTCCGCTTCCGCCACGCCACCCTTTTTGCATTCCTCAATGAAGGCGGCGAGCGCGGGATTGTCTCGCGCGGCGCGCGCCGCCAGCGGATGTTCGGCGGCGACGGCGACAAAGGTTACGCCCATCAGGGTATCGGCGCGGGTCGTAAATACCCAGAGCTTTTCCTGCCGCCCATCCTGCTCGTAGGGGAAAGCCAGGCGCACGCCGACGCTTTTGCCGATCCAGTTTTTCTGCATCAATTTGACTTGTTCCGGCCAGCCGGGGAGAGTCTCCAGACCGGCGAGCAGCTCCTCGGCATAGGCGGTGATCCGCATGTAGTACATGGGGATTTCGCGCTTTTCCACGAGCGCGCCGGAGCGCCAGCCGCGCCCCTCTATGACCTGTTCGTTGGCAAGAACAGTTTCGTCGACGGGGTCCCAATTTACGACGCCCATTTTTTTATAAATCAGGCCCTTCGCAAAAAGGCGGGTAAAGAGCCATTGTTCCCAGCGGTAATAACCGGGATCGCAGGTGGCCAGCTCACGTTCCCAATCAATGGAAAATCCCAGGCGGCGCAGCTGGCCGCGCATGTAGTCAATATTGGCGCGGGTCCAGGCGGCGGGCGGAACCTGATTCTGAATCGCCGCGTTCTCCGCCGGCATTCCGAAAGCGTCCCAGCCCATTGGCTGCAAAACATTTTCTCCCAGCATCCTGTGATAACGCGCGAGCGCGTCGCCGATGGCGTAATTGCGCACATGCCCCATATGCAGTTTGCCGGAAGGATAGGGGAACATGGAAAGGCAGTAATACTTTGGACGCCGCCGCGCTTCCGGTGTATCCAGGGCGCGCGCCGCGCGCTGTTCCTGCCAGCGCGTTTGCGCGCTTTGCTCAATGTCGGCGGGGGAGTATTTTTCTTGCATGACGGCGGGACAAAAGAAAGATAAAAAAAGATTATAAAGCCATGCGCCCGAACTCTCCGATTCTCGCGCCGGAAACGCGCGGGTGTTTTCGCGGCGCGGAAAGCAAAAAGGCCAATCTTGCGATTGGCCTTTTTCATACTTCATTGTTCATTGGTCGGGGCGGCGGGATTCGAACTCGCGACCCCTTGCACCCCATGCAAGTGCGCTACCAGGCTGCGCCACGCCCCGACAAGCTGTCTATTGTAGGGCAATCCTTCATGAAAAGGCAATACAAGCCTTTGTTGGGCCGTCAGGCCGAAGGGGATTTTCGCCTGCTTTATCGTTCAGCGGCAGGCTCTGCGGGCACAAAGACGAACACGCCGTCCGATTCGCCAAAAGTTCCCAGATGTGCGCCCAGGCCTCCGGGCGGCTCTTCGTCTAATGCAGAAAATCCTTCGCAGGTGCGGTTTTCCGCCACATACATCCGCTTGCCCAGGCGCAGGACAAAAGTATTCTCCCCCGGCTGCCAGAGTTCAATATGCGCTTTCGGAGCGCTTTTTTGCAGGAAATGCCGCCTTTGGCATTCCGGCATTCTGGCGACTACGACCGACAGACCGACCTGCTTTTCCCAAAAAAAATTGTTCTCGCGCACAATGGATAAAATCTGCCGCCCGTTGTCCGCATGATAAGAGGCGCCGTCATTGATGCAGCCAGTCAGCGAAAAAACCGCCGCAAAAGGCAAAACAGCGCGAACAACCCACCCAAAAAAACGACGCATGATTTTCTCCAGAATCAGGTCAGTCAACGAACCAAGGCTTCTTCCGCCAGACGCCAGCGCAGCGTTTCCCCGGCGCGGAACGGAATCAGGCTTTGCTCATCCTCTTCCAGCCCGTAATGATCTGGAACGCGCCAGTCTTCCCGAATCAGGGTTACGCGCCGGGGATTGCGGGGCAAGCCGTAAAAATCCGCGCCGTGAAAACTCGCAAAGCCTTCCAGGCGTTCCAGAGCGTTTTCCGCCTCAAACGCTTCCGCGTAAAGCTCCAGAGCGGCATATGCGGTATAACAGCCCGCGCAGCCGCAGGCGGACTCTTTCGCCGCGCGCGCGTGCGGCGCGGAATCCGTGCCGAGGAAAAATTTTCCGCTGCCGGAAACCGCAGCCCGCGCCAGCGCCTGACGATGCCTTTCGCGCTTTAGCACCGGCAAACAATACCAGTGCGGACGCAAACCTTCCCGAAACAGGGCGTTGCGGTTATACAACAAATGGTGCGCGGTAATCGTTGCCGCCACATTTTTTCCTGCCGCCGCGACAAACTGCGCGGCCTCTGCCGTAGTAATGTGTTCCAAAACAACTTTCAGGGCGGGAAACCGCGCCAGCAAGGGGATAAGAACGGTATCAATAAATACCGTTTCACGATCAAAAATATCCACGGACGGCGTCGCGACCTCGCCATGGAGGAGCAGGGGAATTCCTTCTTCTTCCAGCGCGGCCAAAACCGGCGCGATGTTTGTCCATTCGCGCACCCCCGCGTCAGAATGCGTAGTCACGCCCGCCGGATAGAGTTTGACCGCGCGAATGAAACCGGAAGCCTTCGCGCGCCGGATTTCCGCCGCCGTCATGGTTTCCGTAAGATACAGCGTCATCAGCGGCTCAAAATCCGTTCCTTCCGGCAGGGCGTTTAAAATGCGCGCGCGATAGGCGCGGGCCGCCGCGACCGTCGTGACCGGCGGTTTGAGATTCGGCATGATGATCGCGCGCGCGAAGCTCCGGACGGTATGCGGCAAAACGCTTTTCAGCATCGCGCCGTCACGCAAATGCAGATGCCAGTCGTCCGGCATGGTCAGCGTTAGCTGCGCGCTCATTTTTTCGCGCCTGCCTGACGGGGATTACGCTTAGCGCGGCTCGCGCCGACGAAAGGAACGTTCTCCGGGAGGCGACGGGCGATAGGGACGCGGCGCGCCAAAAGTATTGGAGGGCGAGCGTCCCTCGCGTCCTTCGCGCGGCGCGTGAGAACGCGGGGGAAAGCCTTCCCGCCGCTGCGGCGCGCCGCCATCCTCCCGCGCGAGATTGAGCTGCCGACGCCGCACCCAAGCGGAACGCAGGGTTTGCAGAATGTCTTGCGAGAGATCGTTCGGCAAGTCCACAAGGCTGTACTCTTCAAACAAGTCAATGCGCCCAATCAGGCGGCTCGGCAGATTGCCTTCATTGGCAATCGCGCCCACGATGTCGCGGGGCGTCACACCGTGCGCGCGTCCTACCTCAATGCGGTAGCGCGCCATGACTACCGCGTTGCCGCGGTCATCTTCGTTGACTTCTCCGGCAAACTCCGGACGCGGCGGGCGTTCCCGCCGGGGGCGTTCCCCTCGCTCCGGACGCTCTCCGCGCGAACGATTGCCGCGTTCTCCGCTCTGCTCAAAGCGCGGTTGCTTGCCGAAAGCCTGTTCTTCCAGGCGCAGGGGGCGTTCCTGCTGCGCCAGAAACGCCAGCGCCGCCGCCAGACGTTCTGGGGCGACTTCCTGCTCCGCAGTCATTTCTCCGATCAGCGCGTCAAAGAAATCCAGGTCCTCGCCGGCGAGGGTTTTGCTGACTTTTTCCTTGAAAAGCGCAATCCTGCGATCCGTGACTTCCTGATGGCTGGGCAGCACGAGCCGCTCAATGGGCTGACGGGTCGCGCGCTCAATGGTGCGCAACATGCGCATTTCGCGCGGCGAGACAAACAAAATCGCCGCGCCGGTGCGACCGGCGCGCCCGGTACGGCCAATGCGATGCACATAGGCTTCCGCGTCATAGGGGATGTCGTAATTGATGACGTGACTGATACGCGGCACATCAATGCCCCGCGCCGCTACATCCGTGGCGATCACAATATCGAGCTTTCCGGATTTCAGTTGTTCAACGGCGCGTTCGCGCGCCTGCTGATTCATATCGCCGTTCAGCGCGGCGGCGGAATAGCCGCGCGCTTCCAGTTTCTGCGCCAGTTCCTCGGTAGCCAGCTTGGTGCGCACAAAAACAATGGCCGCGTCCAGTTCGCTTTCTGCTTCCAGAATGCGGGTCAGCGCGTCTAGTTTGTGCAGCCCGGAAATTTGCCAGTAACTTTGACGGGTTGCCGCAACCGTCTGTGTCGCGGTGCGGATTTTTACCTCTTCCGGGTTGAGCAGATAATTTTGCGCTACGCGCCGGATCGCGTCCGGCATGGTCGCGGAAAAAAGCGCCGTCTGCCGCTCCGCGGGCGTATGTTCGAGAATCCACTGCACGTCGTCAATAAATCCCATGCGCAGCATTTCATCCGCTTCATCCAGCACCAGGACGCGCAAATCCGCCAGCGACAGGCGTTCGCGCTCCAAATGGTCCATGACGCGACCGGGCGTGCCGACAATCACCTGCGCGCCGCGCGCCAGCTGCTTGAGCTGAATGCCGTAGCTTTGTCCGCCATAGATGGGCAGCACGTGAAATCCCGGAAGACGCCGCGCGTAGAGCGCGAAGGCTTCCGCGACCTGAATCGCCAGCTCGCGCGTTGGCGTCAGCACCAGCGCTTGCGCCGTTTTCTGGTTTAAGTCAATGCGCTGCAAAATCGGCAGCGCGAACGCGGCGGTTTTCCCGGTTCCGGTTTGCGCGATCCCCAGAACATCCCGCCCTTTAAGCAGCGCGGGGATACATTCCGCCTGAATGGAGGACGGACTTTCATACCCTGCCTCTGTCAGCGCGCGCAGAATTTTTTCATCCAGACCCAAATCCGCGAAGGAGATGTTCTTTTCTTCTGCCCGCTCCGCGCTGGGCGCGGTCTCGTCGACGCTGTTTGCCCCGGATGCCGCCGCGCCCTCTTGCATGTTGGTTTCGTCCCGTTCGGACATCATGCCACTCCCTGTTTTCATTGCCAGACGACCCGTCTGAACCAGTTCATCAATGCCGCTTGAATAGGCGGCTTGCCCACGCGCCTTGCGCGCCTCTTTTCCATGGCCGGACGGAAAAACAAAAGCGCCGAAAATCCCTCGCAGAAAATCCCTTGCACCCCATGCAGCGCCGCGCGACCAGAGACGACATTCTCCATAAACTAGCCTGAAAATCAAGAAGTTTTCCGGATCGCGGCGCGATCACGGGCGCGGGGAAGCCGCTTTTTTGGCCTCCGCGAGCCGCGTTGTCCGCCATCTGGCGCGCGTTATTCGGTAGAATGGACGTTTCCGCGCGCGATATTCTTGCCGCGCGTATCGTCACCGCTTTTGCCGCGAGCCGTTTTCCATGACAACGAAACCCCTTTTGAAATCCGACAAACTTGCCGAGGTTTGCTACGACATTCGCGGTCCCGTGCTTGCCCAGGCGCGGCAAATGGAAGAGGAAGGGCACGAGATCATCAAGCTCAATATCGGCAATCTCGCGCCCTTCGGTTTCGCCGCGCCGGAAGAAATTCAGCTGGACATGATTCGCAATTTGCCGCACGCCGCTGGCTATACCGACTCCAAGGGGATTTTCGCGGCGCGCAAGGCCGTGATGCACTATACCCAGCAAAAAAATATCAAGGGCGTGGATATTGAGGATATTTACGTCGGCAACGGCGTTTCCGAGCTGATTGTCATGTCCATGAACGCGCTTTTGAACGCGGGCGACGAAGTGCTTGTGCCCGCGCCGGACTATCCGCTCTGGACGGCGGCGGTTTCGCTCTCCGGCGGTCGGCCGGCGCATTATCTTTGCGACGAGGCCAATGGCTGGCTGCCTGACCTGGACAACCTGCGCAAAAAAATTACGCCCAAAACCAAGGCGCTGGTCGTCATCAACCCGAACAATCCGACAGGCGCGCTCTATCCGGACGATATGCTGACGGAGCTGATCGCCATTGCGCGCGAGCATCATTTGGTGCTGTGCGCGGATGAGGTCTATGACAAAGTGCTTTACGACGGGGCTGCGCACACGTCTATGGCCGCGCTTTCCGAGGATGTGCTTACGCTGGTTTTCAATGGCCTTTCCAAAAATTACCGCTGCTGCGGCTATCGCGCGGGCTGGCTTGTGGTTTGCGGGGACAAGCGTCATGCCGGGGACTACATTGAAGGGTTGAACATGCTCGCGTCCATGCGCTTGTGCGCCAACGTGCCTGGGCAATTCGCCATTCAGACCGCGCTGGGCGGCTATCAAAGCATCAACGATTTGGTCGCGCCGGGGGGGCGTCTCTGCCGTCAGCGCGACATTGCGTACGAGCTTCTCTCCGCGATTCCCGGAGTCTCCTGCGTCAAGCCCAGGGCGACGCTCTATATGTTTCCCCGGCTGGATCCCGCGCTGTATCCCATTCGGGATGATCAGGCGTTTATCGCCGAACTGCTAGCGGAGGAAAAGGTGCTGCTGGTACAGGGAACGGGGTTTAACTGGCCGAACAGCGATCATTTCCGGCTCGTTTTTTTGCCCTACGAGGATGATTTGCGCGAGGCCATTGGGCGCATGGGACGGTTTTTCGCGCATTACCGCCAGCGCCGCGGCGCGATATGATTCTGCGGTGGGAAACGATCCGCGCCGCAAAAAATTTTTTCAATGTAAATACTTCAATCAGATGGAATGCGTTTATGAAACCTGTGCATGTTGGCCTTTTGGGGATGGGAACCGTCGGCGGCGGAACCTATGCCGTGCTTTCCCGCAACGCGGAGGAAATTTCCCGCCGCGCGGGGCGTCCCATTGCAATCACGGTGGCGGCGGATCGCAATCTGGAGCGCATCCGCGCCATGACGAACGGGCGCTGCCGCGTCACCGACGACGCTTTCGCCGTCGTCAACGATCCCGCCGTGGAGGTCGTGGTTGAGCTGATTGGCGGCTATACCGTCGCCCGCGACCTTGTGCTTTCCGCCATCGAGAACGGTAAACACGTTGTGACCGCCAACAAGGCGTTGCTGGCGGTGCATGGCAATGAAATTTTCGCCGCCGCGCAGAAAAGGGGCGTGATTGTCGCCTTTGAGGCGGCGGTCGCGGGCGGCATTCCCATCGTCAAGGCGCTGCGCGAGGGATTGTCCGCCAACCGCATTGAATGGGTGGCGGGCATTATTAACGGCACGACCAATTTCATCCTTTCGGAGATGCGCGACAAAGGCATTTCTTTCGCGGAGGCGCTTGCGGGCGCGCAGCGTCTGGGGTATGCCGAAGCCGATCCGACTTTCGACATTGAGGGAATTGACGCGGCGCATAAAATCACGCTTTTGGCTTCCATTGCCTTTGGCATTCCCGTTCAGTTTGCGCGCGCGCACGTGGAAGGGATCAGCAAGCTGGACGCGGTGGATATACGTTATGCCGAGTATCTGGGCTATCGCATCAAACTTTTGGGCTTGGCGAGAAAGCGGGAGGACGGCGTGGAATTGCGCGTGCATCCCACGCTGATTCCGAACAAGCGGCTTATCGCCAATGTGGAGGGCGCGATGAACGCGGTGCTGGTGAAGGGCGACGCGGTGGATACCACGCTCTATTACGGCAAGGGCGCGGGCGCGGAGCCGACCGCTTCCGCCGTGATTGCCGATCTGGTCGACGTCGCGCGCGCGGCGGCAACAGACCCGGACAACCGCGTGCCGCATCTCGCCTTTCAGCCAGACCGTCTGCACGACGTTCCGGTTCTGCCCATTGATCAGGCCGAGACGGCCGGGTATCTGCGCTTGCGTGTGGCGGATCGTCCGGGCGCGCTGGCGGACGTCACGCGCATTCTGGCCGACTGCGCGATTTCCATTGACGCGCTGCTCCAGCGTGAGCCGGAAGAGGGCGAGGGCGCGGCGGACATTATTCTGCTGACCCATGTCTGCCGCGAGCGGCAAACGCTGGACGCGATCGCGCGGATGGAAGCGCTGCCCGCCGTATATGGCAAAGTGACAAGGCTGCGTCTGGAAAATCTGCAATGATTCGTCCGCGTTTCTTCCTCTTTTTGCCGTTGTGTTTTTTCGCGCTGGCGGCGGTTGCCGACACGGCGCGTCCGCTTGCCGAGGATCCGGCGGTGGAAAAGCGTGTCCAGGCCATTGCCGGGCAGCTGCGCTGTCTTGTCTGCCAGAATGAAACGATTGCCGCGTCCAATGCCGATCTTGCGCGGGATTTGCGCGGCGAGATTGCTCGCATGGCGGCGGAAAATCAAAGCGATGAGGAAATTCTGGCGTTTATGACCGAACGGTACGGGGAGTTCGTGCTGTACCGGCCGCCTTTTCGCGCCGGAACCTGGCTGCTTTGGCTGGGGCCGCCGTTTTTTGTGCTGCTGGGATTTTGGATTTTTTCCCGGTCTCTTGCCGCCCGCAATCGCCGTCTCGCGGAGCGAAATCCCCCGGACGCCGCCGCGCTGGAGGCGGCGGGGCGATTGTTTTTCACGCCGGGGAATCGCGTGGAAGAGTGAGTGCGCCGCGTTCGCGCGTTTTTGTCTTGGAGTGTTGTTTTGACGCCTATTTTTTTTGCCGCCGCTTTTTTATTGATTCTCGCTGTCGCCGCGATCATGCTGCCCGCCTTGCTGCGCCGCGCGCCGCCGGGGTTGGCCGCGCCGCGCCATGAGGACGGCAACCTGGAAGTTTTGCGCGCGGAGCGGGCGGAACTGGAAAAAGAGCGCGCGGCGGGAAACCTGGACGAAGCGGCGTTTCGGGCGGCGGAAGAAGAACTGCGCCGGCGTTTGCTGGAAGAGGGCGGTTTGGAATCCAGAACGCCCTCCTCTGACGCGCGCCCTTCGCCTGCCGCCGCCTGCGCGCTGGTTTTTCTTTTGCTTGCCGGGGGGTTTGCCGGGTATTTTTTGCTGGGAGAGCCGGAGGCGCTAAACGGCGCGGCCAAAGCGGAGACCGCCGCTGTCCCTGAATCCGCCGGGGCGATGATCGCCAAACTGGAGGCGCGGCTGAAAGAAGCGCCGGAAGAGACGGAAAGCTGGCTCTTGCTTGCCCGGCTTTACAAGGCGGAGGGGCGTTTTGACGAAGCCGTCGCCGTCTACGAAAAGGTGGAGCAATCCCGCGCGAAAGCGGATGACGCGAATTTCCTGGCCGATTACGCGGAGGCGCTGGCGATGCGCGTTGTGGCCGCCAACGCGCAGACTTCGGAACGCGGCGATCGTCCCGCCGCGTTCCGGGGCAAGCCCCGGCGCTTGCTTCTCGCGGCGCTGGCGCGAACGCCGGATCATCCCAAGGCGCTTTTCCTCGCGGGCGCGGCGGCGCTGGAAGCGGACGAAGCCCAAAAAGCGCGGGAGCATTGGGAAAAACTTTTGCCTGCCGTGGAAGAGGGCAGCGAGCTGCAGCGTTTGCTGACCGGACAGCTGGAGCGTCTGCGCGCCCGGCAAAAAACCGAGAATCGCGCGGAAGCGGCTCCGCAAAAGCGCTGAGGCGCGCGGGCTGCCCAGAGAAAAGGCCGGAATTCCTTCACGGAATTCCGGCCTTGCGCGGTTTTTTGAATCGCGGAAATTACTTATAGGAAGTTTGCAACCCGGCCAAACTTTGCGCCAGCCGCGAGCTGGTGGAGTTCAGATCGGCCAGCAGGGTGTCCAGCGCGGCGAATTGCTTGCGATACCGCGCTTCTACCTGCTCCAGGCGCAGGGTCAGCGAATCCTGTTGTTTTTCCAGGCTTTTCACGGAGAGTTTCATGCTGTCCTGGCTGCTCTGGATTTGCCCGCCGGTTCCCGCCAGGCTGTTGAGCTTATCGTCAAAGCGCGCGCCCACTTCGGCGGCGAATTTGGCGATGGTCTCCGGGTCTTTCTCCACGGCGGCCTTGAGTTTATCCATGTCCAGCGACAATGTGCCGTCCGTGCCTTTGAAGCTGACGCCGATGGAAGAGAGCGTCGTGCCATTGAGTTCCGTGCCGAAAACGAGGTTTCGTAACGCGCTTTGCGTTTCGCGCAGCAGACTGTTTCCTTGCAGCGCGCCCGCGACTTTGGTTTCCGCGTTGTACGCGCCCAGAGAGTTAATGGTTCCGACGGCGTCGTTAAACGCCTTGACGAAATCCTCCAGGGATTTTTGCAGCTTTTCCGTGCTGTTGGTCGTGACGCTCAGCGTGGTTTGCCCCGCGCTTTTCAGTTCCAGCGTGACGCCGGGGAGAGCGTCGGTCACTTTGTTGCTCTTGCTGGTGATGGCGATGCCGTCAATTTCGATTTCCGCGTTGGCCGCGTCGGAAATTTTCCGGTAATTGCCGCTGGCGGCGGCGGGGTCATAATCCAGTCCCAGGCCGGAAATCCGGAAAGCGTTTTCCGCGCCTTCTTCGCCGGAAATCAGCAATTCTTTGCCGTTTTTGCCATTGACGACGCTTGCGGTCACGCCGCTTTTTTCGCGGTTGATGGCGGCCGCGACCGACTCCAGCGAATCGCCCGCGCCGACGGTGACGTTGATCTGCCGCGAAGAGTCCGCCGCGAACGCGCCGTTTTCCACCTTGCCCAGGTCAATGGTCAGCATACCGCCGGAGGCGATATTTGCGGGCGCGCTGCCGAACGCGATTTTTTGCCCGGACGCCAGATTTTTCACGTCCAGCGTGTAAGAGCCTTGCAGCGCGCCCGCGCCCGCCGTGACGGAGCCGATTTTATCGTCGGCGAGTTTGCCGGAGTTGGTGGCGAATTTTTCCATCGCCGTTTGCAGGGCGGAGGGCTTCAGCGCCTGCGCGGCCGTCCGCAGACTGGAGAGCTTGCTGCTCAGGGTTCCCAGCGCGGAAATTTTGGTGTTATAGGACGTTACCTGATTTTGCAAACGGGTGAGCGGCGCTTTTTCGGCGTTAACCAGACCTTGTACCAAACTTTCCAGATCAATCCCGGAACCGATTCCTAAAGAACTAATGGTAGCCATGATGAGACTCCTTTCCGTTTTGTGTATCAATATAGTCGGACAGCAAAAATTATGCCTTCTGCCGTACCAGCAGACCTTGTAATTTTTCCAGCGATTGCGCGAGTTTCAAAAGCTCCTCGGAAGGAATCTGCTTGATGACTTCCTTAGTCTCATTATCCACGACCTTGATAACGAATTTCCCCGTTTCCTCATCCACCGAAAAATTCAGGGAATTGTTATAGGGAGAGACGAATTTATTGAGGCGATCCGCGCTTTCCCGCAGCGTATCCCGCATCGCGTTTCTGCTGGCTTCGTCCATGTCTTTCAGAAACGCGCCGTATTCCTCCGCGTTTTCTGGCGCGCCGACCGCCTGTCCGGCGCGGTTGGTTTCCGCGCCGCGTCCGGCGCTTGTCCGTGCCTGACGCGCCGCCTCTTCCGGCGCGCGCTGACGCTGCCAATAGGGGGCGTTGGCCTCTTCTTTGCCCACGACCGGGGAGCTGATGGGCAGGGCGTTCTGCGCCTCGCCGCCGCCGCGGACCGCGTCGGCGCGATCCGCCAGGGTATCTCGGCTGACGGGCGCGGCGGGCGCGCGCCCTTGCTGCGGGGTTTGCGCGGCAGGCGCGACGGGCGTCGCGCCGCCGATTCCATGTATGTCCATGATGAAGCTCCTGTCAAAAGTTTGTTTTCAGCCGCAACCCGGATTTTTGGGCGCGCGGAAAGCAGGAAAGCGTCCGTTGATTCAGGGCGGATAAGCGCCCGCCGTCTTTTCCCGCCTGCCCTGGGAAAAGCCAGCAGGCGTTTATCCGCCTTGCCGTGGCGTAAAACCCGCCAGATTCGCGGTGAGAAGGCGAATCTGGCGTTGGGTTTTGTCCGCTTTCGTTCGTTACCGCAAGAGCGAGAGCACGTTCTGCGGCAAGGCGTTGGCCTGCGCCAGCATTGCGACGCCCGCTTGCTGCAGAATTTGCGCGCGCGACAGGTTCGCGGTTTCGCTGGCGTAGTCCGCGTCCATGATCCGGCTTCTGGCGCCTTCGGTATTTTCCCGCGCGGCGGAAAGCTGGGTCAGCACGGCCTCAAAGCGGCTTTGCAGCGCGCCCAATTGCGCGCGGTTGGAGTTGACGTTGGTGATCAATTCGTCCAGCTTGCTGATGGCGGAAAGCGCGTTGTCGCCAACTGATCCGGTAATCGCGCCGACGTCGGTAACGTTCATCGAGGTGATATTGATGGCGATCTGCGATTCCGTCGTCGTCGTCGCGCCCACCTGCAGGTTCACGTTAGAGAACTGTCCGTCCAGAAGTTTCTTGCCGTTGAAATTGGTCGCGTCCACCACGCGGGCGATTTCCGAGGACAGTTGGTCGTATTCCGCCTGCAGCGCGGAGCGGTTGACTTCGTCGTATTGACCGGAAGCCGCCTGCACCGCCAGCTCGCGCATCCGCTGCAAGTGCTGTCCAATGGCGTTGTAGCCCGCTTCCGCCACTTGCGACGCCGAGATGCCGTCGTTGGCGTTACGGATGGCGACGGTCATGCCGCGCGATTGGGAATTCATGTTTTCCGCAATGGCCAAGCCCGCCGCGTCGTCCTTGGCGCTGTTGACGCGCAGACCGGAGGACAAACGTTGCAGCGCGGTTTTCAGGGCGCCTTGCGAGCTATCCAGAGAACGTTGAGAATTCAGCGACTGGATATTGGTATTGATGATTTGAGGCATTTTGATTCTCCTTTTAGGAACAGAAAAAACGAAACTCAAGCGTCCAGCCGATGCTGCAAAACCACTTCTCGCGGCGCTTCACCCGCATTTACGGCTGGCGCGGGGAAAACTTTAGTTTTTTTCGCGGGAAAATTGTAACAACGCGCGTCCGCGCAAAAGCCGCCGCGAGCGGCCATTTTGTGGCATAGTCCTCTCTTTGTTTTTCGCAACGGTCACAACGAATACCGCAAGGAGCGCCCGGTGGATCTGCAAGCCTCTCTGGAAGTGGCGGAGGCGGGCGGCACGTTTGACGCGCCGCTCATTTTCGCCCTGGTTCTCATGATCGCCGCAGGCGTCCTGGGCGGCCTGGTCAATGCCTATCTCGCCGAGCGTCAGTCCGGGGAGCGCCAGGATCGGCGGCGCTTCGCGCTCTTCGGCGTCGTGACCGCGTTTACCGCCCCGCTTTTCCTCAATATGCTCTCCAGCGGCCTTTTGGACGCGGCGCGCGTCCGCCCCGGCGGCTTCTTCGTCTTCGCCGCGTTTTGCCTCCTGTATGTCATCGCCGCGCGTCGGCTTTTCGAGAATCCGTCCGCCCGCGGCCAGGAAGAACTGGAACAGGCAAAAGACGAAATCTGGAAAGAGCTGGACGCGCTGCGCCACGCCCAAAACGAACTCTCGGCGCGCCTTTCCCCTCCGCCGCGCGAAAATACCGCCGCAGAATCCGGCCAGAACGCCCGTGAAGCCCTGAATTACAACGACGTCAGCCTTCTCAAGGCGATCGCGGACGAAAGCTATATGTTCGGCAACCTCGCCGCGCTCGCCGAAAAAACCCTCCTGGGGCGCGAGCTGATCAGCCAGCGGCTCACGGTGCTGAAGGGCATGGGGCTGATTGAAGCCCGCATCAACGACAAAAATATGCTGCACTGGGTCATCTCCGGGCGCGGCCAGCAAATGCTCGCCGAAATCCTCGCGCAGCAGGAAGAACCCCGCTGACCGTGCGATCCGGCCGCGCGCGAAAATTCCGCGTAAAGCCCGCGGCAGCGTTTTTCAGAAAGCTCTTATGTCCCTCAATATCGTGATTCTGGCGGCCGGCCAGGGCAAACGCATGTATTCCGATCTGCCCAAAGTGCTGCATCCGCTCGCGGGCAAGCCGCTCCTGCGCCGCGTGCTGGATACCGCGCGGGAACTCGCTCCGGCGCGTCTTGTCGTCGTCTATGGGCATGGCGGCGCGCGCGTGCGTCAGGCCATTCCCGATGAGGACCTTCTCTGGGCGCTCCAGGCCGAGCAAAAAGGAACCGGCCACGCCCTCGCCCAGGCTCTGCCGCATCTTGATCCCGGCCTGCCGACGCTGACGCTCTGCGGCGACGCGCCCCTCGTCCGCCCGCGCGCGCTGGAAAATTTATGCCGCGCGGCGCGCGAAACCGGCGAAGAAAGCCTGGGGATTCTCACCGTCTGTCTGGACAATCCGCAAGGCTACGGGCGCATTGTGCGCGATAGCGCCGACGGCATTCGCGCCGTGGTGGAAGAAAAAGACGCGGACGAGGCGATCCGCGCGATCCGGGAAGTGAATACCGGCATTTTTCTTCTGCCCACGCGGCGTCTGGGCGCGTGGCTTTCCGCGCTCAAAAACGACAACGCGCAAGGAGAATATTATCTGACCGATCTGGTGCGTATGGCCGTTGAGGCGCGTATCCCGGTGCGCGCGGCGCATCCTGAAACGGTTTGGGAAGCCGAAGGGGTGAATGATCCGGCGCAGCTTGCCGCGCTGGAGCGCCGCTATCAGCGCGCGCAGGCGGAGGATTTGCTGCGCCGGGGCGTGCGTCTGTATGACCCGGAGCGGATTGACATTCGCGGGCAGGTTGTCTGCGGGCGGGACGTTTCCATTGACGTGGGCTGCGTGTTCGAGGGGCGCGTGGAGCTCGCGGACGGCGTCTCCGTCGGCCCTTACTGCGTAATCCGCGCGGCGAAAATCGGCGCGCGGACCAAAATTGAAGCGTTCACCCACATGGACGGCGCAATTCTGGGCGCGGACTGCGCGGCGGGACCCTACGCGCGTTTGCGCCCCGGAACGGTGTTGGAGGACGGCGCGCGCGCGGGCAATTTCGTGGAAATCAAAAATACCCGTCTGGGCGCGGGCAGCAAGGCCAATCATCTGTCCTATCTGGGCGACGCGGACGTCGGCGCGCGCGTGAATGTCGGCGCGGGCGTGATTACCTGCAATTATGACGGCGTAAATAAGCATAAAACGGTGATTGGCGACGAAGCGTTCATCGGCTCGGACTGCCAATTGGTCGCGCCCGTAAAAGTCGGCGCGGGCGCAATTCTGGGCGCGGGCACGACGTTGCGTAAAAACGCGCCCGCAAATATGCTTACCGCCATGCAGTCCCGCGCCCAGGTTTCGATTCCTCCCCGGAAACAGGCGGGAAAAGAAGAGGGCGCGCCCGCGAAAAATGAAGCGTGATACACTCACGCGCTCCCAACAGGTAAGAACAGAGGCATATTTATGTTCCAATCTTCGGCTTTCAGTGATTTTTTGGACAAAATCAACAATATGATGGTTAGCAATCCGGTCGCGGACATGGAGAAAAACGCGCGGGCGATGATGTCCGGTTTCTTTTCCAATATTGATCTCGTGACGCGCGAAGAGTATGAAGCGCAAACCGCCGTGCTGAACAGTACGCGCCAGCGGCTTCACGCGCTGGAGCGGCGCTTGCAGGCGCTGGAGGCGGCTATGCGGGAATCGGCCTCGCAAACGGCCTGATTTTTCCCGCGAAATCCCAGTTCTCGGCTTTACGTCATGCCGCTTGCCAGCTTATGGTGTCGAGGCGTCGACGGTTTGCGCGCGCCGCGCGTGCGGGTGGAGGCGCACTTGTCCGCCGGTCTGCCGCGCTTCAATCTGGTCGGTCTGCCGGACACGGAAGTCAAGGAAGCGCGTGACCGGGTTGCCGCCGCCATCAGCAATTCAGGCTTCGCCTTTCCCGACGGGCATATCACCGTCAACCTCGCGCCCGCCGATTTGCCCAAGGAATCCGGCCGCTATGACCTGCCGATCGCTCTCGCGGTACTGGCGGCGTCAGGGCAAATCCCCCCGGATCGCCTGGAGACTTACGAATTCGCCGGAGAGCTGTCGCTTTCGGGAGAATTGCGCCCCGTGCGCGGCGCGTTTGCCATGACCCTGTTCGCGGCGGACGAGGCGGACGGTCGGCCGCCGCGCTTCGTTCTGCCGCAGGCCAGCGCAGACGAGGCGGCGCTGGCGCAAACCGGCGAAATCTTGGGCGCGGCTTCCTTGCTGGAAGTTTGCGCCTGGCTGCGCGGCACGGCAAACCTGTCTCCCGGAAAACCGCAGACCGCGGGCGACTTTCCCGTCTATCCCGACCTTGCCGATCTCAAGGGACAAACCCAGGCGCGGCGCGCGCTGGAAATTGTGGCGGCGGGCGGCCACTCGCTCTTGATGTACGGCCCGCCCGGCAGCGGAAAATCCATGCTGGCCGCGCGTCTGCCGGGGCTTTTGCCGCCCCTGTCAGACAGGGCGGCACGAGAGTCCGCCGCGATTCTGTCGCTGGCGGGACGCTTTGAATCCGCGCTTTTCCGGATGCGCCCCTATCGCGCGCCGCACGCGACCGCCTCCGCCGTAGCGCTGGTGGGCGGCGGCAGCCCGCCGCGTCCGGGAGAGATCAGTCTGGCGACAGAAGGTATTTTGTTTCTGGATGAATTCCCGGAATTCGACCGCAAGGTACTGGAAAGCCTGCGCGAACCTCTGGAGCGCGGGGAAATTCACATCGCGCGCGCGGGGCGTCACGCAACTTTTCCCGCGCGCTTTCAGCTGATCGCGGCGATGAATCCCTGTCCCTGCGGTTGGCAGGGACACGCAAACGGGCGCTGCCGCTGTACGGCGGAGCAGGTCAGCCGTTACCGGGGGCGCATCTCCGGGCCTGTGCTGGACAGAATGGACGTACTGATAGAAGTTCCCGCGCTGCCTGCCGAGGTGATGGCGCGGGCGGGCGGCGGCGAATCGTCGGAGTCTGTGCGGCGGCGCGTTGCCGCGGCGCTTGACCGGCAAATGGCGCGGCAAGGCCATGTTAACGCGCGGCTGACGCCCCAGGAAACCGAACGCTTCGCCCAAATGAGCGAGGAAGCGGCGCAGCTTTTGCGGCAGGCCGCCGCACGGCTGGATCTTTCGGCGCGGTCCTGGCATCGCGTCATGCGCGTCGCGCGCACTATCGCGGATATCGCGGCGGAAGAGCGCGTCGGCAAAGCGCATATGGCGGAAGCGTTGCAGTACCGCCGCCCCTTCACGGACGCAAAGTAGCAGAAACAAGATGAATTTCAGAGACGAACAAAGGCGATGGATCCTTCCCCTGGTTTTGGCGGCGCTTTCGGCAGTCGGCCCTTTTTCCATAGACGCCTATTTGCCCGCCTTTCAGGAAATGGGGCAGACCCTGCGCGCGAATCCCGTGGAGATTCAGCAGACGCTTTCCATCTACATGCTGATGTTCGGGCTGATGACGCTTTGGCATGGCGCTCTGTCGGACAGCTTTGGGCGCAAGCGGGTGATTTTGCTGAGCCTGATGGTCTACGCGCTGGCTTCTCTGGGCTGCGCCCTGTCTGTCAATATTGAGATGCTGTGGGTCATGCGCGCCGCGCAGGGAGTTTCCGCGGGCGCGGGCATGGTCGTGAGCCGCGCCATTGTCCGCGATCTATACGACGGCGCGCAGGCGCAGCGGCTGATGGCGAATATCGCGGTCATGTTCGCCATCGCCCCTGCCACCGCGCCCATTGTGGGCGGCTGGATTCTGTATTTTTTCGGCTGGCGCGGCATTTTTGTTTTTCTGACATTGGCCACGATAGGGTTGTACGCGCTGTGCTGGCGATTTTTGCCAGAGTCTTTGCCCAAGGAAAAGCGCCAGGCTTTCGCGGTCGGGCTTTTGCTGAAAAGATACCGGAGCGTGCTGTTTTGCCGCGAGTTTCTCGCGCTTTCGCTGGGTCTGGGCGTTGTGTTTTGCGGCTCTTTTATCTATGTGCTGGCGGCGCCCGTGTTTATTCGGGAACATCTTCGCCTGGGCGAGACGGATTTTTACTGGCTGTTCGTTCCCGGCATGTTTGGCATGATCGGCGGCTCATGGTTTTCCGGTCGGGTCGCGGGCGCGTGGAATCTTCGGCGCACGCTTTGTCTGGCGTTTGGCGTGATGGCGGCTGCCGTATGTTTGAACCTCGCGGCGTCGGGGATTTTCCCGCAAATTCGATTTCTCGCCGTATTGCCCATGGCGATCTACAGTTTTGGAGTCGCGTTTTCCATGCCCGCGCTGACCTTATTGGCGCTGGATTTTTTTCCGGAAAACAGGGGGTTGGCGGCGTCGTGCCAAAGTTTTGTGCAGACTTTATTTGCCGCCTTGTGCGCGGCGGTGGTTGTCCCCTGGCTGTGGCATAGCCGGGTGAGTCTGGCTTTGGGGATGCTGGGGATGTGGGCGGCGGGTTTCCTGTTGGTATATCTGGCGGTATCTGGTTCGCGCGGCAGCCGGAAGCGGTAGTTGTCTTTTCATATTTGTGTTGACAGTTTTTTTTTGTGGGGTAGAATGTTTGGCTCTTCTGGCGGGGAGTGGTTGCTGGGGGGAGTTCTTTAACAATGGGCGACCGATAAGAGTGGGT
>JAIRPW010000047.1 GCA_031256795.1 Zoogloeaceae bacterium | reverse complement strand
GCCATCGCATCTTTTTTCCGGGCGGTTCAACTCACGGGAATCTATAACTTTCGTCAGAGTGCATTCGTTAGCGGGTGCATTCTATGCGAGATTCTCCTGTTCTGTACACGGGTATACACAACTTTTTTCTTGCGCCGCTCCCGCGCGCCAATCCCCCTATGCCACACGGGAAGCAGAGGCGCACCCTTACATCGGCTCCCCTTTCAGCGCGCGCAAATGCCAGTGAAAAGCCTCGCCCAACAAATGCGGAGTCTGCATCCCATTCGCGCCCTTTTCCGCGCGGGCCAGATAATCGGCAAGCGCGGGACGAAACTTCGGATCGGCGCATTTCTCAATAATCAGCCTTGCGCGCTGACGCGGCGCCAATCCGCGCAAATCCGCCAAACCATGTTCCGTAACCAGAACCTGCACATCATGCTCCGTATGATCCACATGCGAAACCATCGGCACTATGCACGACAAAGCGCCATTTTTCGCCAGGGACGGGGTCATGAAAATCGAAAGGTAGGCGTTCCGCGCGAAATCCCCGGAACCGCCCAGACCGTTCATCATCCTTGAACCCAGCACATGCGTGGAATTCACATTGCCGTAAATATCGGCTTCCAGCATTCCGTTCATCGAAATTACCCCAAGGCGGCGAATCACTTCGGGATGATTGCTGATTTCCTGCGGGCGCAAAATAATACGTTTGCGGTATTCGTCAATATTGGCGTTGAAATCCGCCAGCGCCTTCGCGGAAAACGACACCGCCGTGGCGGAAGCGCATACCAGCTTTCCCGAACGAATCATGTCCAGCATTCCGTCTTGCAGCACCTCGGTATAGGCAGTCAGATTTTCATAAGGACCATCATTCAAACCCGCCATCACCGCGTTGGCTACATTGCCCACCCCAGACTGCAAAGGCAGCAAATTGGCCGGAATGCGCCCCTTCTTCACTTCATGGCGCAAAAAATCCAGAATATGTCCGGCAATGCGGCGCGAATTCTCGTCCGGCTCGGAAAATTTGGTATCCCGGTCCAGCGCGTTCGTCTCAACCACGGCGACGACTTTTTCCGGATCCACGCGCAAATAGGGAAGCCCCACGCGATCCGCCGACGAGACAATCGTAATGGGAGCGCGGCGCGGCGGGACGCCCACGGCGTAAATATCGTGCATCCCTTCCAAACGCGCGCTTTGCGCGGCATTGACCTCAAGAATCACGCGCTTGGCCAAATCAAGCCAGGTCTGATTGTTGCCCACTGCGGTTGAAGGCACGAGCCGCCCATCCTCCAGCACGGCGGCAACCTCAATCAAAGCGACGTCCAGTTCGCCGTAATGCCCCCAGGCCGCGTTCTGCGCCACATGCGACAAGTGCGCGTCCGCGTAATACGCTTCGCCGCCGTTAACGCGACCGCGGCACTCCGGATCCGACTGATAGGGCGTCCGAAAGGAAACGCCATTGACCTTAAAGAGCGCGCCATCGCATTCCGGCGCGGTAGAGGCGCCCGTCCACAAGCCGACGCGAAAATCCTCCCCCGCCGACTGCGCGGCGGTCATGCGGCGCGCCAGCGCCGAAGGCACCGCCTTGGGATGCCCCGAACCGGTAAAACCACTGACGCCGACGTTGTCACCCGGATGAATAAAGGCGGCGGCGTCTTCCGCCGACATGATTTTTCCGCGCAAAGCGGGAGATTGAACGCGATTTTCAGACATAAAATTTCCTGTGAAACAGCCAAAGGCCGGGAAAGACAAGGGGAAAAGAACACCGGAACATACGGCGAATCCGCGCATTTTACCCTATGGCGGCACGGCAAAAAAACCCTTTCACGAATAGGAGATAAGCGCTTTTTGCCGTCATTTCACGGAAAGTTCGCCGCATGTTCCTCTCTTTTCTGTTTGCCCTGAGGCTCCAATCCGCATAAAATACGCCGCGAGGCGGAAAAGGAATTGCGGCACACGACCGCCTCTTGTCTATTCTTTCGCGCGCGGTCTGGCGTGTATTTTTTTCTTTTCGGGAGACGCATTCAATGAAATCCAAAAGACTTGATATTGAACAAGTCGCTTCGTTTCTGCGCGATGGCATGACCATCATGTACGGCGGCTTTATGGGAAACGGCACCCCGCCCAAGCTGATGCAGGCGATTCTTGACTCTGGCGTCAAAGACCTGACCGTGATTGGCGACGACGCGGCCTTCTCCGACGCGACCAAGGGGCCGGAAGGTATCGGTCTTCTCGTGCGCAACAAGCGGGTAAAAAAAATGATCACCGGCCATATCGGCCTCAACAAGGAAGCCCAGCGGCAAATGCTCGCCGGTGAAATGGAAATTGAGCTTTCCCCCATCGGCACCATCGCCGAGCGCATCCGCGCGGGCGGTTCCGGGCTGGGCGGCGTGCTGACCCCCACCGGCGTCGGCACTTCCGTAGCCGATGAAAAGCAGGACGTCACCTTTAACGGCACAAAATACAATAAAAAACAGACCGTCAACATCAACGGCAAAGACTATCTCCTGGAACTGCCTCTGACCGCTGACCTCGCGGTGCTGGAAGCGGTCAAGGCCGACAAAATGGGCAACCTCGTCTACTACACATCCATGCGAAATCACAACCCGCTCATGGCGCTCGCCGCCAAAACGGTCATCGCGGAAGCGCATCAGATCGTTGAAGTCGGCTGCATTGACCCGGATCACGTGATGACGCCAGGCGTTCTGGTTGATTACATCGTCTACCCCAAGTAAGGAGAAAGAGCCATGACCCAAGAAATGAGCGCCAAGGAATTTATCGCTCGCCGCATCGCGCTGGAATTAAAAGACGGAGACACCGTCAACCTTGGCATCGGTTTGCCGACGCTTGTCGCCAACTTTCTGCCGCCGGGCGTCACGCTGATGCTGCAATCAGAAAACGGTTTTCTGGGCATCGGCCCGGTTCCCGAAGAAATCGCCCCCATCGGGCAGCCGCGCGTCGTCAATGCTGGCGGCAATCCGTGCAGCATTATCCCCGGCGGCTCGACTTTCGATACCTCCATTTCTTTTGCCTTGATGCGCGGCGGCCATTTGGACGCCTGCGTGCTGGGCGGTTTACAAGTCGCGGAAAACGGCGACCTCGCCAACTGGATGGTCCCCGGCAAAAACGTTCCGGGCATGGGCGGCGCCATGGATCTGGCGGTGGGCGCGCGCCAGGTCATCGTCGCGATGGAGCATACCGCCAAGGGAGAGAAAAAAATCGTCAAACAGTGCAATTTGCCGCTGACCGTGAAAGGCCGCGTTTCCACGCTGGTCACGGAACTCGCCCTCTTCCGCTTTCATGAGGGCCGAATGGTTCTGGAAGAATACGCTCCCGGCGTCTCCGTAGACCAAATCCGCGCGGAAACAGAAGCGGCGTTCACTGTTTCCAACACTCTCAAGGAAATGGCGATCAGCCGCGTCGGGCTGTAAAGCGGAAACTCCCGTTTTTCCTTCTATTGAAAACGGCGCGCGACGCAGCGCGCCGTTTTCTTTTCCCTCCTTTCGCCCCGTTTCCCCGCGCTCAGTCCTCAAAGTCTGAATCTGCCCACGCTCTCCTGTAATTTTTTCGCCAGAGTTTCCAGAGTTTTGGCAAGCTCCGCGCTGTCAGAGGCGGCTCCGGCGTTGCGCTCCGCATTTTTGGAAATGCAATCCACGCCGCTGGAAATGGAAGAAATCGTCTTGGATTGCTCGGCTACCGCATGGTTCACCAACGCAATGGATTCGGAAACGCGCTCCGCGCCCGCGCGAATCTCCGCCATGCTCGCGCCCGCTTTTTCCGCGTATTCCACTCCGCTTTCTACCTGACCGACTCCGGAATTCATCTGTTTTACCGCGCTGTCCGTACCTTCCAAAATCTTCTTGATCACAACGGAAATTTCCGACGCGGAACTTTGCGCGCTTTCCGCGAGTTTTCGCACCTCATCCGCCACAACCGCGAATCCGCGCCCCTGCTCCCCCGCGCGCGCCGCCTCAATCGCGGCATTGAGCGCGAGCAGGTTCGTCTGCTCCGCGATTGCCCGAATCGTATCCGCAATAGAACGAATGGACTTGCTTTCCTCGCCGAGCGTTTGCACGACAATCGCGGCCTCTCGCACCGTTTCGGCAATCCCCTGCATAGCAGAGCTGGCCGCTTCAATGACCGACTCGCTGCTTTTCGCGATTTCATCGCTCGCGCGCGCGGTCTGTTGCGCTTCAAGGGAGCCTTCCGTCACGCTCGCCGCGCTCGCGCTCATCTCTTCCATGCCCCCCGCGATTTGCGCGGCTTCCATGCTTTCCTGTCGGGAATTCTCCAAAACGCAGTTGCTGGTCACGCGCATCTTTTCGGCGTTCTCGGAAAGCTCGTCCGCGCCAGTCCGAATCACCGTAAGGGAAGCGCGCAGCTTCTCCACGGTCAAAGACATAGAGGACAGCATTTGACAAACCTCATCCCCGCCATTCGGAACAGGAATTTTAACGCCCAGATTTCCCTCTGAAATTCCATGGAGAATGCCGCAAACCACCTTCAGCGGACGCGATAAAAAGGTCTGAAGAACAAAATTGATCAGCACGGAAAGAAGGAGTGACAACGCAACCGCGCCGCCAATCAATATATTTCTGACCAAACGCGCGTGCCGCGTCAGTTCCTCGTTATCCATGACGCCGACCAGAATCCAGTTCCAGCGGGGATAGCTCATAAACAGCGCCGTCTTTTCTGATTTTTCCCCCGGAGCCTTTGTCTCTGGATAGTTATAGACAATCTCGCCCTCTTTTTGCTCAAGTATTTGCCGGATATAGGGTTTGCCGTCTGCGTCCAGATTCTGGGCGACATTTTTCCCCTCAATCTCCGGATGAAAAACCAGTAGGCCCGCGTCTTTTCCGGAATCCAGAACAAACATGTAACCGGACACCCCAATCTTGACCCCCATCAACTCGCCGCGTAGCTCTTTCAGGGATTCGGAAAAATTAAGACCCACGAAAAGCGCGCCCACAATCTCGCCATTCTTGTTGGTCAGCGGGCGGTAGCTCGTGATGTAATTTTTCCCAAACAGCTTCGCCACGCCCATAAAGCCCTGGTTATTCAACAGCGCGGCGCGCGCGGGATGCGCGCGATCAAGGCGTGTGCCTTGCGCCCTTTCCCCGTTTTCTTTTTTGAGACTTGAGGAAACGCGCACAAAATCATCGCCGTCTCTGGCAAAAATCGTCGCGGCTATGCCGCTTACTTTGGTGTACTCATCAACATATTTCGTCGTGCCATTGAGAAGCTCGCCATTGAGCAACAGCGCCGGCGTAGATACGCCAGATACCACCCGGGACGAAGTTCTGCCATACCTTCTCCTCGAGTAAGACTCATACTGAAAAGGCTGAGGTTTCTGTTAATCTGCACTTCCAGCGACTTGGCAAGCGTATCTACCGTCATCAACGCCTGCTTGCTTACCATCCGAATCGTTTCTTTCCCATTCTCAATAAAAATCCCGGATAAATAAGACGCCAGAAAAGTTATCGTTGCCGCAAACAGCGTTACAAGCGCCAATACCGTAATGACATTCAACCGCGCCGCTATAGAAAGCCGCTTGAAGAATCCGTGTTTCCCTTCCATGTATTCCCGCCCCTATCCGAAAAAAATTGCTAATTATATATTATATATATACATAGAACATGCTTCTAATACGAAAAGGAAAATTCTCCCGGCATCCCGCCCGCGCAGAAAACGGATACTCCAAGCGTTTTTACGCGCGCCAGGCGCGACGCACAATGTCGCGTAAGAGCGTAAGCCGTTTGTGGAAGAAATGATCCGCGCCAGGAACGACCACAACCGAAAGATTCTGCGGCTCCGCCCAGGCCAGCGCGTTGGCAAGCGGAACCGTCCTATCAAGAGCGCCGTGAATGACAAGCGTATCGTCCGGCACGGGCGCGGCGTCATAATGACGCAAGCCCTCCACAAACCCCGCCGCTACCCCGACCAGAACCATCCTTTCCGGAGGCGTCCCCATTGCCGTCAGCCGCTCCGCCACGCGGGTCTGGCAGTACGCGCCAAAAGAGAAACCGGCAAGAATCACCGGGCAAGCACGCCCCGGCCCCGCGAACATATCCCGAAACTCCGCTCTTGCCCAATCCAGCGCACTTAGCAAATCTTCTGTTTCGCCGCGCCCTTCGTCATGCGTCCCCGCGCTTTTCCCCACGCCGCGAAAATTCGGCCGCAACGCCACATAGCCCAGTTCCAAAAATGTTTTCGCCAGCGTATGCGTTACCTTATTGGTATTCGCGCCACCGCCCAAAGGATGCGGATGCGCAACCAGGGCAAGACCACGCGGCAGCCCCTCCGGAATCTCTACCTTTATCTCAATCCCGCCCGCCGCGCCGGAAATAACTACGTCTTTTGACAACGCGCCAAAGCGCGGCAGCGCCGCATCCGGCGTTTCGCGCCCCCGGTCTTCAATTTCCACCGCTCATCCCAGGATTGTCAGAATAATTCAAATTCCAGACAATTCGCCTTCTTGTCATGCACTGACAAACCCATACACAACACGCCATGCCCATGCAAATGCAGAGAATTATGATGCACAAATACCTCATGCGAACCGTTTAGGCTGACATATGTGCCGTTGGTACTCATATCCTCCAGCCGAAAACTCCGTTCACGCAGCACAATCCGCGCGTGAACACGCGAAACCATGCTGTCCGCAATCACCATGTCGTTATTCCGGTCACGCCCCAGCGTCACCACGGTCGCCTGATCATCCAGAAGCATTTTTTTATCGCCATAACAAAGGCGCAGACGCGGATGCGTCATAGCGTTCGCGGGTTTTTCCAGGTCTTCCTCCGGCGTAAACATCGCGCCCGCCTGCACTACAGTATCCACGGCGGAATCCGGCGTGCGCGACTCATTCCAGAGAATGTCCATAAGCTCAATTGGCGCGTCATCCTCTGTTGGCTGCCAGGTATGCTGCAAATCCAGGGTTTTTAGCCCCGCCTGCCGGGCGGCTTCCATAAACATGCCGCGATCACAGAGAATCTGACCAGGGATGGCGCGCGTCAACAACCGCGCCGCGCGCTCAATAGCGCGCTGTTCCTCCGGGTCCGCCATAATTGCCACGCTTAGCGATACATGAATTCCGGAAATGGGCGGCAAATCCGCAACCCGCTTATGCATTTCCACGCTGGACAAACATGCGGATTCCATATCCTCAAAGGAAACCACCACGCTATGCCCTTCGGAACTCAGCACTTTGCCGCGCTTGCCTTCCGCCGCGCGCTCCACGCGATTGATGCAACGTGAAAACGCGTGGCCGCCCTCCGAAACGCCCAGCTTGTCCAACAAAGCCTCGCCGCCAATAATCTCGCCGCGCACAATAATCGCCATGATTCTCGCTTCCACCTAAACTAGAAGATTACAATTTGATAAGTCTATAATAGAAAGCCGTTCTTGAAAATAAATTGTCCACGCTTGCATATGCCTCATGTTTTATTCATTCCGCGCCTTGACTTCCGCGCGTCTTCGGCACAAAGTAAGCGTTCTGATTCCAAGGAGCCGCAGTTTTCATCATGTTTGGTAGCCGCTTAAACCCCGCCAATACCTACGCCGCCTTAGGGCGTGAGTCTGACATCCGCACCGCCAGCCCGCACCGATTAATCATTCTCCTGTTTGAAGGCGCGGAAAGCGCCATTTCCGTTGCGCGATTACACGCGGAGCAAAAAAATTTCTCTGAGCGCGGCACACATATTTCCAAAGCCATTGACATCATCACCAATGGCCTGAAAGCCAGTCTGGATGTTGAAGCGGGCGGAGAACTGGCGGAACGCCTCTCCGCTCTTTACGAGTACATGGTGTCGCGTTTGCTCTGGGCCAATATGAAAAACGACGTCCCTACGCTCAATGAAGTGCTGGGATTGCTCAACGAAATTCATGAAGCATGGCGGCAAATTGATCCAGACAAACAACAACAAAATTGATACCGCCATGACCCATACAGCCCCTGACACGTCTTGCTACACGCAAATTGCGCGCTTTTTGGAAAAAGCCGCTGCCAGCGCCGAAACATTGGATTGGGACAGCGCCGCCGCCGCCGCCAGACAGGCTGCGCAATCTCTGGAAAAAAATGGACTGCCGCCCGCGACAGAATCGGATCGCGCCCTGATTACCGAAGCGCTCTCTCACATTGAGGCCATCAACGAGCGCGCCGCCTCGCTGCGGCAAGATCTTCACACCCTGCTCAAAGCTTTCGGCCACCCCGCTGTCTGACGCCGGGAGCACATTGCCGTGGGTATCCTTCCCGCCGAGCTTGCCGCTGCCCGCGCGCAGCTTATCGGCGAACTGGTCGGAAAATCATTACCGGCACAACCCGTTTCCAAGGCGCAGGACGCACTGCGGGATTTATCGCCTGGACAGCGCCTGACGGCCACCATTCAATCGCTTATGCCCAATGGCCTGTGCCGCGCCGTCGTTGAGGCGCAGACGGCCAACGCCGCGATCCGGCGCGAAATGACCCTGGCACTCCCCTTTGCCGCCCGCCCCGGCGAAACATTGGAACTGGAGGTACAAAGCCAGGACGAAAAACTCACGCTGGCAATCGCCTCCGGGCGGACGCCCGAAATCAAATCCGCAGCAGGAAAAGAGCTTGCGCGTAACGACTCGGTTTCCACGCGCCTGACCATCGCCGGAAAGCTCATCGCGGAAATTTTGAGCGGACTGGACAAGGAAGGCGGAAAGCGCGCGCCGCCCGCGCCGCTGAACCAAGCGCAAGCAGTCGTGACCAAAATGCCGGACAACGCGGCAGAACTCGCTGCGGCGCTGAAAACCGCGCTTGCCAAAAGCGGCATTTTTTATGAATCGCATCAAGCGCGCTGGGTCGAGGGAAAAACAACATTGGAAAGTTTGCTCAGCGAACCGCAAGGGCGACTCTCCCCCGCCCTCAATGCGCTTTTGAACGCGCGCGGAGAAAACATCGCCTCCGGGCAGAATATCAGCGCCACGCAACGTTCAGAAAACGCGCGTCAAAGCGCGAGTCCCGGACATTTCGCGCAAAATCCTACAGCTCCCGCGCGCGAGCAGCCCCCCCTCGCCCAGCCTAGAGGAAGTACCGCAACAGCGTCCGTCGCGCAGAATCCCGCGCCTTCCTCGGCAGGAGAAGCGCCGATCATGCGAGTCAGCATGGGACAAATGATCGCCGCCGAACTCGCTCCCCTCGTACAACAGCAGCTGGACGCGCTAGCCAGCCAAACTTACGCCTGGCAAGGCGCAATATGGCCCGGTCAGGAAATTTTTTTAGAAATCCGCGAAGAAAATCCGCGCAAAGCACAAGAAGAAAACCTTGCAGCCAACTGGACAACTCGTCTCCAGCTGAAATTGCCGCGCCTGGGGCGCGTATCCGCAACCCTGAAACTCGTCAGCGGACAAGGCATTGAGATTGCCCTGCGCACGGAAGACGACGCCGCGCGCGCGCGCTTGATTGCCGACAACGCCGCACTGCGCCGACAATTCGAGACAGCGGGTTTAACACTGCGTTTTTTGGATATTGCCCGCCATGCCCGCACGGAAACATGAGGAATCATCCGCGTCTCGCCAAACCGAGGCCGTCGCGCTTGCCTATCGGCAAAGCGACGCCGCGCCGCGCGTAGTCGCCAAAGGGCGCGGTCTCATCGCGGAAGAAATTATCAGCCGCGCCAAAGAGCACGGCGTATATGTACACGAATCCCCGGAACTGCTCGCGCTTCTTGTCCAGGTTGATTTAGACGAACACATCCCCAGTCAGCTTTATCTCGCGGTTGCCGAACTCTTGGCGTGGCTCTACCGCATTGAACATGGAGAAACCCTGCCGCGCCCAAAACTCCCCCTGCCGGAGCCGCAAAACTCCCCGCCGATACACGCCAGATAAGCCGAAAGACGCGCCAAAGACATGGCGCGTCATTTCCGTCAAGAACCGATGGGTTCTTCTTCCGTCACATTGACCGGTTTCTCGGAAGCCGGTCGATCCAGCAACTCCACATAGGCCATAGGGGCGTTGTCCCCCACCCGAAAGCCGCATTTCAAAATGCGCAGATAGCCGCCCGGTCGCGTGGCGTAACGTGCGCCCAACTCGTTAAACAGCTTGCCAACCATATCGCGGTCACGCAAACGATCAAACGCTAAACGCCGGTTAGCCAAACTGGGCTTTTTGCCTAGAGTAATCAGCGGTTCAACCACACGACGCAATTCCTTCGCCTTGGGCAGCGTCGTTCTGATAGCTTCATGCTTCAACAGAGAAACCGCCATATTGCGCAGCATCGCCAAGCGGTGGCTGCTGGTGCGATTCAGCTTTCTCAGTCCTAAACGGTGACGCATGGTTCATTCCTTTCGTTATACAAGCGTCCCAGAGGGATATAAAAAACACATGTCTCGAAGGACACGCCGAAGTCTTACTTACGTCCGATCCATGCCGACAGGCGGCCAGTTTTCCAGCTTCATTCCCAAAGTCAGACCGCGTGTTGCCAGAACTTCCTTGATTTCATTCAAGGACTTCCGGCCAAGATTCGGGGTTTTCAGCAATTCGTTTTCCGTGCGCTGAATCAGATCTCCGATGTAATAGATGCTTTCCGCCTTAAGACAATTTGCGGAACGCACCGTCAAATCCAACTCATCAACCGGACGCAACAACACGGGGTCAACCTGTGTGACCAAACAGGGAGTTTCTCCGGAGGACGAACGCCCTTCCAAATCGGCAAAAGCCTCCATTTGACTTACCAGAATTCGCGCCGAGGAACGAATCGCCTCTTCCGGCTGAATCGCGCCATTGGTCTCAATTTCTACAATCAGGCGGTCCAGGTCAGTCCGCTGCTCAACCCGCGCGGCCTCCACTGTATAGGAAACACGGCGCACCGGACTAAAGGAGGCGTCCAGCACCAGCTGTCCGATAGTTTTCGCCTCGTTCAGATAGCGCATGTTCCCCGGCACATAGCCGCGTCCCTTCTCTACCTGAATTTCCATGGAAAGCCGCCCTCCAGACTGCATTCGGGCAATCACATGCTCGGGGTTGATGATTTCCACATCATGCGGCAACTCAATATCTGCGGCCGTTACAACCCCCTCGCCGTTTTTTTCCAGCGTGAGCCGTACCTCTGCGCGGTTATGCAGCTTGAACACGACCCCTTTCAGATTGAGCAAAATGTCCACTACGTCTTCTTCTACGCCCTCAAGCGTCGAATATTCGTGCAAAACACCGTCAATATGAACCTGCGTAGGCGCATATCCATCCATAGAGGACAGCAAAACGCGGCGCAAGGCATTCCCTAAAGTATGCCCGAAGCCACGCTCAAAGGGTTCCATCACTACCCGCGCTTCCAGCGGAGAAATGCTCTGTACCTCAATAATGCGCGGTTTCAGGAGAGTATTGCTTTGCATAAGCAAATCCTTTGCGTTGATCGTGAAAACCCAAGGATCACTTGGAGTACAACTCAATGACAAGGCCTTCGTTCAAAGTCGGAGAAAGCTCTGAACGCTGCGGGAAGGACTTGAAAGTTCCCTTGCCTTCCTTGACATCTACGGAAATCCATTCCGGGAAACCACGCGACTCGGCAGACTCCAGCGCCGCCTTGACCCGCAGCTGCGCGCGCGCCCTTTCTGTCAGAGAAATCAAATCTCCCGGCATAACGCTGTAGGAAGGAATGTTGACACGCCTGCCATTGACCAGCACCCCATTATGCCGCACGACCTGCCGCGCCTCAGCGCGCGACGCGCCAAAACCCATACGGTACGCGACAGAATCCAGGCGCGCTTCCAAAAGCTGCAAAAGGTTTTCGCCCGTCTGGCCTTTCTGACGTTCGGCCTCCTTGAAAGCACGGCGGAACTGCCCTTCCAGTACGCCATAAACACGGCGAATTTTCTGCTTGGCGCGCAAATGCACGCCATAGTCGGACAAACGCGCGCCAGACTTCTGCCCATGCTGACCAGGAGCATAGTCACGATGCTCGAAAGCGCATTTGTCAGAAAAACATTTTTCCCCCTTGAGAAAAAGCTTTTCTTTCTCGCGGCGACACTGACGACATTTGGGATCAAGATTACGAGCCACTGCCTTTCTCCTCAGATACGGCGTTTCTTGGGCGACCGGCAACCATTGTGCGGAACCGGCGTCACATCAGAAATGCTGAAAATTTTCATACCAATCGCGTTTAAGGCACGCACGGAAGACTCGCGTCCGGGGCCAGGCCCTTTGATGCGCACTTCCAGGTTTTTCACGCCAAACTCTTGCGCCGCCTTCCCTGCGGCCTCCGCCGCGACTTGAGCGGCAAAAGGCGTAGACTTGCGCGAACCACGAAAGCCCGCGCCGCCAGACGTCGCCCAGGAAAGCGCGTTGCCCTGACGATCCGTAATGGTAATAATGGTGTTGTTGAACGACGCATGAATGTGCGCCACCCCCTCCACCACGTTCTTTTTAACTTTTTTTCTTACTTTTTGAGCAGGTTTGACCATGATTGTTCCTTACTTCTTCTTGCCGGCAATCGCCTTGCGCGGCCCTTTGCGTGTCCGCGCGTTCGTGCGGGTACGCTGACCGCGAACCGGCAACCCCTTGCGATGACGCAAACCACGATAACAGCCCAGGTCCATCAAGCGCTTGATGTTCATGGTCACCTCACGCCGCAAATCACCTTCCACGACGAACTTGGCCACTTCATCGCGCAGCTTACCCATGTCGCTGTCCGATAAGTCCTTGATTTTTGACGAACGAAGCACTCCAGCCGCGTCACAAATCTTCTGAGCGCGCGAACGGCCAATGCCATAAACGGCAGTTAACGCGATCTCCGCGTGCTGATGGTTCGGAATATTTACCCCTGCAATACGGGCCATTGTTTCACTCCAACGATGCCAGAATTAAAAAAGGAAGAGATCGCCATTAACCCTGCCGCTGTTTATGACGCGGGTCACTGCAAATGACGCGCACCACACCTTTGCGGCGGATAACCTTGCAATTGCGGCAAATCCGCTTCACCGAAGGCAATACTTTCATTTTGACTGCTCCTAAAACAGGAAATCAAGAGAGAGCCACTCTCTTTCCTTCCAGGGTTTTGTTGCGTAGAGAATTCCTTACTTGGTACGGAAAGTAATCCGTCCCCGCGAAAGATCATAAGGCGTCATTTCCACCGTTACTTTGTCGCCTGACAAAATGCGAATGTAGTGCATCCGCATCTTTCCGGAAATCGTGGCATGAATTTCATGTCCGTTTTCCAGGCGAACCCGGAAGGTCGCGTTCGGAAGCGTTTCCAGAACCTCTCCCTGCATCTCAATGGATTCTTCTTTTGCCATCACTCTTACCGCTGCGGGGAAAAACCGCCCTTAAAATTCGCTTTCTTGAGCAGACTTTCATACCTGTGCGTAAACACATAAGACTGCACCTGCTGAATAAAGTCCATCGTCACCACCACGATAATCAAGAGCGACGTCCCGCCAAAGTAAAACGGAACATTCCAATAAAGAATCATGATCTCCGGCAACAAACATACCAGCGTAATGTAAATCGCGCCCATTAGCGTCAAACGCACCAATATCTTGTCAATGTAGCGCGCGGTCTGTTCGCCCGGACGAATACCCGGCACGACGCCGCTGCCTTTTTTCAGATTGTCCGCCATATCACGCGAGCTGAACACCAGCGCGGTATAGAAAAAACAAAAGAAGATAATCGCAGCCGCATAGAGCAGGGTATACACCGGCTGACCCGGAGAAAGCGCCCCCGCAATGTCTTTCAGCCACGTCATAGACTCGCCGGAGCCAAACCAGCTCGCCGCCGTCGCCGGAAAAAGAATAATGCTGGACGCAAAAATCGGCGGGATAACGCCAGACATATTCAGTTTCAACATCATAGGCTGAGACTGCGGCTTTGAAAAATGCCCGCCCGCCTGACGCCCCATGTAATTTACCGGAATCTTGCGCACGCCCCGCTCAACAAACACTACAAGGGCCGTCACCAGCACAACCAACGCGCAGATAAAGAGCGCCGACAGCTCGTGCATATTGCCTTTACTCACAAGCTCCAGCGTCCCGCCCACGGCAGACGGCAAACCAGCGGCAATGCCCGCAAAAATAATGAGCGAAATGCCATTGCCCAAGCCGCGCTCCGTAATCTGTTCGCCCAGCCACATCAAAAAGAGCGTACCCGTCGTCAGCGTCATCACCGCCGTCAGGCGAAACAACACCCCCGGGTCATAAACCAACCCCGGCTGAGCTTCCAAACCAATAGCAATCGCCAAAGACTGCGCACAGGCCAAAAACACCGTGCCATAGCGTGTATATTGCGTAATTTTACGCCGCCCCGCCTCGCCTTCTTTTTTCAAGGACTCCAACTGCGGGATCGCGTGCGTCATCAGCTGCATGATGATGGAAGCAGAGACGTATGGCATGATACCCAGAGCAAAGAGGCTCAGACGCTTCAGCGCGCCGCCGGAAAACATATTCAGCATGCCCATAATGCCGTTTTGCTGCGATTGAAACATCTCCGCTAGCATGTCAGGATTGATTCCCGGAACCGGAATATGCGCGCCAATGCGGAAAACGACCATCGCGCCCAAGAGAAAAAACAGGCGACGTTTTAGATCCCCCAATTTCCCGCTGGACGCCATTCCCATTAAGCCAGATTGTGCCGCCGAATTCGCCAAAATTTTTCCCTCTCGTCTCGCGTATTCAATATCTTGTTTTGCGTATTCGGCTTACTCCGCCACGCTGCCGCCCATAGCCTCAATCGCGGCGCGCGCGCCTTTGGTCGCGCCAACCCCCTTCAAAATTACCTTGCGGGTAATCTCGCCGGAAAGAATTACTTTGGCCGACAACGCATTTTCAGAAACCAATCCCAGCTGCTTTAATACCAGCAGATCAATCTCTTCCTGCGGCGCAGCGGAAAGCGCGTCCAAACGCACTTCCTCATTGCGCGCGCGCGTCAGGGAAATAAAACCCCGTTTAGGCAAACGACGATAAATTGGCATCTGTCCGCCCTCGAACCCCACTTTGTGAAAGCCTCCCGCGCGGGACTTCTGTCCCTTATGGCCGCGCCCGCAGGTTTTCCCAAGGCCAGAGCCGACGCCCCGTCCCACACGGCGCGCGGCACGCTTTGCGCCCACGGCAGACTTGATAGTATTCAAACGCATTTTTATTCCTCGCACTTCAGCAGATAGGCCACCTTACGAATCATGCCGCGAACCTCAGGCGTATCCCGAACTTCCACGGCGTGATTCAAACGGCGCAATCCTAAACCGCGCACAGTGGCACGGTGAGACTCTCGCACTCCAATGACACTTTTGACCAGCGTCACCTTGATATTCTTCTCAGGCACGACGTATCCCCTCTCAGCCTAAAATATCTTCAACGCGCTTTCCGCGTTTGGCGGCAATTTCCGCCGGCGTATTCATGCGCGACAAACCATTGAGCGTTGCCCGCACAATGTTATAGGGATTGGTAGAACCGTGCGCCTTGGCAACAACATTGGTAATTCCGATCACCTCAAAAACCGCGCGCATCGCGCCGCCCGCAATAATCCCCGTACCCTCCGGCGCAGGCTGAATCATGACCTCTGTCGCGCCATGCTTGCCAGACACCGTATGATGCAAAGAGCCATTCTTAAGCGATACGCGGAACATCTTGCGCCGCGCCTCTTCCATCGCTTTCTGCACCGCAACCGGCACTTCCCGGGATTTCCCCTTGCCCATGCCAATTCCGCCATCGCCATCGCCCACCACGGTCAACGCCGCGAATCCAAGAATCCGCCCGCCTTTAACCACCTTGGTAACGCGATTGACAGAGACCATCTTCTCACGCAGACCGTCGCCCTGCTCTTCCGCCTGCTGCGTTTTCTTACTGTTCGGTTTCGCCATTTTTAACCTCGTTTAGCCCGCGTCAGAACTTTAGACCATTTTCCCGCGCGGCGTCCGCCAACGCTTTGACCCTGCCATGATATTGAAACCCGGAGCGATCAAAAGCCACCGCTTCAATACCTACGGCGCGCGCTCGTTCGGCAATCAGCTTCCCTATTACAGAAGCGGCCGCCCGATTCCCGCCATTCGGCACATCTTTCTTGACCACCGCCTCCAGCGTGGAAGCGGAGGCCAGCACCTTGCTTCCGCAAGGGCTGATAATCTGCGCGTAAATGTGGACATTACTGCGGTTCACGCATAGACGCACTGCCCGCAATTCAGCAATTTTGGCTCGCGTTCTGCGCGCGCGGCGCAACCGCGCCTCTTTTTTATCCTGCATACGTCGTTACTCCCTTACTTTTTCTTTGTTTCTTTAAGGACAACAACTTCATCGACATAGCGCACTCCCTTACCCTTGTAAGGCTCAGGAGGACGATAGGCGCGAATCTCGGCGGCCACTTGACCAACCAGCTGCTTGTCAATCCCCTTGACAACAATCTCGGTTTGCGATGGGGTTTCCACTTTTACGCCCGTCGGCATTTTATGCACCACCGGATGCGAAAAACCCAAAGTCAAATTCAGCGCGTCTCCCTGTGCCTGCGCGCGGTATCCGACTCCCACCAAGGTGAGCTTTTTCTCAAATCCCTTGCTTACGCCCAGCACCATATTGTTCAAACGGGCGCGCAGCGTGCCCCAAAGCGCAGAAGCGTTTTCCGCGCCTTCAACGCACTCACAGCGTATATTTTTATCTTCCACAACCACAGATACCGCCGGGTTGCACAGCATTTTCAGAGCACCCAAAGGCCCCTTCACGCTGACCTCCCGCTCACTTGCCGCGACCTCAACACCCGCCGGTAATGAAATGGGGTTCTTTCCTACTCTGGACATTTTTCCCCCCTTACGCCACGTAACAAAGCACTTCGCCACCCACACGGGAAACGCGCGCCTTGCGATCCGTCATCACCCCTTTGGGGGTCGAAACAATCGCGATCCCCAAACCATTCATCACCTTGGGAATCTCATCGGATCCCTTGTAAATCCGAAGACCGGGTTTGGAAACTCGTTCGATTTTCTCAATCACCGGACGCCCCGCATGATATTTGAGGGAAATTTCCAGCGCCGCCTTGTTGCCGGGTAGATGTTTAACATCAAAATCCTCTACATACCCTTCTTCTTTCAGCACAGACGCAATCGCTGCCTTGAGTTTGGAAGCGGGCATGGCCACGGCAGACTTCTCCGCCATCTGGGCGTTACGAATGCGGGTTAACATGTCCGCGATCGGGTCGCTCATTGACATTTTCGTTCCTCCAGAACTTACCAGCTTGCCTTGACAACACCCGGAATCAAGCCGTCAAAGGCCAATTCACGAATCTTGTTCCGGCAGATGCCAAACTTGCGGAATACGCCGCGGGGACGCCCCGTCAGCTGACAACGATTGCGCAACCGCGTCGGATTCGCATTCCGGGGAATCTGCTGCAATTTCAGACGCGCCTCATAACGCTCCGCATCTGATAATCCGGCATTATTGATTACAGCCAGAAGCGCCTCGCGTTTCTTCGCAAACTTCGCCACCAACGCGCGGCGTTTGTCTTCACGGTTAATCAGGGAAAGTTTCGCCATGCTTTAGCTCCTGAAAGGAAATTTGAATGAGGCCAGCAAGGCTTTGCATTCCTCATCCGTTTTGGCAGTCGTGGTGATGCTGATATTCATTCCCCGCAGCGCATCAACCTTGTCGTACTCAATTTCCGGGAAAATGATTTGCTCTTTCACGCCCATGTTGTAATTGCCCCGCCCGTCAAAGCCCTTGCCCATCACGCCGCGAAAGTCACGCACACGAGGCAACGCCACACTGACCAAACGATCCAAAAACTCATACATGCGCGCGCCGCGCAACGTCACCATGCAACCAATTGGATAACCATCACGGATCTTGAATCCGGCGATGGATTTTTTCGCCTTGGTAACAACCGGTTTTTGCCCGGAAATCTTCTGCATGTCACCCACGGCGTTTTCAAGAACTTTTTTATCCGCCACCGCTTCGCCCACACCCATATTGAGCGTGATTTTGGACAAGCGCGGAACTTCCATAACGGATTTGTAGCCAAAGCGCGTCTTCAACCCCGCAACCACTTCCGTTCTATAAAAATCAAGCAAACGAGCCATTTTTCCTCCTTACGCGCTCGCTACCGGCTCGCCGTTCGACTTGAACACGCGAACTCGTTCCGTTTTCTTACGCCCGCCTTCCACTACGCGCACATCAATGCGGACACGATCTGCCTTCCCGGTCGCGGGATTGAAAAGCGCTACATTGGAAATGTGAATCGGCATTTCTTTTTCCAGAATACCGCCCACAACTCCCTTCATGGGATTAGGACGCACATGCTTTTTGGCAATATTGCACCCCTCCACCAAAACATGGGACGCATCCAAACGCATACTGACTTTGCCGCGCCTACCTTTGTCCTTGCCGGTAATGACAATGACCTCGTCGCCTTTGCGAATCTTTTCCATCTCAATTTCCTTTAGAGCACTTCCGGCGCCAGGGAAACAATTTTCATATAACGCTCTGTGCGCAACTCGCGCGTCACAGGGCCAAAAATGCGCGTGCCAACCGGCTCCAGCTTGTTATTCAGGAGCACCGCCGCATTGCTGTCGAATTTCACCATGGATCCATCAGGACGGCGCACGCCCTTGGCGGTACGCACCACCACAGCGTTGTAAACGTCGCCTTTTTTGACGCGACCGCGCGGCGCGGCGTCCTTGACGCTGACCTTGATGACGTCGCCGATTCCGGCATAACGACGCCGCGAACCGCCCAATACCTTGATACACATTACCGAACGCGCGCCAGTGTTGTCGGCGACGTCCAGAACCGTTTGCATCTGAATCATGTAACAGCACTCCAACTTATTCCGCGCAATCAGTGACTGCGGACAGTCTTGGAACCCGAAAGCCCTCGTAGGCTATAGGGAAGGAATTTTCACGTTCTCCTTCCGCCATGAGGAAGAAGAATCAGAAAGAATCCGCGATTATACGAAGCTGTTTTTTCTTGTCAAGTTTTTTTTGCGTCTGCTTGATTTTTTTTGCGCGCCGCAAATCCCCCTTGGATTCGGAATAGAATGACGCTTTCCAGAGGAATGTATTCCCATGACCAAATTTGTTTTTGTGACTGGAGGCGTAGTCTCCTCGCTGGGCAAAGGAATTGCCGCTGCCTCTCTGGGGGCCATTTTGGAGTCCCGCGGCCTCAAAGTCACGCATCTGAAGCTGGACCCTTATATCAACGTGGATCCGGGCACGATGTCGCCCTTTCAGCATGGCGAGGTTTTCGTCACTGAAGACGGCGCTGAAACCGATCTTGATCTTGGACATTACGAGCGCTTTACCAGCGCCCGCATGTCACGGCGCAACAATTTCACCACTGGGCAGGTGTACGACGCGGTGTTGAAGAAAGAGCGGCGCGGGGAATATCTCGGGAAGACCGTACAGGTCATTCCGCACATCACGGACGAAATCAAAAGCAAAATCAAGGCGGGGGCTGCGGACGCGGACGTCGCCATTGTCGAGGTCGGCGGCACGGTGGGCGACATTGAATCTCTGCCTTTTCTGGAATCCATTCGGCAAATGGGTCTGGAAGAGGGGCGCGCCAGCACCTGCTACATTCATCTGACCCTCCTGCCTTACATTCCGACGGCGGGCGAGCTGAAAACCAAGCCGACGCAGCATTCCGTCAAGGAACTGCGCGAGATCGGCATTCAGCCGGATATTCTGCTTTGCCGCGCAGACCGCGCCATGCCGCCGGAAGAGCGGCAAAAAATCGCGTTGTTTTGCAACGTCATGCCGGAAGCGGTCATTGAATGCGTAGACGCGGATTCCATTTACAAAATTCCCGGCATGCTGCATGAGCAGATGATTGATGAAATTGTCTGCCACAAACTTTCCATTTTGGCGCGCGCCGCAGATTTATCCATGTGGAATCGGCTGGTGGAGGCGCTGGAACATCCGCGGCACGCGGTGGATATTGCCTTTGTCGGTAAGTATGTTGAACTTGCCGAATCGTACAAATCGCTTATTGAAGCGATACACCATGCGGGAATGCACACGCGCTGCAAGGTCAATATTCATTTTGTGGATTCCGAGACGCTGGAAACGGATGGCGTATCGCCTCTCGCGGCGATGGACGGCGTCCTGGTTCCGGGCGGCTTTGGCAAACGCGGCACCGAGGGAAAAATCGCGGCCATTCGTTACGCGCGGGAAAACAAGACGCCCTACTTAGGCATTTGCCTGGGGCTGCAAATGGCTGTCGTGGAATTTGCGCGTCATATCGTGGGAAAGCAAGAGGCGCATTCTACGGAATTTGACCCGGACACGCCCTTTCCGGTCATTGGGCTGATTACCGAGTGGCTGGACGCCACCGGGAAGGTGGAAAAACGCGATAAAAACTCCGATCTTGGCGGAAGTATGCGCCTTGGCGGGCAACGTTGTCTTTTGAAGGAAAACAGTAAGGCGCGCGCTATTTATGGACGCGCGGAGATCGTCGAGCGGCATCGGCATCGTTACGAAGTCAACAACGCCTTGTTGCCTGTTCTGGAAGATAAAGGCCTGGTTGTTTCTGGCCGCGCGCCCGGAACGGACTTATGCGAAATGATTGAGCTTCCGGAGACCTGGCATCCCTGGTTTGTCGGCTGCCAATTCCATCCTGAGTTCACCTCCAACCCCCGGCAGGGGCATCCGCTTTTTATTTCCTATATAAAAGCGGCGCTGGAAAACCGCCAACGGAAAGAAAGCGATTGAGCGGCACGCCCGCCCGGAAATGATCGCCGACGCCTGCCTGTTGTGCGGCGAGGCGGAGGCTCGGCATTGTCACCGCCGTTTGGCGACCGAATATCTTGACCGTTGCCGGGGCGGTCTCCAAATCACGCGCCTTTGACCCGGCAAAGCCCATTTCTCCGCCGCTCCTATATACTTTCCCCTGTTTCTATTCGTTGATTCTCCTCCCCCATGCGAATTCTCGTCATCGAAGACAACCGCGACATTCTGGCCAACATCCTCGACTATCTGGCGCTCAAGGGTTACGTCGCGGACTGCGCGGAGGATGGCCTCACCGGGCTGCA
>JAIRPW010000050.1 GCA_031256795.1 Zoogloeaceae bacterium | reverse complement strand
AATGTGTTCGCGCAGGATATTAAGGTTGTCGCCGAAATATAAACGTTTTGTCATGGGAAGCTCTCTGGCGGGCGGGGCGTGGGCAGAATCATACCCTATGTGTTTAGCAAAACTTGGGCGCGCGGCGCGGGGGGATTTAACCCGTTATTTCTAGCCGCTTTCGCCCCTCTCCCTTTGGGAGAGGGGCGGGGGTGAAGGGCGTCCTTCTAGTATAGCGTGCGCAATGCGGTTTCATTGTTTCGCGTTTGGGCCGCGCGCGTCCTCAATCGCGGCGCGCAGCGCGCTTTCATCCATCAGCGCGTCGGCGGCGGGATCGGCGGGAGCGGGGCGCGCGGCAAATCCAGAAAGAAAGATACCCGCCTCATAGAGCAGACAAATCGGCACAGCCAGCAGAATCTGCGAAAAAATATCCGGCGGCGTGAAAATCGCGGCGATTACAAACGCGCCGACAATGGCGTAGGAACGGCTTTCCTTTAATTGCGCGACACTGACAATCCCTGTTTTGACCAGCAAAATCTCTACAATGGGAACCTCAAACGCGCAGCCAAAAGCGAAAAAAGTCGTGAGCACAAAAGAAACATATTTATCAATGTCCGTCATCCAGGCCACGCCTTCCGGAACCAGCGCCGCCATAACGCGAAATGTGGCAGGAAAAACCAAAAAGTAGGCAAAGGCCATCCCAAAGAAAAAAAGCGCGACGCTGGCGAGCAATAGCGGCAGGGCAATCCGTTTCTCATGCCGATACAGCCCCGGCGCGACAAACGCCCAGGCCTGGTACAGCACATAAGGCAAAGCAATCAGAAACGCGGCCATCAAGGCCACCTGAATCGGCACAATGACTACGCCCGCTACGTCTGTGGCGATCATTTGCCCGCCCAGCGGCTGGAGATTTTCCAGAAGAGGGCGCGCCAGAATCGCGTATAAATCGCGCGCCCAATAGACCAGCGAGAGAAAAACCAGCAGAACCGCCAGCGCCGCGCGAATCAGGCGCGCGCGCAATTCAATCAGATGGGAAAAAAAAGTCTCTTCCATGAAAAACGCTAGGAACGAACAGATGGGACGTTTCCGGCACTATCCATCTCACGAGGCGGAATGGCGGCGGGCGCGGACTGCGCTTCCGCTTCCAGCGCGCGCAGAGACTGCGCGGCTTCATCGGTTTCCCGCCGCAGCTCAGTCTCCATGTTCTGGACAGAAGCGGCGACTTCGCGTTGCAGGTTTTTCCATTCGTCCAGTTCAAGATCGCGGTCAATTTCCGCCTTCATAGTTTGGACATAGCGCCGCGCCCGCCCGACGAGCAGCCCGGCGGCGCGCGAAACCCGGGGCAGGCGCTCCGGGCCGATGACAACCAGCGCGACCGCTCCGACTACCAAAAGCTCGGAAAAACTAACGTCAAACATTTTTACGCGGTTTTATCCGCGCCGCCCGTTTCGTTTTCAATGACACGGGCAGCGGGCGCTTTCTCATTTTCCTCCGCTTCCCGCAGACCTTTTTTAAACCCTTTGACCGCGCCGCCCAGGTCCTCGCCGATATTGCGCAGTTTTTTGGTGCCGAAAACCAGCACGACAATGATGAGCACAATGAGCCAATGCCAGATGCTGAAGGTTCCCATAAAATTCCCCAATGGATGATGGATTGGTAAAAAATTTTTACGCGGTCAGCGCGCGCCGACCATCGCGCCGACCGGCTGTTCGCCGCCCAGAATGTGCAGATGCAGGTGCGCAACCTCCTGCCCGCCGACTTCGCCCGTATTGAGGATGGCGCGAAAACCGTTCGGACTGCCGTTTTCCTTTGCGATTCCTTGCGCGACGGACAGCATTCGTCCCAGCACTGGTTCATCTGCCGCTGTTACATGCGCCAGCGACGCGATGTGGTTTTTGGGGATGACGAGTACATGCGTGGGCCGCAAAGGGCGGACGTCATGGAAGGCCAGCACGAGATCATCTTCGTAGGCCTTCCTGCAGGGAATTTCTCCCGCTGCGATTTTGCAGAACAGACAGTCAGTCATGGGGCGTTTCTCGTAAAGGCGGCTGGAAACATCTGAATATGCTCTACCAGAGGCGCATCTTTACACAAAATTTCTGACTTTGCCATATATCCTGCGGATCATTGCGTCTGTATGCGGAAGAGCAGACGGAATTTCTATGAAAATGATGAGCGATTTTTCTTGCGTACTAATTACACAGGATATTCTTTCGATGCCATTCTATGGATTTCTTATCAGGATATAATCCTTCTGTTTTTGGGAGCATCATGAACTTATCTGTAGCAAGCGTATTTCTGAAAATATCATATTCGTTCATTTTACCAAAATTTTCAGGAAGTGTTTTTATTTTTGGGGATACGATAATCTGGTACTCCTCTGAAAAAGAGAACCAGCCAGCATCAAATGCCCAATGATGTAACCGGCATAATGCTATTCCGTTCCATAGATCATCTTTTCCTCTATGGCTGTGAGGGATAATATGTGCTGCTTCGACTTCCCAGCATAAGGCATTCGGCGCGCATAATTTTAACCCGCAGACACAACAGGAGTGATTATATACCTCTATGACCGCGCGCCGGAAACCTCTTGCGCGAATACTGGCTTTTCGGAGGGATTTTTTTGCCCGCTCTGCCGTTTCAAATGGATTATAATGATCTGGTTTCAGTGCGTTCTTGAGAGCTTCCGCATTTTTCTGAATTTCAAATGAATTTACAGAAATAATTTCTTTTTGTGTTTGCGGAATGCGAAGCAGTGCAAGGGCGCAATCAATTCCTTTTTCTGTTAAAAGCCATTCCCTCTTTCCTGTAAGTCTAGCCGTTTCCGTTGGACGGGTAATGAGGCGGTCTTTTGCCAATTCATTCGCGGCGCGATACAGAAGTCTGTGCCAAAGCGGTGTTTTTACGGTTCTGCGTTCCTTTCGGTAGATTCTCTCTAGGACAGCGTTTCTTTGCTCCATACTGAGAGAAAAATAATCCGCCAATTCGCTGACGATTTCTTCCCCGGAAGAGAATTCTTTTATGTTTCCACTATGCTTAAATATAGTAATGATTAGAGCATCTTTTACGGCCTGTTTCTCCGGCATGGCAAAATAGTTGCGCATGAAACTTTCGTAGCTCATATTGCTTTCTTTCATGGGCGCGAGTTTGTTCGGCAAAGATAAATATGGCAGTGATTCACGCGCGAGTAAATTTAGGCAGAGGTATTATTCGGCGGGTTTTTTATTGCGCGCCGCTTTTTCTTCTATTCCCGATACGCCTTCCCGCCGCGCGAGTTCGCGCCGCGCGTCCTCAAGCGACAGCCCATGAAAGGCAAGCAGCGCGAAAAGATGAAAAAGCAGATCGGCGGCTTCGTGCGTAATGGCGTCCCGCGCGCCGTCTTTGCTTGCCAGAATGAGTTCGGCGCTCTCCTCGCCGATTTTTTTCAGAATGGCGTCCGGGCCTTCGGAAAATAATTTCGCCGTATAGGAAATTTTCGGGTCAGCGTTTTTTCTTGCGGCGAGTGTCGCAAAAAGCCGGTCAAATACGTCTTCTGCGTGCGGGGCGGTTTTCATGATCAGGGCGTCTTGTTGTCAATCGTTTCGGGTAGTTTTGGCGCGGGCGGGCGTTCTTCCCACGCGCCGCAAGAAAGACGGCGGTAAAAGCAACTGCGCCGCCCGGTATGGCAGGCGACGCCGCCGACTTGCTCAACCAAAAGCAAGAGCGTGTCGCTGTCGCAATCCAGGCGCAGTTCGCGCACTTTTTGAAAATGCCCGGATTCCTCGCCTTTGTGCCACAGACGGCGGCGCGAGCGCGACCAATACACCGCTTCTCCGGTTTTGACCGTGCGCGCGAGCGACTCGCGGTTCATCCAGGCGAACATTAGCACGTCGCCGTTTTCCGCGTCCTGCGCGATGGCCGGGACAAGGCCGTCGGCATTCCAGCGCACGGCGTTCAGCCATTCTTCCGGGGGGGCGGCGTTGTCCGCGCCGTTTGGACGATCCGGACTCACAGCCGCACCTCAATGCCGCGCGCCGCCAGATATTCCTTGGCTTCGCGGAGAGTGTATTCGCCAAAATGAAAGATAGAAGCAGCCAGAACGGCGTCCGCGCCGCCCCGCAGTATTCCCTCCGCCAGATGCTCCAGATTTCCGGCTCCCCCGGAAGCGATGACCGGAATATTGACTGCGTCGGAAACGCTCCGGGTGAGCGCGAGATCAAACCCGGTTTTGACTCCGTCCCGGTCCATGCTGGTCAAAAGAATTTCTCCCGCGCCCAGCGTCTCAACCTGTTTTGCCCATTCCACCGCGTCCAGGCCGGCGTCGCGCCGTCCGCCATGCGTATATACGTGCCAGCCGCCGCTTTCCTGGTGAAATTTGGCGTCAATCGCCACGACAACGCATTGTGTTCCCACGCGAGCGGCTGCCTCGGCAACCAGAGCGGGATTCTGAACGGCGGAAGTATTGATGGAAACTTTGTCCGCCCCCGCGTGGAGCAAGCGCCGCACGTCCTCCACTTCGCGCACGCCGCCGCCCACCGTGAGCGGAATGAATACTTCCCGGGCGCAAGCCTCAATGACGGACAAAATCATCGCGCGCGCGTCGGAAGAGGCGGTAATGTCGAGAAAGGCGATTTCGTCCGCGCCCTGCTCGTCATAACGGCGCGCAATTTCCACCGGGTCGCCAGCATCGCGCAGGCCAACAAAATTCGTGCCTTTTACGACACGGCCAGAAGTGACGTCCAAACAGGGGATGATGCGCTTGGCCAGCATGGGAAATTTTCAGGAAAACACAAGGAAAGGCGGCAAGAGGCGAAATGGTATCACGCCGTCAGGTCTGGACGCCCCAGCCGATAGAGCGCGACTTCGGCGTTGAGATTGGGATCATCCGTGATAAACGCGCCGTCGGCAAAGGAGAGACATTCCAGAATCACAATGTTTTCTTCCGCGCACAGCGCCTCAAAGTCCGCAATCGTAAAAAAGCGCACATTGGGAGAGTTAAACCACTGGTAGGGCAGATGCCGGGAAACGGGCATACGTCCGGCGGCAATGGCGGCACGGTGCGGCGCGAAGCCAAAATTCGGGAAAGACACCACCGCCTCATGCCCCACGCGCAGCATTTCTTTCAGAATCGGCACGGTGTGGCGCACGGTTTGCAGAGACAGGGACATGATGACATGGTCAAAAGAATTGTCCTCAAAGCCGGAAAGCCCGCGCTCCAGGTTAAATTGCAGAACATTGACGCCATTGCGGATGCAAGCGGCAACATTCTTCGCGTCCAGATCCACGCCATAGCCGCGCGCGTTCTTTTCGCGTTTCAGGAGGGAGAGCAGCGCGCCGTCGCCGCATCCCAAATCCAGCACGCGCTCGTTTTCCCGTATCCAGCGGGCGATGTGCAAAAAATCGAAACGTCCATCCATGCGGGAGTGCGGCGTGCTCATAGCGAAATGCCCTCAAGATACGCGGTCAGCGCGGCGTGATAGCACGGATCGTCCAGCAAAAAAGAATCATGTCCGGCGGGGCAGTCAATTTCCGCATAGCTTACGTTCAGACCGTTGTGCAGCAGGGCATAGACCAGTTCCCGGCTGTTTTCCGGAGAAAAGCGCCAGTCGGTCGTAAAGGAGGCGACGAAAAAATTCGCGCGCGCGCGCGCCAGGGCCAGACGCAAATTGCCGTCATACTCAAATGCCGGGTCAAAATAATCCAGCGCCTTGGTAGTCAGAAGGTACGTATTGGCGTCAAAGATGCAGGCAAACTTGTCGCCCTGATGGCGCAGATAGGACTCAATTTCAAACTCTACGTCGTAGTGAAAACGATGTTTGCCGTGCCGTAACCGCCTTCCGAATTTTTCCGCGAGCTGACTGTCGGAAAGATAGGTGATGTGACCGACCATGCGCGCGAGCTTCAGCCCGTTTCTGGGGATTGCCTCTTCTCCCTGATCGTCTGTATATGCGTAGTAATGTCCGCCATGAAAATCCGGATCGGAAAGGATGGCCTGACGCGCCACTTCGTTAAAGGCAATATTTTGCGCCGAAAGCCTGGGCGTGGAGGCGATGACAAGGGCGTGCCGCACCCGGTCGGGAAAGGCCAATGTCCATTGCAGCGCCTGCATTCCGCCCAAGGAACCGCCAATGACCGCCGCCCAGGTATCAATGCCCAGAGAATCTGCCAGACGCGCCTGCGCCGCGACCCAGTCCTCTACTGTCACCAGCGGGAAATCCGCGCCGTAGGGACGGTTTGTCGCGGGATTTTTGGAACGCGGGCCGGTGGATCCGTGACAACCGCCCAAATTGTTGACGCCGACAACAAAAAAACGCCGGGTATCCAGCGGCTTTCCCGGCCCGACCAGATTGTCCCACCAGCCCAGCGTTTCCTTTTTGTTTGCGGGATCATAGAAGCCCGCGACGTGATGATTTCCGGAAAGCGCGTGGCAGACCAGCACCGCGTTGCTTTTCGCCGCGTTCAGTTCGCCATAGGTTTCATAGGCCAGAGAAAATTCAGGGAGCGCCGCCCCGCTTTTCAGCGCGATGGGCGCGTCAAAATACGCCTTTTTGGGAGTAACTTGCCCTACGGAAGAAGATTTCATGCGATTTTCTGGAATATCCGTTCGTTCTTCTGGCGGCGCCGCGCGCCGAACAGAGAATAGTAAAGGCCGTTCTGCGAAAAGTCGAGCGACATTTGTGCCGGGCGGCTGTTTTCTCCCTTACGGGATTTGCGCGGACTGGCCGATGCGGACAAAGAATATTCGCCGCGATGATTTCTTTATTCCCCGGATGATTTTCGTTGTCGCTCGTCGTCGCAAAAGAGATACCGCTCCGATTCGCCATGAAAAAACACGCCGCCTCCCCTAAATCAACACCGCGAATTCATTTACCGTGTTTGCGGGAGAAGGGGCGCGCTTTTCTTGACCGATAAATTTTCGCCGGATTGTATAGAGGGGATTCCGATGGCGCGTTCATGTTTTTCGGATATTTTTCTTCGTTTGGCGTAACGCGCTTGGCTGGAACGCGGGAATCAGACGATGTTTTCCCGCGCCGATTAAATCCGCGCGTCCCATGCGGCGCAGCGCTTCGCGCAATACCGGCCAGTTGGCGGGATCGTGATAACGCAGGAAAGCCTTTTGCAGTCTTCGCTCCCGTTCGCCGCGCGCGCTGAAAACGGTTTCGTTTTCGTCGTGCCGGATGCGTTTGAGCGGATTTTTTCCGCTATGCCACATCGCGGTGGCCAGCGCCATGGGCGTGGGCAAAAAAGTTTGCACCTGATCAAGGCGAAATCCTTTTTCTTTGAGCCAGAGCGCGAGATTGAGCATGTCTTCCTGCGTTGCGCCCGGATGCGCGGCGATAAAATAGGGGATCAGATATTGCTCTTTGCCCGCCTCGCGGGAAAATTGCGCAAAAAGACTTTTGAAACGCTCATAACTTGCCAGACCCGGTTTCATCATTTTGGCAAGCGGCGCGGGTTCGGTATGCTCCGGCGCGATTTTGAGATAACCGCCGACATGATGCCGCGCCAGCTCGCGGACGTATTCCGGGGAGCGGATGGCCAGGTCATAGCGCACCCCGGAGCCGATCAGAATCTTTTTTATCCCCGGAATCGCGCGCGCTTTCTGATAGAGGGCGATTAAAGAGGCATGCGAAGTTTCCAGCCGCTCGCAAATTTCGGGATACACGCAGGAAAGCCGTCGGCAGGCCGCTTGTGCCGCCGCGTCCCGGCAGCGCATCCGGTACATGTTGGCGGTAGGGCCGCCCAGATCGGAAATAACGCCGGTAAATCCAGCGGTTTTATCGCGTATGTCTTCGATTTCGCGCAGAACGGATTTCTCGGAACGGCTTTGGATAATTCTTCCTTCGTGTTCAGTAATGGAGCAGAAGGTGCAGCCGCCAAAACAACCGCGCATGATGCTGACGGAAAAACGGATCATTTCCCAGGCCGGAATTTTCGCGTCCCGATAGGCGGGGTGCGGCGCGCGCGCATAGGGCAGGGCGTACACTCTGTCCATTTCCTCTGTGGAGAGCGGCCAGGGCGGGGGATTGATCCACACGTCGCGCGCGCCATGCGCCTGAACCAGCGCGCGCGCGTTGCCGGGATTGGACTCAAGATGCAAAAGGCGCGAAGCGTGCGCATAGAGCGTTTTGTCCTGGCGTACCGCCTCATAGGCTGGCAAACGCAGAACCGTCTTTTCGCGCGGGGCGTCTTTCGTTGTCTGCTTCGCGTCTTCCGGATCGGTCGCGTCAATTTCCTGCCAGTCTTTTCCGGGCAGCCAGCCAGAGGGCATCATGAAGGCCGTGCCGCGCAAATCACGAATCGCGCTGATCGCTTCGCCTCTGGCAAGACGATGGGTAAGCGCGGTCACGGCGCGTTCGGCGTTGCCGTAAATCAGAAGATCCGCCTTGGAGTCTGGAAGAATAGAGCGGCGAACCGTATCGCTCCAGTAGTCGTAATGCGCGGCGCGGCGCAGACTTGCCTCAATGGAACCCAGCACAACCGGAACGCCCGGATATGCTTCCCTGGCGCGCTGCGCGTAGACCGTCGCCGCGCGGTCGGGACGTTTTCCCGCCGCGCCGCCGGGCGTGTAGGCGTCGTCGGAACGGATTTTGCGCTCGGATGTGTAGTGATTGACCATAGAATCCATATTTCCGGAGGTGACTCCGAAATAGAGCGCGGGTTGCCCCAGCGCTTGAAAGTCCGCGACCGAACGCCAGTCCGGCTGGCTGATGACGCCGACGCGGAAACCCTGCGCTTCCAGCAGTCGTCCGATCAAGGCCATGCCGAAACTGGGATGATCAATATAGGCGTCGCCAGTGACCAGAATGACGTCGCAGACTTCCCAGCCCAGACGCTCCATTTCCGCGCGGGAAGTGGGCAGGAAGGGCGCGACGCCGAAACGTTCCGCCCAAAATTTCCGCCAGGAAAAAATATTTTGTTCTGACTGGCCGCAGCTTTTCATCTCGATTCCAGAATGGCGCAAAAATTCAATGATAAAGGGAAGTCAGGACGTCCCGAAAACATTGATGAAGCAAGGTTGGCTTCGCGTTTGCGGACAGGGGGAGCGGCGGTGTAGAATGCGCCCTGTTTTTTTCTGTGTCTGTTTTCGGAGCTAGCAATGGCAATTACCCGCACCCGCCGCTCTTCCATTGAGCGCCGCTGTCTTTCCAAAACCAATAAGCGTATGTTTCGCGGCAAAGGCTCCGCTATGTTGCGCATGGTGTATCTGGCCGAATGTCAGGCGCGTAGCCGCAAGGCGCTGGGCAGCAACTGAGCGCTTTCCGGCGTCTGGCCGGTTTGTGCGCAAAATCCCGGAAACCTTGGGTTTTCGGGATTTTTTTCGTTTACTAGATTTTGCGCTATGACAATCGGGTTTTTGCGCCGCCGTATCGCGCGGTTGGCTACGAGTGAAAATTATCTCTTCTGGCTGAAATTATGGCTGGGGCGTCTGGTGTTTTGGGGCGGCGCGGTGGGCGTTGGCCTTTTGGCCGGACTTTTCGCGGCGCTTTCTGAGACCGTGGGTAGTTTTTTCGCGCGCGAAGCGGGGGGGCATGTTTGGCTGCCGCTCGTCATCATGCCTTTGGGCGGCGCGACTTTGGTTTGGCTGACCCGTCGTTATTTTGCGGGCGCGGAGGGCAGCGGCATTCCCCAGGTACTCGCGGAACTTCGCCGTGCCGCGCCAGAATCCGCGATAGAAGGGAGTCCGCCGGGAAAACTTTTGCCGCTGCCGCGCCCATTGCTTTCTCTGCGTATTCTCACGGGGAAGATGTTTCTGGGTGTTAGCGCGCTGGGCTGCGGATTCCCTCTGGGGCGCGAGGGGCCTTCCGTGCAGATCGGCGCGTCGTTGATGAACGCGGTCCACCGGTGGCTGCCGCCCTCGCTGGATATTCGGCGCAATCATATTTTGATTGCGGGCGGCGCTGCGGGAATTGCGGCGGCCTTCAACGCGCCGCTTGCGGGCGTGATGTTTGCCATTGAAGAATTGGCGCGCGGCGTGGAATCACGCATGTCGGGCCTTGTCATTACCGCGATCATACTGGCGGGCGTTACGGCGCAGGCCATGCGCGGCGGCAGCGGCAACTATTTCGGTACGGTGCTGATGATTGCCGGGGATCAGGAGCAGCTGAAAGCCGTACTGGTAGCTTCCGTGATTTGCGGAATTTCGGGCGGATGTTTTTCCCGCATTATGCTGATTGGCGCGACAGCCTGGCGCGGTCGTCTGGCGAATTTCCGCGCGCGTTCCCCGGTTCTGTTTGCGGGCGGGTGCGGGTTTTTTATCGCGCTTTTGGGGATTGCGACAGGCGGGATGATTTTTGGCAGCGGTCTGGCGGAAACGCGCGCCTTGCTGAGCGGGGAAGGCGAGCTTTCCCTGGGGTTTGCGCCCGCCAAATTCGTTGCGACCCTCACGGCCTATCTTTCGGGCTTGCCGGGCGGGATTTTTTCTCCTTCGCTTTCCATTGGCGCGGGGTTGGGCGTTAGCCTCGCGCCCTGGCTGGAACAGGGCGCGGCCTCTGGCTTGTTGCTGACGCTCTGTATGGCGGGTTTTTTGGCCGCGGCCACGCAGGCGCCCATGACTTCCTTCTTGATCGTTATGGAAATGGTGGATGGCTACTCCGTGGTGATCGCTTTAATGACGGTGTCCTTGTTTTCGTCCATGGTTTCCCGTCTTTTGAGTCCGCCGCTTTACGCGACGCTGGCGCGCGCCATGCTGCGTGCAGGCGCGCGTTCGCCATGAAGCAAAACCCGGTCGCGCCGAGAACGTTTTCCGCGCGCGTGATTGTCTGGCAAAAACAATATGGACGCCATGATCTGCCCTGGCGGCAGCCAGAGGCCTTGGAACAGCGCAATCCTTATCTGGTGTGGCTTTCTGAAATTATGTTGCAGCAAACGCGGGTGGCTGCCGTGCGGGAGTATTTCGCGCGCTTTACGCTGCGCTTTCCGTGTGTAGCCGCGTTGGCTTCCGCGCCGATTGAGGAAGTGCTGGCGCTCTGGGCGGGGCTGGGGTATTACGCCCGCGCGCGCAACCTTCATGCCGCCGCTGGTCTTATCATGCGTCAATGGCAAGGTATTTTCCCCAAAACAGCGCGGGAACTGGCGGCTCTGCCGGGAATAGGCCGTTCCACGGCCGCGGCGATCGCGGCTTTTGCGTTCAATGAGCGGGCGGCCATTCTGGATGGTAACGTTCGGCGTGTGCTGTGCCGCTGCTTCGCGGCGGAAAAAGCGGGGGAGCCGGCGGGAAAAGCGCTCTGGACGCTCGCGGAATCTCTGCTGCCTGAGGCGCGCGATATGCCCGCTTATACGCAGGGCCTGATGGATTTGGGCGCGTCCGTTTGTCTTTCCCGCGCGCCGCGCTGCGCCGAATGTCCCTTGCGCGCGCAGTGCCGCGCCGCGCTTTTGGGGCGGCAGGAGGATTTTCCCGCGCCCAAAGAACGCGCGCCCAAGGCGCTGAAACGCTGCGTTTTTCTTTGCGTGAGTGATGGCGAGCGCGTCTTGCTGCGGAGACGGCCTTTCCGGGGGATTTGGGGAGGACTCTTGTGCTTTCCGGAAGAAGAGGCGGATTTTCCTGCCGTGTTTGCGGAGCGGCTGAAGCGCGTCACGCCCGAAACGTTCTCTGAGCGCGCGCACGTGTTTACGCATTTTGTGCTGCGCTATACGCCGCGAATTTACTGGATTCATCCTTTGCGCGGCGTGGCCGCTTCGGACGGGGAATGGCGTTGGATTGCGTTGGAAGAGGCGGGAAAAGCGGGCATTCCCGCGCCTGTCGCGCGGATACTGAAAGAAATGACGGATATGGCTCGCTGAATTTTGCTCAGGCTTTTTCGTCGCCGTCGTCCGTGTTTTCTGTGGCGGGGAATACCGTGGGCGCGAGCGTACAGATATTGCGCCCGCTGCCTTTGCTGTTGTACATCGCGCCGTCAGCGGCTTCAATGAGCGTTTGCGGCGTGCTGCCATGCTCTGGGTACAGGCTGATTCCGATGCTGGCCTGAATGTTAAGGGTTAGCCCTTCATTTTCCAGGACCAGAGGCTCGTTGAAATGGCGTAGCAGTTTTTCTCCAACCAGGCGCGCTTCGTCGCCGTTATGGATGGGATTGAGCATAGCGACAAATTCGTCTCCCGCCAGACGGGCGACGACGTCGCTGGTGCGCACGCATTTTTTCATGCGGCTGGCTACCGCAAGCAGCAAAAGATCACCGACATGGTGACCGTGGGTGTCATTCACGAGTTTGAATTTATCCAGGTCAATGAACAAAATCGCGAATTTTCGGTTGTGCCGCTGCGCCTGGGCGATGGTGTTTTCCATCAGGCTCGTGAAAGTCATGCGGTTGGCCAGACCCGTCAGGGGGTCATGGTGCGCCATATACTGCATGGCCTGGTGGTTTTCTTCCAGCGCGGTGAGCTGAATGCGGATTTGATTCTGCATGTCCTCTACGGCGCTAGCCAGAAGTCCGATTTCATCCTTGCCTTTTTTAAGCGGCGGAATGGTTTCCGGGTTTTCTCCCGCCGAGAAGCGCCGAATGGAGACCAGTATCTTTTTCAGCGGGCTGGTAATCGCCAGGGAGAAAAACCAGGCGAGCAAAAGCGCGACGACGCCGAACGAAAACGTGATGCGCCAAAGATGCTCCGCCAGCATACTGTTTTGCCGAAGCGTTTCGTCCAGAGATTCAGTGATTACCATCGCAAAGGCGCGCTGGTTGCCGAAGTCAACAGATTGCACCTGGGACTGAACAAAAATCTGCTGCTCTTTTTGGTCCATGGAAAGGCTGCCGCATTCGGCGCATGTCTCCATCTTGTTCGGGCGGGACAATATATTCCACAGCAGGGCGTCCGGGACGGCGGCTACCTGCTCTTTGTTAATGAGATGCGTCTGTTCGCCCTTATCGTTGGTGAGATAAATTTGGCGCGAGGCGGGCAAATCAACCCGCAGTGCCGCTGCGAGGTTGTTCAGATTGATATGCGCCACGATCATGAACGTGCTGTTGAGGCCGTTTTTTTGGGAAAGCGGCGCGCTGATCAGAACGGAGGAGGTTCCGCGCGGCGCGGCGTCTTGTCCGGGAGCGAGCGGCAGCGCGGCGGACGGGATAAGGTCGGAAAGAAAAAATTGACCTGGCGCAAGCTCCAGAGCGCCCAGGAGGTAGGGCCGCAGAGCGCTGACAGAATTTTGGCTGCTGATGGTGATTTTTTCCTGCGCGTGGGAAACGCGGAATATTTCTTGCCAGTTTTGGGTATTGATCAGGTAAAAGTCCTGATATTCAGGGTGCGCGTAGATGACCGCGTGGGCGAGATTCCGCAGAACTTCGGTTGGGTTGCTTCCCTTGGTTTCCGCGTTGCTGGCGATACGCATGATATTGATGTCCTGCACGACGGCGCCGAGCGCCGTTTGCAGCAGGTAGCTGCGTGTCTGGGCATAGTTTTGCAGGTCCGCGCCCGCGCGCTCAATCAGCAGGGCGCGGTTATTTTCGTAGGCGTAGTATCCGGTCAGTCCCGACGAGAGCGCGGCAAAGATTACAAGAATGATGGACAGACGGAAAGTAATGCCGAAAAGCGTCATGGGGAGAGAAATGGCTAGGCGAAAGACGGAGCGAAAACACAAGACAGAGTACTATACGCGGCGGGAGCGCCTGACAACGTTCTGATAGAATAATACATTTCCGTCTCCTTATGCAGTGATTTTGCGTTCTTTGAGGAATATTTTCATAAGTTTCCGTTCTTAAAGGGCGGATTTTCCAACCGGAGTGAGTTTGACAATGAAACGATCACGTTTCGGCGCGCGCGACCGCCTTTCCGGCGACGCGGCGGAATTGCAGCGTTTGGCTGCGGGTCTGGCGGCTTCTGGCAGCCGTCTGGAAGATATGTTTTGGGAAAACCGCCTGTTTTTGCAGGTGAGAAATCTTCTGGAGGCGGGCAGGGACGGGGAAATTGAGGCGGCGCTGGACAGGCTCTACGAGTCAAACACTCTGGCTTTTGAGGGGCTGATTGACGTTGTGGAGGCGCAGTCGGAGACTTGCGTGCTGGACGTCAAGAATACGCATTATGACGTTCTGCTTTTTACCGCGCCGCTTTTGGCCTGGTCGCGCTACGCGATTCCGGGCGGTGGGATTGGTCAGGCGACTTTGGCGCCGCTCAAGGTGCAGCTGGGCGCGCATGTGTTCAGCCAAAACGCGCGTTTGGCGCTTGCGGATTACCTGTTTAGCCCGGATCAATTGCCGCAGGGGTATAGCGCCATTCGGAAATTTCTTCAGGCGCTTTGCAAGGAGGCGATGCGGGGCGGCGATTTGCGCATTGATGTCAACGCGCAGCCGGAAACGCATGCCTTTTTGTCGGATGTGCGTTATCTCATTGGCGTGGCGGTTGTGCCGCGCGGAGAGGCGGTTTTTCGCTGGAATGAGCCGGATGGCAAGCAGAGCGCGGCGCTTTCGGCCTGGGAGCGCCAGGGCGGCTCCAATCTCGCGCCGATTATGACGGGCTGTTCCTATCAGCTTTTGCTGCCGAACGCTTTTTTCCACGCGACCCGTCACGCGGATCAGGAGTCTCGCGGGTATTCGCTCAAGGCGTCCATTGCGTTTTTGCAGACGACGCTGGGGCTGATGCCGGAAGAGTTGCGGGCGGTGATTGCGCCTTGCTATGAGGAGCGTCTGGAAGAGTATCGCGTTGGTTTTGCGCCCCGCGATCACGAGGGCGGGGTATTTCAGGGGGTTGTGTGGCCGCTGTTTGGCGGCGAGGGCGAGGAAGAATCCGGCGGAGCGCAGATTGAGGAGTTGCTGCGCCAGTGCGGGGTCAAGGAAATTGTGACGCTGGATCACAGAATGCCGATGGAATTTTGCGATGACTGCGGCGTGCCGTTTTTCCCCACGGCGGATGGGGAGCTGGTTCATGCGGAGATGCCGGAGAACGCGGACTCCGCGCCGCAGACCCTGCATTGAAATTTTCTTGCTGCCGCAAGGGCGGGGTTGCCGCTCCTGCCGCAAGGGTTGCGGTTCTGATTTTGCCGCCGCACTGAGGAATGTTTGCGCGGCGGTTTCCCAAAAAATAATTCTTACCAGACTGCGCCGGAAGAGTCCGGCGCGCGTCAAACATGCTTTCGTTTGCGCAAAAAATGAAAAGTTGCAGTAAATATCATTTTAAGATTTATATATAAACGTTTATATTACAATATTCATATAAATTTTCAAAAAATTCTTGATATATTCTAAAAAACAGAATATTGTTTTATAACTTTCTTGTCAAGGAGTTACGATTATGGAAATGAGTTTTTCAGAGGAAAACAGCGTTACGGATCAGGAGTTATCCAAGATATGCCGTATTTCTGGCGGCATAGTGCAAATTTGCGTTGTTTGGACTCCGCGCGGGTACGAAGTTCGTTTTGTGCTGAAAGGGGGGGCGGAACCGTTGTTTTTGGTGACGGGAAGCAATCGTAAAGAGCCGAGGGCGTTTATGCGTCTGATTGGCGCGGTCGGGCATATTCAGAAGCACTATAAAGGCGAGTATGAGATCCGCCTGGATCTGGGCGCGTATGACGGAAAAGCTCCGCTGAATTAGTTCGGGATAAACGCGGCGTTCGGGCTGTGCGGATTCATGGCGTATCGGACAACGGTCTGCTGAACCGGATCGCTTACGGCCTCTATGCGGAATCCGGTTATGGCCGCTAGACAACCCGGAACGCGCTGAGGTTTGGCCAGAAAGGGAAAGGCATCGGTCACGCCAACTACGCGGGCGCGCTGCTCAAAATCGAAACCCTGCCCGTAGCCCCCGGTCGTTTTTGGGCCGAGGCCGCCGTGCGGGCAGGAGGGGCGAAAACGGATTTAAGCCGGTTTCAGCGGCACGGATTCCGGCCATGACGCGGACTCCGGCTACCGGGGTGGCCGCGCCGGATTGAACTGCCTCTGGGATTTGACCGAACAAACCAGTCTGGACGCGTATGGCAGATATTTTTTGCTGCGTCTAAAAGGCGCGGACGCGCGCATGATTCTTCAAAGGAAAACCGGGGGTGAAACGGCGTTACAACGTCGTTTCCTTCCCGCTGCATTCACAACGGGAAGAAGCAGGCAGAGGAAGGCGATCAGGAGGGCGGGCGCGTCGCCGTAACGGACGTAAGGCGTAAGGCCGCGAGTGCCTTGCGCCGAGACAGGCAGCGCCGCGCGGGTAAACGCGGGCAGCCGCGCGGCGACGGTTCCCTGCGGCGTGATCAGCGCGGTGACGCCCGTATTTCCGGCGCGCAGCATCGGGCGGCCTGTCTCCAGGGCGCGCATCCGGGCAATGCTCAGATGCTGACTGGGCGCGAGCGAATCGCCAAACCATGCCGTATTGGAAAGATTGACGAGAATCGCGGCGTCGCCCGCCGTCCGCCGCAATTCTTCGCCAAATAGATCTTCATAGCAGATACTGACCGCGACGCGCGTGCCCGCAAGCGCGAGCGGCGGCTGATCTTCCGCGCCCGGCGCGAAATCGGCCAGCGGAATATTCGCCAGACGCAAAAACCAATGAAACCCCGGCGGGATAAACTCGCCAAAAGGAACCAGATGCCGTTTGTCGTAACGCTGCGCGGGCGATTTGCCGAGGCTGACCGCGCTGTTTTGGTAATCGGCGCTTCTTGCCGCGCGAGCGCGGCGGGCCGGTATGCCGAACAGAAGATCGCTTCCCTCGCGTTTGAGCAGGGCGCGCATGTCTTCCAGGAACGCGGGCGGCGTCTGCTCAAGAAAAAGGGGAAACGCTGTTTCCGGCAGGATGATGAGCGCGGCGGGATGCGCCGCAATCATGGATCGGTACAGCAAAAGCGTGTTCCACAAATGCTCTGGCCGCCACTTGAGTTCCTGCGCGATGTTTCCTTGCAGCAAAACCGCGGGGACGGGAGCGTCCGCGGCGCTTGTCCAATGCGCGCGCGTGAGCGCGCCGCCCGCTCCCCACAGCGAAATCAACAAAAGAGCGAGCGAAAAGGCGCGGGCGCGTACTTTTTTTTCCGCGCGGACAGCGCGGAAAAAAAGGCGGGGAAAATCAATGCCCCAGGCGGCGGAAAGCGCGACCAGAAAGCTGACGCCATACACGCCCAGAAGCGGCGCGTAGCCGGAAAGCGGGCTTTCCCCCGGTAGTTGACTGTAGCCCGCGCTCAGCCAGGGAAAGCCTGTGCCGAGCGTTCCCCGCAGTTTTTCAAAAAGCATCCACAGCGCGGCGAATAAAAAAGGCCGCCAGAAAAAAGCCAGCAGCCGTCTGCCATGCCAGCGCGCGCGCGCAAGGCGATAAAAACACAGCGCGGCGCACGCGGGATAAAGCGCGAGACAGGCCGCGAAAAGCAAAGTGAGCAGCGCGGCAAGCGGCGCGGGCAGAGCGGCGAAACGGGAAAGACTTATATATACCCAGGAAACGCCGCCCAAAAACAATCCCAAACCGTAAAAAAAGCCATGCAGAAAGGCTTGCCGGTTTCCTTGGGATTTTCCCGAAGGGCGCAGTGGGCAGGTGAGCGCGTGGTACAACAGCGCGAGCGCGAGAAGCGCAAGCGCGAAAAGCGGCGGAATCCCGGATTCCGCAGGAAAAGAGGAATACGCGGCCACCGAAATGAGGCCCGCGCAGAAGGAAACGATTGGGCGCGGGCGCAAAATTTTGGCGCGAGGCGAAAACAAACGGCGCGCGGTTAGCACAGTTCCTGCAATTCGCGTACCCATTTGCGGGATTCCAGTTCCGCGCCGTCCAGATAGTGCGTGAGCAGACGGCGCATCAGTTGCTTGGCTTCGTTGCGCGTGGCGGCGCGCAGATAATCATCGTGCCGCACATCAATGAGGGTTTGCCCGGAAAGCACCAGCGCGGCGTTTTCATCTTCCGGGGAAGAATGCAGGACCCGCGAAGGGCCGCGTTCAATTTCATACCGATAGCGCGCGTGCGCGGCAATGGCCGCCCCATCCGTATCGCGGTCAAGGGTGAGACCGTAGCCCAATTCCGCGAGCAGGGCGCGCTCAAAGCCGCGCAAATCCGCTTCCGCGACCTGGCGGCGCGTGGAATACCCTAGGCGCATGAGCGCGCGCAGATAATGCGCGAAAAGCTCAGGATGCGCGTCTTCGCGCGGCAGAAGCCGCAGCAAAAGCTCGTTGAGATAATAACCGCAAAAAAGCGGCAGCCCCGACAGCGGCGGCTGTCCGCCCTGCCATTCCGCCTTGACCAGATTCAGAATCTCCCCTTTTCCCGACCAGGAAATCTCCAGCGGCTGAAAGGCGAGCATCAAACCGCGCAAGACAGAGTGCGGACGCCGCGCGCCGCGCGCCGCCAGCGCGATTCTGCCGTAATCCCGGGTAAAGGCCTCCAGCAAAAGACTGGTTTCCCGCCATGGGCGGATGTGCAAAAGATAGGCAGGCTGCGCGTCGACTCTACCCTGGCGCAAAACGGCGTGACGCGGGCGCGTTGTTTCAGTGCCGGCGATCATTGTGCCCAAAGAAAAAAGAAAACGCGGTCATGATACGAAACGTCTAAAGATTACAGCGCGTCATAGCCCAGACTTTTTAGCAAGCGCTCATTATCTGCCCATCCGGATTTGACTTTGACCCAGACTTCCAGATAGACCTTGCCGGCAAAAAGCCGCTCCATATCCTGCCGCGCCTCGCTGGCGATGCGCTTCAAAGTTTCGCCCTTCTTGCCAATGACGATGGCTTTATGGCTTTCCCGGTCAACTACAATGGCGGCGTAAATCCGGCGCAAATCGCCATCCTCGTCAAACTTTTCGATGGCGACCGTCGCGCCATAGGGAATCTCATCGCCTGTCAGGCGAAAGAGTTTTTCCCGCAAATACTCCGCGGCCAGAAAGCGCTCGCTTTTGTCCGTGAGATCGTCTTCCGGGTACAAAAAGGGCTGCTCCGGCAAAAAGGGGCGCGCGGCTTTCAGAAGCGCGTCTGTGTGCTGGCCGCGGCTCGCGGAAATGGGAACCAGCGCGGAAAAATCGCGCCGCGCGGCCATTTCCTTCAGGAAAGGCAGAAGCAATTTTTTTTCTCGCAGCTGGTCAATTTTGTTAAGGACGAGAATGACCGGCGCGTCTTTTGGCAAGAGTTTGAGGACGGTTTCATCGCCCGCGCTGAACGTTCCCGCGTCCATCACGAAAAAAATAAGGTCGACGTCCGCGAGCGCTTGCGTGACGCCATGATTCATTCCGCGGTTCAGAGCGTTGGTAAAGCGAGTCTGAAATCCGGGCGTGTCCACAAAAACGTATTGCGTGTGCGCGTCAGTCAAAATCCCGGTGACGCGATGTCTGGTCGTTTGCGCCTTTTTGGAGACGATGCTGATTTTTTCCCCCACCAGGCGGTTGAGCAGCGTGGATTTTCCGACATTGGGACGCCCCACAATGGCGATATAGCCCGCGCGGCTCATGCGCGGCGTTCCGTTTGCGCGTCTTTACGCCGCGCGTCCGGATTTTCCAAAAGGGCAAGCGCGGCTTCCGCCGCCGATTGTTCCGCAAGTTTGCGGCTGACGCCCGTGCCGTCGGTGCGCAGGGCGAAGGTTCCCGTAATAATGCAGGCCACATGAAAGAGCTGCGCGTGCGCGGCTCCCGTGGTTTCCTCCAGGACATACGCGGGACGTTCCTGCTTTCGTCCCTGCAGCCATTCCTGCAGACGTGTTTTCGGGTCCTTCAGGGACTGGCCGGGCAGCGTGGCGGTCTGAATCGCGTCTAACTGCCCGGAAAAAAGACGCTCAATGACGGCAAATACCCGCGCGAACCCGCCATCCAGATAAATTGCCCCCAAAAGAGATTCCAGCGCGTCGGCCAGAATGGAAGGGCGGCTTCTGCCGCCGCTTTTGATCTCCCCATCCCCCAGATTCAGGCACTGGCCTAAATGGCAGACGCTTGCCAGACGATGAAGCGAGCTTTCCTGCACCAGATGCGCGCGCATACGGGAGAGATCGCCTTCCGGGAGGTCGGGAAAGCGCTGATACAGCAGGGCGGCGATAACCAGACCCAGAACGCTGTCCCCCAGAAATTCCAGGCGTTCATAATGCGGCGCGCTGTGGCTTTTGTGCGTGAGCGCGAGCGCGAAGAGCTTTTGGTCAGCAAAGCAATGCCCAATCGCGCGCTCCAGCGCCGCCGCCTCCGGAGACGGCGCAGGAGATTCCGCAGCGAACATTCCCGATTTCATGGGAATTAACGCGATCCGCCCCGGAATTCAAAAAGCAGACTGGCAAAGCCGAATAGTTTGATTTTTTTGTCGTAGGCAAAGGCAATGACCGGATCGCCGCCAACATTCTCAATTTTCAGGTCTTTGCCTTCAATGGAGCGAACGTTGTCAATTCCGGCCTGCGTATCAAACGCTTTGCGGATGTCGGCGCTGTTAAATCCCGTCGGTGAATTCTTGTTGTTGAAAGCGACTGTGCGCACGATGCGCTGGATGGCGCGATACTCTATCCAGGGCGGGACGGAGAGCATGGTAATCCAGGCGGCAAAAGCAGCCAAAATGGCCACGGCAATAAAGCCAGAAAGGGAAAACCCCTGTTGGTGTTTCATAAAAATCCTCTACGGAACAGGTTATGAGAAAGAGCCGATGCGTTCCAGAGCTGGAAAATGCGGCCCCGAAAAATGAAACCAGATGAAAAATGCCTTGCCGACGATGTTCTCTTCCGGGACAAATCCCCAAAAACGGCTGTCACGGCTGTTGTCGCGGTTATCTCCCATCACAAAGTAATGTCCGGCAGGCACGGAGCAAATGATACCAATATTATTGTATTGACATTTTTCTCTTCCGGGAAAGGCGCTGATGAGGCCCGCGACGTCCGGCGGAACATGCGCGTCATTCAGAATGCGATGACTCGCTCCCCCCAGCGTTTCCGAAAACTGCCGCGAAAAATACAGACGCTCCTGGTGCAGGTAGTCCTCCAGCGGCGCGAGCGGCACGGCTTCGCCATTGATGGTCAAACGCTTGTCCTGATAGGCCACAACATCTCCGGGCAGACCAATGACACGCTTGATATAGTTTTCTTCAGGATTTTCGGGAAAGCGGAACACCAGCACGTCGCCGCGTTTCGGCTCGTCAACAGGGATGATTTTTGTGTCCAGAAGCGGCAGACGAATCCCATAGACATACTTATTCACCAAAATGAAGTCGCCGCTCAAGAGCGTAGGCATCATGGAATCCGAAGGGATGCGGAACGGCTCGGCCACAAAGGCGCGCAAGAGAAAGATGACCAGGAGAAGCGGGAAAAGCGCGCTTCCGTTTTCAACCCACCAGGGCTGCGGCGCGTTCGGCGCACGGCGCTTTTTCAGCCAGAAGGCGTCCAGCGCCCAAAGGACGCCGGTCGCCAACACGAACAAAAACAGGCCCAGGGAAAAATTCATGCGAAAAAAATCCAGTTCGATAAAAAGACAGACGCGGAAAACAGGGCGCGCGGCAGACTGCGGTCAATCCACGCGCAGCACGGCGAGAAAAGCTTCCTGCGGGATTTCCACGCTGCCCACCTGTTTCATGCGTTTTTTCCCCGCTTTTTGCTTTTCCAGCAGCTTTTTCTTGCGCGTGACGTCGCCGCCATAGCACTTGGCCAGTACGTCTTTGCGCAATGCCTTGATGTTTTCCCGCGCCAGAATATGCGTGCCGATCGCCGCCTGAATGGCAATATCATACATTTGTCGCGGGATAAGTTCGCGCATTTTCGCGGCCAGCTCCCGCCCGCGAAACTGCGAATTGGCGCGATGCACGATGAGCGATAACGCATCAACCCGCTCGCCGTTGATCAAAATGTCCAGTTTGACGACGTCCGCGGCGCGATACTCCTTGAATTCGTAATCCAGCGAGGCATAGCCGCGCGAAATGGATTTTAGCTTGTCGAAAAAGTCCATGACGACTTCCGCCATCGGCATTTCATAAACGACTTTGACCTGCCGCCCGTGATAGTGCAAATCAACTTGCTGGCCGCGCTTTTGATTGCATAGGGTCATGATGCCGCCCAGATATTCCTGCGGCGCGAAAATGGTCGCGGTGATGATGGGTTCCCGGATTTCCTGGATTTTCTGAACTTCCGGCAGACGCGACGGGTTTTCCACTAAAAGAGACGCGCCATCGGAAAGCGCGACTTCATAGACGACTGTAGGCGCGGTGGTAATCAGCTCTTGCTTGAATTCGCGTTCCAGGCGCTCCTGCACAATCTCCATATGCAAAAGCCCCAAAAACCCGCAGCGAAAGCCAAAACCGAGCGCCTGCGACACTTCTGGCTCATAACGCAGGGAGGCGTCGTTGAGTTTTAGCTTTTCCAGGGAGTCGCGCAATTGGTCGTACTGATTGGACTCCACGGGATACAGTCCGGCAAAGACCTGCGACTTGATTTCCTTGAACCCTGGCAGGGGCGCGTTGGCGGGGCGGGCGGCCAGCGTGACGGTATCGCCCACTTTCGCGGAATCCAGTTCTTTGATGTTGGAAATGACAAAACCGACCTCTCCGGCAAAGAGCGCGTCGCGCGCGAGGGACTTGGGCGTAAAAACGCCGACTTCCTCACACAGGTATTGTTTGCCGTTGGACATCAAAAGCAATTTATCCTTGGGGCGCAAAACCCCGTCTACCACGCGCACCAGCATGACTACGCCAACATAGTTGTCAAACCAGGAATCAATGATTAGCGCTTTTAAGGGCGCGTTCGCGTCTCCTTTGGGCGGCGGCACGCGCTGAACAATGGCTTCCAGAATCTCTTCCACGCCCAGCCCCGTTTTTGCGGAGGCCAGCACGGCATGGGCGGCGTCAATGCCGATTACTTCCTCGATTTCGTGACGCGCGTTTTCCGGGTCGGCGGCAGGCAGATCAATTTTGTTCAGAACCGGCAAAACCTCTACATTGAGGTCAAGCGCGGTATAGCAATTGGCGACGGTTTGCGCTTCCACGCCTTGCGAAGCGTCAACAACCAAGAGCGCGCCCTCGCAGGCGGAAAGCGAACGGGAGACTTCATAGGAAAAATCTACGTGGCCCGGCGTGTCAATGAGATTCAGAGCGTAGGTTTGCCCGTCCCGCGCCCGATAGTTTAGGGCGGCGGTCTGCGCCTTGATGGTAATGCCGCGTTCGCGCTCAATGTCCATGGAATCCAGAACTTGCGTTTCCATTTCGCGGTCGGTAAGGCCGCCGCAATACTGGATGAGGCGGTCCGCCAGCGTGGATTTGCCGTGATCAATATGCGCGATGATGGAAAAATTCCGAAGATGCTTCATGCGGGGAAACCTGGAAAAAAGAGCGCGGTCTGCGCGGCGTCATGGGTCATGCTGCGGCGCAATGGGAAAACGCGCATTATAAGCCGAAAGACGCCTTCGGCTTCAATGCGCGGCGTCCCAATGCGGACCTTCGCCGACGTCCGCGATAAGCGGGACTTTCAGCGTGGCGACGTTCTGCATGAGTTCCGGCAGACGGGCGCGAACAATTTCCCGCTCCGCTTCCGGAACTTCCAGAATCAGTTCGTCGTGTACCTGCAAAATGAGTCGGCTGCGCAGCTTTTCCTGTTTCAGCCAGTCCGCGACGGCGAGCATGGCCAGTTTGACGAGGTCGGCGGCGCTGCCTTGCATCGGGGCATTGATCGCCGCGCGTTCCGCCGCTTGCCGTCTGGAATGCTGCGGACTGGCAATGTCCGGAAGGGCGAGTCTTCGGCCAAAGAGCGTGCGTACACAGCCTTCGCGCCGTGCTTCATCGCGTGTTTTTTCCATATGGCGCGCTACGCCGGGATAGCGGGAAAAATAACGTTCGATATAGCGTGCCGCGTCCGCGCGCGCCATATGAAGATTGCGCGCGAGGCCGAAAGCGCTCATGCCGTAAATCAGGCCGAAATTGATGGTTTTGGCCACGCGCCGCTCGGCGTCGCTGATTTTGGCGGCGGGAATTCCGAAAATTTCCGCGGCGGTCGCGCGATGCACGTCCGCTCCGTCCGCAAAGGCGGCAAGAAGCCGTTCGTCTTCTGAAAGGTGCGCCATGATGCGCAGTTCAATCTGCGAATAATCCGCGGAGAGGAGCGTATGGCCCGGCGGGGCGATGAAGGCGGCGCGAATTTTCCGCCCCTCTTCTGATCGCGCGGGGATGTTTTGCAGATTGGGATCGGAGGAGGCAAGCCGTCCGGTAATGGCTGTGGTTTGCGAGTAGCAGGTGTGAATCCGGCCCGTGTCGGGGCGCGCCATGCGCGGCAGCTTATCGGCGTAGGTGCTTTTCAGTTTGGAGAGCTCGCGCCAGGCAAGAATGCGTTTCGGTAGCGGATAATCAAGCGCCAGATCGGACAGAACATCCTCATCGGTGGAATACGCGCCGCCAGAGGTTTTTTTTCCGGTAGGCAGTCCTTGCTTCTCAAAGAGAATCGCCGCGAGCTGTTTGGGCGAGGAAAGGTTAAAAGTTTCACCCGCAAGCGCGTAGGCTTCGCTTTCCAGCGCGCGGATTTTCTCGCCCAGTTCCCGGCTTTGCGCCGCAAGCAGATCGCTGTCAAGCAGCACACCCGCGCGTTCCATTTGAAAAAGCGTCGTGCGCACCGGCAATTCAATCTCACGGTAGACGCGGGAAAGCGCCGTATCGGCGGCGATTTTGGGCAGCAGCGCTTTTGCGACGCGCAAGGTAAAGTCCGCGCCCTCAGCGGCATAGGGTGCGGCGCGCTCAATTTCTACGTCGGAAAACGGAACGGTCTTTGCGCCTTTGCCGCATAGCGCGTCGCGGGAAATTCTGAAAAGCCCCAAATGACGGCTCGCCAACGCATCAAGGTGGTGCTTTTGCTCCGCTTCCAGCACGTAAGACAGCAACGAAATATCTTCCGCAATGCCGGCAAGCGCGACGCCGTGGTTGGCCAGCACATGTTGATCGTATTTGCCGCGCGCCACGATTTTTGACGCTTTTTCCGATTCCAGCCAGGGTTTTAAACGTTCCAGGGCTATTTCTGGCGGCAGCTGCGCGCTGCCCAGCTGCGTGTGCGCCAGCGGGATATAGCAGGCGGCGCCGTGGGCGACGGCGAAAGATAAGCCAATGAGCCGCGCGCAAAAGGCGTCCGCGCTGTCGGCCTCAAGCGTCAGCGCGGCAACGGGCGCCTCTTGGAGGCGCGCGCGCCAGACGTCCAGATCGGCTTTTGTCGTCACGACGCCGTACGCCTCCGGCAGAATTTGCGGCGTGTCTTTTGCCGCGCCAAAAAGAGAGAGCGAAGATTCGGCGCTCCGCGCCGCGCCGTATTCCCGCGCCTCGCGCTCGCGGTCGTTCAAAAGCTCCGTAAGCCAACCGCGAAATTCGTATTGCCGGTAAATGCTTTCCAGAGCGGGTTTATCAGGCGGGCGGGGCAACAGGGAGTCCGGGGGAGGCAGATCGGGGACGTCGCAAACAATAGTGGCCAGCTTTTGCCCCAGCGGCAAAAAACCAAGGTGCGCGCGCAGATTTTCGCCCACAACTCCAGGAATTTTCTCCGCGGCGCGCATGACCGCTTCCAGCGTGCCATAGGTTTGCAGCCATTTGGCGGCAGTTTTGGGGCCGCATTTGGGTACGCCTGGGATATTGTCGGAACTGTCTCCCATTAGCGCCAGATAATCCGCGATGGCGGAAGGCGGCACGCCGAATTTATTTTGCACCCCGTCCTCGTCAAGCAGCTCGCCGGTCATGGTATTGATGAGCCGCGTTTTTGCCGTAACAATCTGCGCCAAATCCTTGTCGCCTGTAGAGACGAGGGTTTCCATGCCGATTGCTTCCGCTTGCCGCGCAAGCGTACCGATGACGTCGTCCGCTTCTACGCCGGGCGCGATAATCAAGGGCCAGCCCAGGGCGCGCGCCGCGTCGTGGATATGCGGAATCTGACAGGCGAGATCGTCCGGCATGGGCGGACGGTGCGCCTTGTATTCCGGGAACCATTCGTTGCGAAAAGTTTTGCCGCGCGCGTCAAAAACAACGGCTTTTCTTTCCGCCTTGAAGTCGGCGGAGAGGCGGCGTAGCATGGCAAGCACGCCCTTGATCGCGCCGCTGGGCAGCCCGCCGGAAGTGGCGAGATCAGGCAGCGCGTGATAGGCGCGGTAGAGATAGGATGATCCATCGACCAACAAGAGCAGGGGCATGGCGTGTATGAGCGAGCAAGGGGAAGCGGATTTTTTCAGGGAGTGCGCGGGCGCGTCAAGGACAGATTCGGCGCGGGAGGCATGGCGGGTTTTCGGCATTATGTCAGAATTTGTGGAGGCTACGGAACGTCTGAAAGCCGTTTGTCCCGCTGTTTCCCTTTTTGGCAGCGCGCGCGTTCAGCCGGGGCATCCCGATTATTGTCTGGCGGAAACGATTGCGCGCAAATTGTCCGACGCGGGTTTCGCGGTCATTTCCGGCGGCGGGCCGGGAATTATGGAGGCGGCCAACAAAGGCGCGTTTGCCGGACGATCGCCTTCCGTGGGACTGAATATTGAACTGCCGCACGAACAAAAGGCGAATGAATATCAGGACGTCGCCTTGTCTTTCCGACATTTTTTCGCGCGCAAATATATGTTTGTGCGGTTTGCCAGCGCCTATGTGGTCATGCCGGGCGGCTTTGGCACGCTGGATGAATTGCTGGAAGTGATTACTTTGACGCAGACCGGGAAAAGCCCTCGTATCCCTATCATTTTGGTCGGGCGCGCTTTCTGGCAAGGATTGATGGATTGGTTTTCCACGCGGCTGCTGGAGGCGCGCGCGATTGCTCCAGAGGACTTGCGGCTGACGCAGATCATTGATGAGCCGGAGGAGGTTGTCGCCGCTATTTTCCGGCATTATGAATCCAGCGGTTTCGCGCCTTCGCGCGCGGAGCGGGAATTGATGCTCAATCTGTAATAAAATCGCGCCACTTTACGTTTTTTTACGGATTGTGCCATGAGTTTTTTTTGCCGCCCGCTGTCCCGTTGTTTGGGTTTTTTCTGTCTGGCCTGCGCTTTTGCGGGCGTCTCCTTTTCTCTGCGCGCGGAGGAAAAGGACGCCGTCGGCCTTTTGCCTTTGCCCGATGTTCCGCCGCCGCCTACAGACATCCGTCCGTTTGACGAGGGCGTGGAGGAGCCGCAGGTGACAATTCGCCGCGAGGAGCGCGGGACGGTTGAGGAATACCGCATTCACGGCAGACTGTTCAAAATCAAGGTGATTCCAGAAGCGGGTCTGCCGTATTACCTGATTGACAATGACGGGGACGGGCATTTTGAAACGCACGCTCCCACCGATCCCGAACCCGGTTTGCCGATGTGGGTAATCGGCACGTTTTAACTTTTCTCTTGCGAAAGAGGCTGTCTCATGGATATGGATATTCATCGGATTCTCGAACATTTGCCGCACCGCTACCCCTTTTTGCTGGTGGATCGCGTTTTGGAATTGACGCCCGGACAATCCATTCATGCCTATAAGAACGTGACGATCAACGAGCCGTTTTTTACGGGGCATTTTCCGCATCATCCGGTTATGCCCGGTGTGCTGATTATGGAGGCGCTGGCGCAGGCGGCGGGCATTTTGTCCTTTCGCACGATGGATACCCGCCCGACAGACGATTCCGTGTTCTATTTTGTGGGAATAGACAACGCGCGTTTTAAAAAGCCGGTTATGCCGGGGGATCAATTGCATCTTCTGGTAGAGATTGAGCGGCAGATGCGCGGCATATGGAAATACAAGGCTGCGGCGAAAGTGGAAGGGGAGGCGGTGGCGGAGGCCAACCTGATGTGCGCGCAGCGGGAACTGCCCTGATGGCCGCTCGCATTCACCCGACGGCGCTGGTTGCCCCGGAAGCCAAAATCGGTGACGGGGTGGAAATCGGCGCGTATTCGATTGTGGGCGAGGCGGTGGAAATTGGCGACCGTACCTGGGTAGGGCCGCACGCGGTGATTACCGGGCGCACCCGCATTGGGCGGGACAATCGCATCTATCAGTTTTCGTCCCTGGGAGAAGTTCCGCAGGACAAAAAGTACGCCGGAGAGCCGACGCGCCTTGAAATCGGGGATCGCAATACCATCCGGGAATTTTGTACGTTCAACGTCGGCACGGCGCAGGATCGCGGCGTTACCCAGGTAGGAAATGACAATTGGATTATGGCCTATGTGCATATCGCGCATGACTGCGTGGTAGGCGATCATGTGATTTTTGCCAATAACGCGCAGCTGGCGGGTCATGTGCGGGTTGATGACTGGGCGATTCTGGGCGGGTATACGGGAGTGCATCAGTTTTGCCGGGTAGGCGCGCACGTCATGACGGCGGTAGGCACCGTCCTTTTGCAGGACGTGCCGCCTTACCTCATGGCGGCGGGCAATACCGCGTCGCCCTATGGCGTCAATGTGGAGGGTCTGAAGCGACGGGGGTTTCAGCCAGAAGCGATTCGCGCCCTGAAACAGGCGTATCGTGTGATCTACAAATCCGGGTTAATGTTGGAGGAGGCCAGAGAAAAACTGGCGGAGATGGCGCAAACGCATCCTGACATTCAGTTGTTCCTTGATTTTTTCGCGGTTTCCACGCGCGGTATTATTCGGTAGAACATTATGAATTCTGGCGGCGCCGGAAGGGCAAAAAAACCGCGGATCGCGGTTTCGGCGGGCGAAGTTTCCGGGGATCAGATTGCCGCGTCCATGATTGGCGCGTTGAAAAAACGCTGGCCAGACGCGGAGTTTTTCGGGATTGGGGGGGCGGCGATGGCGGCGGCGGGCGCGCGGATATGGTGGCCAATGGAAAAACTTTCGGTCATGGGATACGTGGAAGTTTTGCGACGGTTTTGGGAGATTCTGAAAATTCGCCGCGCCTTTTTTAAGCGTCTGCTTTTGGAGAAACCCGACCTTTTTTTAGGCGTGGACGCGCCGGATTTCAATATGCCGCTGGAAACCAAATTGCGTGCCGCGGGGATTCGCACCGCGCATTGCGTGAGTCCTTCTGTTTGGGCGTGGCGCGGCGGGCGTATTCGGAAGATTGGGCGCGCGGTCAAAAAGATGCTGTTGTTGTTTCCAATGGAGACGCCGATTTATGAGAAAGCGGGGATTCCCGCGTGTTTTGTCGGGCATCCGCTTGCGGATCAGATTCCGCTGCAGACAGACAAAAAAGCCGTGCGGGAAATTTTGCGTTTACCGCAGGACGTGCCGATTTATGCGCTGCTGCCGGGAAGCCGTCAGGGCGAGGTAGCGCGTTTGGGCGGAATTTTCGCGGAGACAGCGAAAAAAATTCATGAGGCCCAGCCAGACGCGATTTTTCTGACGCCGTTTGTGACCCGCGCGACCCGTTTGATGTTTGAGGCAATACTATACAAACATGGGGCAGATACGCTGTCCTGGCGGCTTTTGTTCGGACACGCGCGGGAGGCGCTGGGCGCGGCGGACGCTGTGCTGGTCGCGTCGGGAACGGCGGCGCTGGAAGCGGCGCTTATTAAGCGCCCATTGGTCATCGCCTACAAGCTGGCGCCTTTAACCTATCGCTGGGTGAGGCGCCGTTTGTATTTGCCGTATGTGGGCTTGCCGAATATTCTCGCGGGACGTTTTCTCGTGCCGGAGTTTTTGCAGGACGCCGCGACTCCGGATGCGCTTGCCGCCGCGCTTCTTGCGGAAAATACAAAGGAGCGCGCCGCGTGTCTGGAGGAAGATTTTACCCGTATCCATGAAGCGTTGCGGCAGGGCATGGCGGACAGAGCCGCGGAATGTCTTGCCGGAGAGCTGGACGGTCTGTGATTTTTCGTAATGCCGAAAGAGAAGCGTGTTCTGGATGCTTTGCCGCCTGACGTTTGCGGGATTGACGAGGCCGGACGCGGCGCGCTGGTTGGCGCGGTAGTCGCGGCGGCGGTGATTCTTGATCCCGCGCGCCCCATTGAAGGTTTGGATGATTCCAAGCGCCTTTCTCCCGCGCGGCGCGAGGCGCTGGCGGCGGAAATCCGCAAACACGCGCTGGCGTTTTCTCTGGGCGAGGCCAGCGCGGCGGAAGTTGATGCGTTCAATATTCTGCGCGCGACATTTCTGGCCATGTGCCGCGCGGTGGAAGCTCTGCCGGTACGCCCTGTCCGCGCGGTAGTGGATGGCAACCGCGCGCCGCCGCTCGCGCTGCCGGTTTCCTGCGTCGTGAAAGGGGACGGCAAAATCGCCGCCGTCGCGGCGGCTTCTATTCTGGCCAAAACCGCGCGGGATGAGAGGATGCGCGCTCTGCATGCGCGGCGTCCCGAATATGGGTTTGACCGGCACATGGGGTATCCCACGGCGGCGCATCTGGCGGCGCTGGAACGTTTTGGCCCTTGCGCGGCGCACCGTGAAAGTTTTGCGCCGGTCAGGAAAATCATGCGCGCGATAACGCCGCGCGAAGAATGTTCGTCTGAGGCGCGGCAGATCGTTCTTTTTGCGGAAACGGAGAGAACATAATGCGGGAGCGGCGCATTACCTCTCGAGACAATCCCGATATTCGCCGCTGGAAAAAGTTGTCTGAAAGCAGCCGCGCGCGGAAAGAGGCGGGCTTGATGCTGATTGAAGGACTGCATCTTATTACCGCGTGGCGCTCCGCGCGCAAGGAGGTCTTGCCGACGCTTCTGATTCTGGGCGAACGCGGCGCGGCGCGCCACGCGATCCATTCCTGGCTTGAAGAAGAGCTGCGCCTTGATGGCTTTGGCGAGTGCGTGTATTTGCCGGAGGCGTTGTTTATGAAGCTTTCCGGCACGGAGACGCCGTCGGGCGCGCTTGCGGTCGCGCCGCTGCCGTCTCCCGCGCCGCTTGCCGGGAATCTGGATACGCTTGTGCTGGACGGCGTGCAAGATCCGGGAAATTTGGGCGCTCTGCTGCGCACGGCGGCGGCGGCGGGGATTTCGCAGGCGGTATTCTCCAGGGATTGCGCGGATCTTTGGTCGCCGAAAGCTCTGCGGGCAGGACAGGGGGCGCAGTTTCAGCTGAACCTTCACGCGGATGTGGATTTGCCGGATTTTTTGCGGGCGTTTCAGGGCGAAACGCTAGCGACGGCGCTTCTGGACGCGGAGACGCTGCATGAGGCGGCGTGGCCGGTTGATACGCCAATCGCCTGGGTGTTCGGCGCGGAAGGGCAGGGAATACGCGCTTCCGTTCTGGAAGCGGCAAAGCGGCGGATTCGCGTGTTTATGCCGGGAGCGGCGTGTCGCGGGGGGGCGGTGGAATCGCTTAACGTTACTGCCGCCGCGGCGATTTGCCTCTTTGAAACGCTGCGCCGCCGACAGGCTGCGCCGATGAAATAAGCGCCAAAACCGCTGTTTACAGGCGTTCGCCTTTTTCTTCTTTGGATTGCGGGCAAAGGGCGTGCGGCTGGGGGGCGGCGGAAGCAAGGCGCATTTGCACGCGCAGATCGTCGCCTATTTTTCGCGCTTCTCCGAAACGAAAGCGAAAGGCTTGCTCCAGAGCGGTCAATTCGGGCAGAGCAAACATTCCGCGCGCGGCATTTCCTGCCGCCAGCGGCGCGAAATAAAGCAGCAGCTCATCCGCCAGTCCCAAGGAGAGCAAAGCGCCGCTCAGCGTCGCGCCTGCTTCTACATGCAGTTCGTTGATTTCACGCCGTCCCAGTTCCGTCATGAGCGCGCGCAGGTCTATTTGTTTTTCCTCGGCGGGCAGGCAAAGCCATTCCACTTCGCCGCGCGCGCCGCGCGCCGCCATTTTTTGCCGCAGAGCGTCCAACTGCTCCGGGGCGTTTCGTGATGAAACCAGAAGAATTTTCCCCTCGCGCAGCAATCGCGCGTCGGGAGAAATTTCCAGACGGCTGTCCAGAATCACTTTCCATGGCTGGCGAGTTGCGTCAGGCAGACGAACATTTAGCTGCGGATCGTCGGCTCTAACGGTTCCCATGCCCGTTAAAAGCGCGCAGGATCGCGCGCGGAAACGACGCCCGTCCGCGCGCGCCGCGTCGCCCGTCAGCCATTGGCTGACGCCGTTGTTCAACGCGGTTTTCCCATCCAGGGTTGCGGCTATTTTCAGGCGTGTCCAGGGACGCTGGCGTGTCATGCGCGAAATAAACCCTAAATTTAGCTCGCGCGCATCCGCTTCCATCAGTCCTTGCTCCACCGCGATACCTGCCGCGCGCAACCGTTGCAGCCCGCGCCCCGCGACTTGCGGATTGGGGTCCTCCATTGCGGCGACGACCCGGCATACTCCCGCGCGCACCAGAGCGTCGGCGCAAGGCGGCGTGCGCCCATAATGCGCGCAAGGTTCCAGCGTGACATAAGCGACCGCGCCTTGCGCCGCCTCTCCCGCTTCGCGCAAAGCCAGAATTTCGGCATGCGGCTCTCCCGCGCGCTTATGGCCGCCACGCCCAAGGATTTGCCCATTTTTAACGAGCACGCAACCGACGCGCGGGTTGGGCGTAGTTGTCCATAGACCCTCTTCAGCCAGAGCCAGCGCCTCGGCCATAAATAAGGCGTCTGACTCCGTAAACGGCGTATGGTTCGGTTTATCCACAATGCGGCGCGAAAAATTATCTTGTCTGCGCCTGAATCTCATCGGGCGCGACTTCCCGTATCACACGGGAGAAAGCGTCCACGTCCTCGAAATTGCGATATACGGAGGCAAAACGGATGTACGCCACTTTGTCGAGCCGCCGCAGTTCAAACATAACCAGTTCTCCCAGATGCTGCGTCGTTACTTCACGATCTCCCAGCGCGAGCAGTTTTTCCTCAATCCCCGTGACGGCGGTGTCAATGGTTTCCATTGTCACCGGTCGTTTTCGGAGCGCGAGTTCCAGACTGGCGCGCAATTTATCGCGCACAAACGGCACGCGCCCGCCATTTTTCTTGATAACCTGCGGCAGCTGAATTTCCGCGCGCTCATAGGTTGTAAAGCGCCGTTCACATACCTGACAGCGTCGGCGGCGGCGGATCGTTTCGCTGTCGTCGCTGATGCGCGTATCCAAAACCGCGCTGTCCGATTTGCCGCAGAACGGGCATTTCATAACATTCTGCGCGCTCAAAGGCCATAGACCGGAAATTTCCGGCACAGCGCGGCAACCTCTTCTCTCACGCGCGCAAGCGTTGTTTCTTCTTCTGGAGCCTCCAGCACGTTGGCGATTAAATGCGCCACACGTTCCGCCTCCGCATCCTGAAAACCGCGCGTAGTCATCGCGGGCGAACCAATACGGATTCCAGATGTGATCATCGGCTTTTCCGGGTCATTTGGAATCGCGTTCTTGTTGACCGTAATATGCGCTTTCCCCAGGGCAATTTCCGCCGCTTTTCCGGTAATGCGTTTCGCGCGCAGATCAACGAGGAAAAGATGCGACTCCGTGCCGCCGGATACGATACGCAACCCTCGTTCCTTCAGCGTTTTTGCCATTTTTCTGGCGTTGCGCAGCACCTGCTCTTGCGTATGTTTGAAAGCAAGGGAGGCGGCTTCCTTGAAACAAACCGCCTTGGCGGCGATAACATGTTCCAGCGGCCCGCCCTGCAATCCGGGGAAGACGGCTGAGTTGATGGCCTTTTCGTGTTCCGCCCTCATCAGAATCGCGCCGCCTCTTGGTCCGCGCAAGGTCTTGTGCGTTGTAGTGGTGACGACGTCGGCATGAGGCACGGGGTTGGGGTACAGTCCGGCGGCGATCAGCCCCGCGTAATGCGCCATATCTACCCACAGAATCGCGCCGACTTGCTTTGCTACATCCGCAAAGCGCGGAAAATCAATTTTCAGCGAATAGGCCGAAGCGCCCGCGATAATGATTTTCGGCTTATGCTTTTGCGCCAGGCGTTCCATCGCCTCGTAATCAATCGCTTCTTGTTCGTTCAATCCGTAAGCGACGACGTTGAACCATTTTCCGGAAAGGTTGAGCGGCATTCCGTGCGTTAAATGTCCGCCCTCCGCCAGACTCATGCCCATGATGGTATCTCCGGGGCGGGCGAACGCCATTAGCACGGACTGATTGGCCTGCGATCCGGAATTGGGCTGCACATTGGCGGCTTCCGCGTTAAAAAGCTGCTTCAAGCGGTTAATCGCCAGCTGTTCAACAACGTCGACATGCTCGCAGCCGCCGTAGTAGCGTTTGCCGGGATACCCTTCCGCGTATTTGTTGGTCAGCTGCGATCCTTGCGCTTCCATGACCGCCCAGGAAACGTAATTTTCCGAGGCGATCAATTCAATATGCTCTTCCTGCCGGTGATTTTCGGCCACAATGGCTTGCCACAGTTCGGGGTCGACCTTGTCCAGGGTTTCTTTGGCGGAAAACATAAAATAACTCGCTGTCAAAAAAGATGAGGCATTCTATAACGAAGAGAGAATGCCTCAAAGAACGGGACGCGCTTCCCGCGGACGTCAATGCAGCGCAAACTGCGCGCGCAGCCAGAACGCGCGTCCCGGCTCGTTTACGCGCGTTGTCTGCTCGTAGCCCGTCACTTCGACGCCGCCTTTGCTCAAATACTCGGCGTAGGTTTTGTTGAACATATTATCCACGCCGAAGGAAATGCTCGCGGCCTTGTTAAAGCGATAGCCGCCATTGAGGGAGAATACGCCGAATCCGCCGCTTTTCCCCAGGTCTTGTCCGACGATATTACCTTCATGGAGCGCATAACGGTTTTGCGCGGCGACAAGACGCCATAGCGCGCCCGCCGACCATGTCCCGTTGTCCCAATCCAGGCTGAAACGCGCTTCCAGGGGAGGAATTTGTCCTAACGCGCGATGGTCGCCGTTGTTTTTGCCGCGCGCATACGCAAGGCTTGCCGCGCCTTGCAAAGACGGCAGAAAATGATAGGAAACGCCTGCCTCGCCGCCCCAGGTCGTTGCCGCAATATTGCGGGCGATGGTTGCGGCGCGCGTTCCCATCATTGCGCCGGGTTTTGCATATTGGCTTTGAATCAGGATGTAGTCGCGGATTCTCCCGTAAAACGCGGAGACAAACCCTTTCCATTCGCCGCGGCGCAGCGTGGTTCCGAGGTCTAGTTGCGTCGTTTTTTCAGGTCGGATGGATTGGAAGGCGGAAAGGCTGTTCGTATTGTCGTTTCCCGGACTTTCCTTGCTGATTTCCCAGAAGTCCGGGGCGCGTTCGCTATGTCCCAGGCCGGCGTATGCTGTGCCGAAGGGAAACGCATGCTCGTAACGCGCAAAGCCGCTGAACAAAGTTTCGCGCCGCGATTGGCCATAAGTGGGATTCGGTCTTGCGGCGGCCATCATGCCGCTGCCGACGGAAAGCGTCGCGCGATTGTCTTTTGTCCGCCAGGTATCTTCGCGCGCGCCGAAGATCACGCTGCCATGCGCGCTTGCTTGCCAGGTCGCCTCGCCGAAAAAACCAAAGCCGCGGAAGCGGAAATCCTCTTTGCGGTTTTGTTCGCGGTAATAGTTTGCCGCGCCGCTTCTGCCGCCAGATCGTGCCGTGTGAATGTTTTTCTGCGTATCCGCGCCGATAACGAGCGAGAAGCGTTCCGCCGGCAAGAGCGTTACGGCGAATCTGCCGCCAAAGGTTTTCCGGTCAGGATTGCTTGCCATCGCTTTTGCGGCAGTGTCGCGCAGGCTGTAGTTATCCATGACGTGGTCAATATAGTTGTAGTACGCCTGCGCTTCGACTTTGTCTAAAAAACTGCCGATGGCCGTTTTCTCGAATTTGAGCGCGTAATTTTCCCGCTCGAATTTGCTGCCATCCATGCCGCGATCCGCGTAGGCGGCTTTGGCGTCGCTTCTAACGGCGGAAAACTCCAGGCGCGTGTCTTTGTCCGGCGTCCATCCCAGAATCGCGGCGCCGCTGTATCGTGTATAGCGGGAATGGACTTCGCCGCCGTTTCCGTCCCGATAATCGCCCGAACGCGCATAGGTAAAAATTCCCTGCGCGTAGCCAAAGCGGTTTCCGGCTTTGACGTCGGCAAAGCCATCCTGGCGGTGAAAACTTCCCAGCGTTGCCGCCGTACTGGCTTGGACTGCGGGGGCGGCAAAATAGGAGGGCTTTCTCTCAAAGCGCACCGTGCCTGCCGACGCGCCCGCGCCATAAATAACGCTTTGCGGTCCTTTCAAGAGCGTCACCGCGTCGTAGGATTCCGGGAAAACGTAGGCGGTCGGCGGGTCCATCCGTCCGCCGCAGCCGCCTAAAATTTGCTCGCCATCCAAAAGAATATGGAGACGAGAGGCCGCCATGCCGCGAAACACCGGATCGCCGTTGGCGCCGCCTTTGCGAATTACGGAGACGCCGGGAATCGTTTTCAAAAAACTCGCGCCGTCATTGGCGGGCTGCGGCTGCTGCGGTTTTTTGGGGTCAAATGTCGCCTCAAGCGAGGCGTCCATCGCGGGCGCGGTGATGATGAGCGGCGTCAGCGTACGTTCATTTTCCGCCCAAAGGGGCGCGGGAAAAAGAAAGAATGGCAAAGTCAAAAGATGCGCGCGGAAACGGGGAAAAGCGGAAAACATCATGAGATTCTTCCTTCAGAAAATACTGCGTTTCGTCTGAAATGCGGCGTAGCCGCTTTTCCGCTGCGGTGGGCGCGGAAAAGCGACGCGAGGTCGGGCGTGGAAACTCACCCGGACAGCGGGATTAGAGGAAGGAAGGGGAGGGCGGCGCGCGCGGCGGCGCGTGACGCGCCAGTGCGGGGAAAGAAAAGAGATGCGCCGAACGGACAAAGAGCGTCGCGCGAAGCGGCGCGGCAAAGGGCAGAGGCGCGGGAAACGGCACGGCTGCCGCTGTGAAAAGGCGGCAGAACGGACAAAAACCATCTGTGCCGCAACGCATGGAGTTGCGGTTTTCTTCCTGTGCCGGGGCAGCTTTTCCCTCTTCCGTAGCGCTGCTGCAAATGCTCAGGAAAATTTCCGTGTCTGCGGCGGATTGGATTGTCGGCGCAAAAGCGAAAGCCGCGCCCATATTGGCGCATAGCGTACCGATCAGCGCCCAGAACAACAGACGCCGCTTTTGACGGAAAGAAGAAAAATAATGGACGGTACGCATCGCGACAGTGTAAATGAGGAACGAGAGAGTCGGATAGACCGGGTTTTGCTATAGATAGATTTTCTTATATGGCGATCGCCCGCAGTAAGCGGCGTTTCGGACGTCGCGCCAAAACGCGATTGCAACGGCGGCGGACCGGAAGGGAGGCAAACCCTTTCCGGGTTCATTTACGGCGGCAGACAAAAACGTCTGCCGCTAATTCGTTGTTCGCGGCGGATTTTCAACGGGAACAAGCAGCTCAAATAGGGTGCCGCGCCCATAGCGGGAATGACAGTCCAGGTTGCAGCCCAAAAGTTTACTCATATGCCGGGCGATGGAAAGCCCCAGACCCAGCCCCTGTTCCTGATTGCGCGAGGGGTTATCCGTCTGATAGAACTCCTCATAGATGCGCGGCATTTCTTCTTCCTTAATGCCAATGCCGGTATCCCAGACCTGAAAGCGCAGATGGCTTTTGCTTGTCCGCACGCCAATCAGCACGCCGCCCCAGTCGGTATAGCGGATTGCGTTACTGATTAGATTCCGCAAAATTCCCATGAGCATATCTGCGTCCGTGTAAAACAACAGTGGGCGCTTAGGGAAAAATAGCTTGAATCGCAATTCTTTTTTTAGGGCAATGGAAGAAAACTCGTTCTCAATACGCTGAAAAATTTCATAAATTTCTACCAGGGAAAGATGCGGAATCATAACGCCGCGTTCCAGACGAGAAAGATTCAGCAGTGAATTCAGAATGTCGGAAAGCGCCTGGGCGGAGAATAGCAGTTGCCGCGCAATTTTTTCCCGTTCTGCAGTGGAGGAGTTTTTTTGGAGCGCGGAAGCAAAGAGCAAAATCGCCTGTAGGGGCTGGCGCAAATCATGGCTTGCGGCAGTGAGAAACTGCGACTTGGCGGCATTGGCGAGTTCCGCCTCGCGGCGCGCGTTTTCAGCGGCTTTCCGGGAAATCAGCAGTTTTTTTGTGTTGGTTTGCGCTTCTGTAATATCCGTGATGGAGCCGGCGACAATATGCGGCTGGTTATGTCGGTCGGTTTCCACAATCTTGCCTTGCGCCGCCAGCCAGCGCCATTGTCCGTGTTTTGTCTTTGCGCGGAACTGGATTTTCCGTAACGGCTGCCGCCCGCGCGAGCAGGCTAGGATGAAATTCCGTACGTTGACGACGTCGTCGGGGTGCGTGACTTTTCGCCAGTCGAGACGTAAAGGCGAGGTTTGGTACGGATAGCCCAGAATTAGATCAAAGCGCGGGCTGGCGGAAAAGGCGCGGGTCTTGACATGCCATTCCCAAAACCCCTGGTCTGAGCTGCCCAAAATACGCTGATAGTGCGCGTCGTTGACGCGCAGCCGCGCTTCCAGGCGCTTCTGGCGCGCGCTCATGAGCAACAGAAAGGCAAGCAACAAAAGACCGGAAATTTCCAGCCAGATATTTCTAAGCGCGGCAAGATACAGGATATGGTTTTTAATGCTTAAAATGGCGCCCCAGGGCGCGCCTTTGGCGCGCAAACGGCAGATATGCAGGCGCGCTTTCTGGGTACAGGCGGCGGGCTTCTCGTGCAAAAAAGCGGCATGTGCGTCCGGATCGTCCAGCAGCGCGCGGGGCAAAACCTGCGGGACTGAAGATTTCAGATGAGTGGAGGACGCCAGCAGTTGATGGGTTTCGGTGATGACATAATAATCTCCCAGGCCGCCTTGCTTTTCGAGAAGAAGATTCTGAAGCGGCTTCATGGGAATATCCAGCGCGACGAAAGCGCGATAAAGTCCGCTGGGATCATAGATCGGCGCGGACAGGCTGATCATTTTCCCCGCGCCAAGACTGTCTGTATACACATCTGACCAGCGGATTTGGCGTTGCGGATTTTTTTGGGGGGCGACGGACAGATGCGCCGGCCTTTGGAAAATCTCTCTGTCCCATTGCACGGATGGCGCTTTCGCGGGAGGTACGGAATAAAAAACGCCGAATTCAGAAACGGAAACATAATAGGCCAGACCGGGGTTATTCATGTTTCGCAGCATTTCCACCATGAGCGGCGTCAGCAGCAGCGCGCCAGATATTTCCGAAGCGCGTTCCTCCGTGCCTGAAAGCGTCCCTTTTCCAAAAACATAGGCGGGCAGCGCGTCGCCAGACGTGCTTAGGAACGAAATATCTGCGGAAAATTTGTTCGGTCTTTGCTGTAGAGCTTCCAGAAAACCGGGGGGAAGCTCCCGCTTGCGCAGCAAGGAGCGTTCTGCGCTAATTTTCAGCATTTTCATGCTGTTGATCGCGTTGTAAATGGTTTTATCCATACTGGCGACAACGGACTCCAGCTCAAACAGGGCTGTTTTTAGCAGCTGCTCTACCTCGCGCTGCCATAGCCAGGCAGAAGCAAGCAGGAAAAATACGAAAACAATCGCGTTCCAGTACTTTAGGGAGGAATAGACGAGCCGCCAGACAGCTGGCGGTTTGGCGGGATTTTTTTTCACAAAGGGTCGGGAACCGGAGGCGTCAAACGAAAGGCGCGCCCGTATCGTTGTAAAGGCGCGCGGGAAACAAAAGACATTGTACGCCGGAGCGGCTCTCCGCTAAAGATCAAGGCCGCGCGGACGCGGCCTTGATCATGAGGGGCGCGGCGGGGATTACACCGTAAATTGCCCGACGGATTTGCGCATCCGATCCGTGAGCGCGCGCAGCGCGTCGGCGGTACGGCTGGTTTCGTTGGCTTGCGCGAGGTTTTGATCGGTCATCTGCGCGACTTGCTCAACATTCTGCGCCATTTGCGTCATCGCGTTTTGCTGCTCGTTCGTGGAATTGGAAATGTCGCTCACCATTTCCAGCATTTGCCCCATCTGCGTATTGATTTCGCGCAGCGCGTCTTTGGCGTTCTCGACATATTGCACGCTGTTTCCCATTTGTGTCGCGCCGGATCGCATTCCAGAAACAGCCTTGGAAGTTTCTGTCTGCACGGCGGAAATCATCTGACTGATTTCTTCTGTAGCCTGCGCGCTGCGTTCGGCGAGTTTGCGCACTTCGTCCGCGACAACCGCGAATCCCCGTCCCTGTTCCCCCGCGCGCGCGGCCTCAATCGCGGCATTGAGCGCGAGCAGATTGGTCTGTTCGGCAATTTCCCGGATCGCGTCGGTAATCCGGGAAATTTCCTTGGAATGTTCGCCCAGACGCTCTACCTGCGCGGCGGAATGGTTGACGGTTTCCGCCAGTTCCAGAATGGTCGCGGAGGCCTGATCCGCCAGACGCACGCCGTTTTCAGAGGCCTCTGCCGCAGCCTGCGCCGCGTCGCGCGTTTTCTCCGCGTTATTGGCGACTTCGCCGATGGAGACAGTGAGTTCTTCAATGCCCGCGGCGGCGGAGGCGGTCGCGTCGCTCTGCGCGTGCGCGGACTCATTGAGCGTTACCACGCTTTGTCCCACGGCGTCTGCGGAATTCTTGACGGCCAGCGCGATGTCCTCTATGCCTTGCAAAGTGGATTGAATCCAGGAAACCATGCGGCTGATTCGTCTGGCGATACTGCCGATGGAATCGGATCGGTTGAGCAGAAACCGCGCGCGCAGATTTCCGCTGGTCAGAATATTTTCCAGGTACGCGTTGGTTTCCTTAAGGTCATTTTTTAACAGCCCCCTGAAAATGAAGAGGAACCAGGCGCTCAAAAGCAGACCGACGCCTCCTAGCGTATGCAGCAGCGCGGTCGGCAAGAGCGTGGGCAGAAAAGCGTGCGCAATCAGAAAGAGCGCCAGCGCCATCATGGACAAGCCGATCAGCAGATTTTGCTGCCGGACGTCTTTCATCCAGGCGGAAAAAGCGGTGCGTAAACTCGGCGCGGGGACGACATTGCCATGCAAAATCTGGATGGAGCGATCGCCCTGACGGATACGGCGATACACGGATTCGGCCGCCGCGACCTCTTCACAGGAAGGACGCCCGCGCACGGACTGATAGCCGACCAAGCGTCCGTCTTCGCGCACAGGCGAGGCGTTGGCGATCACCCAGTAAAACCCGCCGTCCTTACGGCGGTTTTTGACCAGGCCGCGCCAGGGCAAGCCGGATTTGAGATCGCGCCACATATCCTCAAAGGCTTCGGGCGGCATGTCGGGATGGCGCACGATATTGTGCGGCTGTCCCAGCATTTCCTCCTTGGTATAAGCGCTGATTTCGGCAAAGGCGTCGTTGAGTTCTACAATCTGCCCTTTGAGGTCTGTGCGCGAATAAATAAAAGCAGACTCTGGCAGTCGTGTTTCCACATTGGTGACAGGCTGATTGATACGCATATCGGCTTTTCCCTTTCAGCAAACGGAAAACATTCGTAAAGACAAAAGCATAACAAATTCTCATAATGTGGCAACAATGGCGGAAGCGGCGTTTGATAGACGCGCGAGACAAGGGAAAATTTCTATGCCGGAAAATCTTTGCGCGGACGGCGCTCTCATAGCGGTACTGGATACCAACGTCGCGCTGGATATTTTTCTTTTTCAGGACGCGGGCGCGAAAAATCTTGCCGCTGCCCTGCGGGGAGAGAAACTTGTCGCGCTGGCGGACGCGGCAAGTCTTGCCGAATGGCGGCGGGTATTGGGGTATCCAAAACTGGCGTTGTCGTCACAAAAGGCGGAGGAATTGCTGAGGGTCTATCAGACTGTCGCGCGCTTTGTGCCGGGAGAGGGCGGCGGTTATCCTTTGCCGCGCTGCCGGGACGCAAAAGATCAGTTTTTGCTGGAATTGGCCGCGCGCGGCGGCGCGGCGTGGCTGGTGAGCAGGGACAAGGAAGTGCTGCGGCTGAAAAATCCGGCGCGCGGCAAAGGCGCGGCGAACCGTCCGACGCTCCCTTTTGCGATTCTTTCTCCGGACGAGGCCGAGGCGCGGCTTTTGGCGCCGGGCGTTGGCCGGGGCGCTGCCGCGGAGTTGCCGGCCGCATACTGAACCGTTCCCTCCCAGTCTATGGCGCTTGCCTTTTATTGCGGGAGTGCGGCGCTTGCCGCTTACATCTGCGTTAAACGCGCCAGCATCTGGTCCGAGGTGGAGACGACTTTGGAGTTGAGTTCATAGGCGCGCTGCGCCTCGATCATGGTGACCAGCTCTTCCGCGACGTCGACGTTGGAGGTTTCGATATACCGCTGCCGCAGCGTTCCGGATCCGTTCTGTCCCGGCGTGTTGGGGGTAGGCGCGCCGGAAGAGCCGCTTTCCAGAAAAAGATTTTCTCCCATGGAAAGCAGGCCGCCCGGATTGATAAAGGTGGCCAGCTGGATTTGCCCGATCTGTACCGGAGTTTGCGGCGCGCCCGCGAGCGTGACGGTCACGACGCCGTCATTGGCGATGGAAATGGAAAGCGCGTTGGCCGGGATGTTGATATTGGGTTGCAGGGGATAGCCGTCCGGGGTGACGATATTTCCTTGATTGTCTTTCTGGAACGCGCCGTTCCGGGTATAGGCCGTCGTGCCGTCTGGCATGAGAATTTGCAAAAAGCCTTCGCCGTTGATGGCTACGTCCAGCGCGTTATCGGTGAATTGAATATTTCCCTGGGTAAAAATGCGCGCGGTCGAGACGGGCTGCACCCCGGTGCCGAGCTGTAAGCCATTGGAAACCTGGGTTTGCTGCGTGGTTTGCGCTCCTGGCTGACGGATAACCTGGTACAGCAGGTCTTCAAAGATCGCGCGGGATTTCTTAAAACCTCCGGTGCTGACGTTGGCCAGGTTGTTGGCGATAACGTCAATATTGGTTTGCTGGGCGTCCAGCCCGGTGCGGGCAATCCAGAGCGAGCGGATCATAATGGTTTTCCTTCCATGATTTTTACGGTTATCCGCCGTTGTAGGACAGGAGCTTGTTGGCGGCTTGCTCGTCCTGTTCGGCGGTCTGAATCATTTTGGTTTGCAGTTCAAATTGTCGGGCGAGGCTGATGAGTTGCACCATCGTTTCCGCTGGATTGACGTTGCTGCCTTCCAGATTTCCAGAGGAAACGCGGACGGTTTCGTCCATAGGCGCGATACCGCCGCCTTTCAGGCGGAAAAATCCGTCGTTTCCGCGCTCCAGGTTTTCTTCCGGCGGATTGACCAGTTTTAGGCGTCCGACCACATTGACGACATTGGGCGTACCGAAGGCGGGGATGACGGATACCGTGCCGTCGCTGCCGATGGCGATATGGTTGTCCGGGGGGATGGTGACGGGGCCGCCGTCGCCCTCCAAAAGATAGCCGCTTTTGGTTTGCAGCACGCCGTTGACGTTGACTTCCAGCGCGCCGGCGCGCGTGTAGGCTTCGCCATCCGGGGTTTGAACGGCAATCCAGCCCGCGCCGTCCAGGGCGACGTCAAGCGGGTTGTCGGTGCGCAGAATCGGCCCTTCGTCAAAAACGTCCTGGATGGAAGCGTCGACGACGAACGCGCGGGTCGGCATGGCTTCGGAGCGCACCGGCACGGCCTCAAAGCGGTGCATCTGCGCTTTGAAGCCGATGGTGTTGACGTTGGCGAGGTTGTTGGCAACGTTGGCCTGCTGCAAAAAGACGTGCTTCGCGCCGGTCATGGCGGTGTAAATCAGGCGGTCCATGCGCGTTTCCTCGTGGCTTTCGTGTTCTCTCTCAAACTGAATCAGTTATCAGCGCAGATTGACGAGTGTCTGCAAAATCTGATCCTGCGTGCGGATGGTTTGGGCGTTGGCCTGATAGTTGCGCTGCATAATGATCATATTGACCAGCTCTTGCGTGAGGTCGGTATTGGAATCCTCGACCGCGCCGGACTGGATGATGCCGCGCGTGCCGCCGCCCGGCTCCCCGATGGTGGGCTGCCCGGAACTGAAGGTCTCAATCCACAGATTGTCTCCCGCGCTTTGCAGGCCGTGCGGGTTGGCGAATTCCGTCAGCAGCACTTGCCCCATCATTTTGGTCTGGCCGTTGCTGTAACTGGCGACGACATAGCCTTCCTCGGAAACGGTCAGGTTGGTCATCGTACCGGCGATATAGCCGTCCTGGCGGATATGATCCACATTATTCGGCATCCCGAACTGGGTAGTGCTGCCCATGTCCAGAAAGAACGCGCCGCCGATGGAGGCGAGGTCCTCAAACCAGGACATATTGGGCGGCGCGGCAGCGGGGGAATTGTCCATCAGATTGGCGGCGGCGCCGGTATTGAGGATGGTTTGCGACAAATCCAGCGGTACGCGCGTCGTGCCGGAGCCGTTGACGCTGGCCAGCGTACCGTTGGTGTTGAATACCAGCGTATTGGCCTGCGGGTTTCCAGCCCCGTCCTCAACGCAGTATTTGTTGTCAATGACGGTATACACGTCCCAGGTGCGCGCGGCCACGCCGCTGTCGCCCTGGCGGACATAGTAATTGGTGAGGGTATGCGCCGCGCCGGCCTGATCGTAAATCGTGGCCGAAGTGGAATAGTTGAACATGTTGACGTTGAAGGTGTTGTCCCAGGCGAAGGGCGTAAGCGCCGTCCAGGCGGGGTCGGTGACGGAAACCGCCTTCGTGCTGCGGCTGTCCAGATTGACGCCGATGGCGAGGCCGCCTTTTGCCGCGTCGACTGCCGTAGTCCAGCCGGTTTGTTTGGGCGGGATGGCCGCCGTGCCGACGGTGAGCGGGACAATGGAGGCCGTGTTGACGCTTACGCCGTCCGGGGAATCGAATCCGGTGAGGAAACAGCCGTTGGAATTGACGATGTAGCCGTTCTGATCCAGGTGGAATTGTCCGTTACGGCTGTAATAGGGGGTCTGATCCAGCGGGCTTTTCTGAAAGCGGAAAAAGCCGTTGCCGTTAATGGCCATGTCCAGCGAGTTGCTGGTCACGGTGATATTGCCCTGATTGAACTGCTGCTGCACGGCGACCAGATTGACGCCGATGCCAATCTGCGTAGCCGCCGCGCCGTTGAGCGCGCCCGCGTATACGTCCGCGAAGTGCGCCTGCGCGCATTTGAAACCCACCGTGCTTGCGTTGGCGATATTGTTGCTCACTACGTCCAGCGCTTTGGAGTAAACGTTGAGTCCGCTCAAGCCTTGTTGGAAAGCCATGATTTTCTCCTTGCCGCCTATGTTTAAAATACCTGCTGCACGTCGCCGAGCGTGACGTTACCCAGTCCCGCGACTTCCAGCACGAACGCGCCGTTCTTGTCACGAACTAAAGCGGATATCGTGCCAGCTTGCAAAGGTTTTGCCGAAACGGCTTCCCCGTCCAGACTGGCCTCGACGGAGAAGCTAAAGACGTCGCCCGGATTGCCCGCGGAGCCATCCGCGAACGCGCCATCCCAGTAAAAGGCGAAGGAGCCTTTGTCCATTTGCCCCAGTTCTTGCCGGGAAACTTCCTGGCCGGTTTGGTCTTTGATGACGACGGTCACTTTGTCCGCCGGGGCGGCGAGCTGAACGCCGAAGAGCGCCCCGGCCTCTCCCAGCGCTACCTGATTTCCGGGAACGAGGACATTTTTGCCGACCAGATTTGCCGCCTGCAAAGACAGGGATTCGTCGTAGCTGGCCAGCAGGGTTTTCATTGTCGCGTTCAGGCTTTCCAGGCCGGAGACCATATTCATCTGCGCGAGCTGCGAGGTCATTTCCGCGTTTTCCATGGGGCTTAACGGGTCCTGGTTTCGCAGCTGCGCCAAAAAGAGCGTCATGAAGCGTTCGCTCATTTCTTCGGCGGCGCTCATCGCTTTTTTCTGGGCGGCGACGCCGTTGATGCTATCAAGAATGCTCTGATTGACGGTTGTGTCGCTCATGGCGTATCTCCTTCAAAATTTATTGGCCGCTGCCGATTTGCAGGGTGCGCAGTAACATTTGCCGCGCCGTATTCATGATTTCCACGTTGTTTTGGTAGGAACGGGACGCGGAAATCATGTTGACCATTTCTTCCACGGGGTCGACGTTGGGCATGGCGACGTAGCCTTTTTCGTCTGCCAGGGGGTTATGCGGGTCATAGGTCATTCTTAGGGGCGCGGCGGATTCCACGATCTGCGTGACGCGCACGCCCTGGGAGGCCGCGCCGTCGTGACCGACGGGCGTAGCCTGAAAGACGACTTGTTTTGCCCGGTAGGGGCTGCCGTTCGCGGTAGTGGCGCTATCCACGTTGGCGAGGTTGGAGGCGGTCGTGTTCAAGCGGATGGACTGCGCCGTCATCGCGCTGGAGGCGATATGAAAGACGTTAAAAAGGCTCATGTTCGCGTTCCTTTAGAAGGCGTGCGTTTTTCGCGCGTTATCCCTGATTTCCGCTGATGGCGGATCGCAGGCCGGAAAAGCGGTCGCTCAAGAACTGGGCGAGTATCTGGTATTGCAGACTGTTGTCCGCGAACTGCCCGCGCTCCACGTCCAGATCGACGGTGTTGCCGTCGACGGCGGACTGATATTCTGTCCGGTACAGGAGCGGAATCGCGCCGTTTGCGGCGTCTTTGGGGGAAAGATGGCGCGAGTCCGTGCGGGCGAGCGGCAGGGTTTTTTCTGCCGCGCGCGCGTGTCCTTCCTGGGTGCGCGCGAGAGGCAAAGCTCTTTCGGGCGGCGTTTCTTTTTTGCCGATTGCGGCGGCATAGGCGGAGGAAAAATCAAAGTCGCGCGCTTTGTAGTAAGGGGTATCCGCGTTGGCGATATTGGAGGCCAGCGTTTGCTGCCGGTAGGCGCGCAGACTCATCGCCTTGGTATAGGGGGCAATGTGGGAGGAAATGTCGCTGCCGATCATGAGAAAACCCGCGTCAGAAAAGAGGAACGAAACCTGCGGGAGGATAAAAGCAAATTCCGTGCCTTGTTCTGCGGATACGGGAAAGACGCGAAACGCGGACGATGGCGGGGATTCGCTTTGCCGCGCGGACGGCAAGTTTTGCCGCGAAAGAAAAAGACGAGGACGCGCGGGCGGCGTTTATCAGTCAGCGGCGGTTTTTTGTCCCGCGAACAGCGCGCAGTCCATATAGATGACCCAGCAAATTTCCACGACGATGGAGGCGGCAATCGTCGTCATGGCTTTCGGCGCGAGCGCGCCCAGCGCCGAAACGCAAAGCGCGATAGCGACGCCCTTGTTTTTATATGAGGCGATCAAAATATCCGTGACCCGTTGCGCCCGCGCGACGTTCAGTCTGCGTTCGACCGCGTCGACGGCCAGCCCCAGGGCGAAGGTACGCAGCGCGATTAAAAGCATGACGGCCAGCAGAATGACCGGGGCGACGCCGCGAAAATCCGCCGCGCTCACGGATAGCCAGACCAGGATGAAAATGACGCAGTTCAGGATGGCGGCCAGTTTCGCGCGATCGATCGTCATGTTGACGAAACAGCGCGACAAAGCCAGGGGCAGGGCGATGACGCCCAGCACGGCGGCGATGAGCGCGCGCATATCCACGAGCGTTCCCAGCGACACGTAAGCGAGAGCGGGAATCCAGACAAGGGCGGCGAGATAGACAAAAACGGTCGCGCGGGCGGCATACGCCATATCGCCCCGCAGAATCAGGGAAAGCGGCACGACGGAAGCCGCGAACGGCGCGGCGGCGATGAACACCAGTCCCGCCGCGTACTCGGCGTAGGCAGTACGCTTAAGCAAAAGATAGCCGCCCAGGGGGATGGCGGCCGGAATGACCAGCCCCATGAGCAAGGCGCGCAGGAGCGAACGGAATTCATGAACGGGATGCAGGCGCAGTTCCCTGACGGGAATTCTGGAAAGAGACAGCGTCATCATTCCGGCCAGCAGGAAAATGGTGAGAACGCCGCGCGCGGACGGCGTCAGCGTGGCGGCGGGAAAAACCCCCGCGAGATTGGTCAAAAACGCCGCGCCTAAAGCCAGACTCATCATCCACGCGCCGCTGCCGAGATACTTCAGCATCAGATTGACTCCGATTTGCGCCCCGGCGTTTCCGGAAAGGCGCGAAAAGAGAATGCCCCGTTCAAAGGCCGGACTTCTCCCGGACAGACAGGGAGAAAAGGACGGCAAACGTTGAAAAGATAACAGAAAACCTATGCTCCGTTCCGGCGACGCGCGTGAACTGAGTCTTTGCCGTCATTTTTTATAGCGCTTTTATGATTTGTATGAGATTGTCGAAGTGAATCGCGCCATCCCAATCTAATTTCTTGTCGCGGAATACCATGAAATAACGGTAATCTGGACCGGAGCGGCCGGCCCATTTTTGGCCGATATAACATTTGCGTTTAGATTCGGCGTTTTCGAGATGGTCGCCTTTGGTTTCAATCAATAACAATTTCCCATTCTCGGTTTTCACAATTAAATCAGGATAGGCATTTTCAAAACCATTGAGGCAAAATCCCGATTTTGAAAGATTGCGATGCCACCAACGGATATTTTGCAGATTCGCGATTGTCCACGCCACTTCCTTCTCAAATTGATTCATGTCCTCTTCCGCTGTGTACAGCGATTTTGGCATGGCCTCAACAAACTTCTGCGGCGCAATGGTTTTGGGAAACGCGTAATAAGGAGCGACCTTGATTTTCCCTTGGTCGTACCATAGTTTAAAAACGCTTTCTCGATGCGCCAGCAGAAGGGAGTCGATTTTTTGGCGGATTTTTTCGGCGTAGCTGTTGGGAAACTGCTGTAAATCGTCGATTTGTTCCAGAGAAAGTCGGTCAAGAACTTCTTCAACATATTCCCGAACGCCGGCCAAAGCGTTATTTTTATTCAAAGTTTTGCAGATGATGGACTTGCATTGCGCAATGCGTCGTTCAGGTGGCTGATTATTGAGCCATTGACGCAGAGCGTCTTCACGACCATGACCAAAAAGTTTACGCGCTTTGGGCGCGGATGAATCGGCGTCGATGCTTGCCATTTGCGCGTCAACCGAATGAAAGTCAATTTTGGCGTTTTCGCCTTTCAGCGTAAAACCAGCCATCAAATTTTCAGCCGCCAGCAATTTTTCCTGATCGTTCAAAAACAACGAGGCTTCAATTGAAATCACAAATTGCGGCAGACGCAGGAGCTTGATTTCCTCGGCGAATTCTGCCGCAACGGGGAATATATTCATTTTTTGACGGACCTCCTCCGGAAAATCGGTGGTTTGTTCTTCAACACGTTTGTCGTATTCATCCGCGATTTGCCTGGCTTTTTCCAGAAAATCCGCAGAAGAGTCTATTGCGGCGTCGCTGGCATTCTCACGTTCTTTCATACGCTCCCGGATGGCGGAAACGTCAATGTTCTCGTCTGTTTCCTCATTTTCCGCCGACATGGGGAGCTTTTGCTGTTCTGAGGCGGGCGGTTGTTGGGGGTGTGCGGAGAATTCCTCCGCGCGATAATCTTTGTCCGAAAATCCCGCGCTTTGCAGACCCGCCACAATCCGCTCTAACGTTTCGTGAAAACTGGCGCTGGAGGTAAAGCAATACGAGAGATTAAGCGTGGGCGTTTTGGCCTTTGCGGTGTGGGGCAGACGCAAAACGCGACCTAAAATTTGTTCTACATCCACCACTGAAGAGCGATTGGCAACTGTGGCTAAAATATATGCGAATGGACAATCCCAGCCTTCTTTCAGTGCATTAACCGTAATAATGTAGCGTATCGGGCAATCTTCGCTCAATAGATCCACGCCGCGCAATTCATTCAGCGCGGCTGTTTTAATGGCGATGTGCTTTGGCGGGATACCCGTTTCAACCAAGATACTTTTTAGTTTTTCAAACGTGGTATTATCGGCGCTGGTTTTAGGCTCGGCCTGAAACAGCACGATAGGCCGGATATATCGCCCCGTTTCTGCTTTTTCGGCAACCGCTTCATCTTCGAGTTTTCCCCGGATGTGAATGGCCTCGTCAATTACTTCCGATTTTGTCCGCATATTATAGACAATCACGGGCAGTTTGACCATATTTTCTTTTTTGAGCTGAACGGCGCTTACATATGAAATAATGTTGGCGTTTTTTTGGGGCGTGGCGGTTAAATCCAATACAAAAGAAGGGTTAAAGTTACGCAGCATTTCTTTGGATAAAGGCGTGACGGCGTGATGGCTTTCATCCACGATGACCACGGGGTTAAGAGCGCGGATAACGTTAATCAGCGCGGTTTCGTCAGTATCTGGCAGCAAAATGGATTTATCGTTATAAACATCTGCGAATCCCATGAGGCTACCATTGGTTTGATACGCCTTGCGCCCTTCTTTTTTTTGGGTGCGAAAACTATCGTAAGAAAGAACAAAAACAGATAATTGATTGGCAACCGTATTGGGGGAAAAGTTTTGTCCGTTGAGCAGCGCGGACTTTGAATAGACTTGAGGATAAAAGTCGCGCCTTAATTGCAGGTGATAAGGGTGGCGAGGATTTTGGAGATTGGAGAGTGTTTGTTCCAGAATGGAATCGGAAGGCACAAGCCACGCGACGGCACGGGCTTTGGCGCACGGCAGAGCGTCAAAAATCGGCGCAAGGGCGCAAGCGGCAATGAAAGTCTTTCCGCCGCCGGTAGGGACTTTAACGCAGACATTGGGAACGCCGCCCAAAGTATCGTAATAGGGGGCAATGTGTTCACGCGGCATATTTTGCGCCGCCCAGAATTCAGAAAACGCCTGTGCCGCGTCCATTTCCCGCAAAAGCGCAAGGTATTGGGCGAGGTGTTCGATCACAGTTTGTTGGTAGTTTTTGAGTTCCATTTTCTCAATCCTCCAGCAGTCTGGACTCCAGCAGTTTGGAAATATCGCGCGGAATTTTTTTGAACTTGATGTTAAACTGTTTCAAATCCGTTTCTGACAGGGCGCAGACATCGGCGTAAATCACGTATCGTTGAGCTTCGGCTTTTGGGACGCGCAGAAAGTCTGTGTCAAGCACGGTGACTTTTGCGGGTTTGTAATAAAAATAATAGGAGCAATCAAGATGCTTGCCTAAAAAGTAGGGCGCGTCTTGCGGCACAAAGGCGGTTCTGGTTTCTGAACACCAGATGTATTCATGGATTTTGGGGGTGGGGATGTTTTCGTTAAGGTTGCCGTTTTCTAATAATAACGGTTCGCCCAATTCGTAAAACGAAAACCCGCCGCCCGCGCCGGGTTTGTCGGCATAGCCGTTAATCACGCGGCGGACGCGCTCCGCCGTGATGGTTTCAGCATAGTCCTCGCATTCGATAAGGATGAATTTGCGGGGGGGGGGGGGGTAGTATTTTTCCTGTCGCGCCGGGTGATATTAAAAACGGCGTGCGCTGTCGTGCCGCTTCCGGCGAAAATTTCGAGAATAAATTCCCCTGGATGAGTAGTTGCTTGTAAAAATT
>JAIRPW010000028.1 GCA_031256795.1 Zoogloeaceae bacterium | reverse complement strand
GAACACCTTTCGTCTATGCGTGGGTTGTCGGCCAGAAAGTGGCGGCAGGCGTTGGGCGTGAGCAGGAAGTGGGCGACGGGAATAGGAAATTCGGGCGCGTTCGCGCCACAACGTTCGGCGCCCTCGTCGATACCGCCAACGCCCGTCTGCTGAAACTTCGCAACGTGCTGGCCACCCGATACGAAGGCGTCGCTACCGATCAGCTGCTCAATCGTGTGCTGACGCAGCCCGTGCAGGAAAACATGGCGTTTTCCTCCAACGAGCCAACAGTAAAGCCGGAGGCAACGGATGGCTAACCACTATTCCAACCTCAATCCAAAGAAGGCGCTGATCTGGCGCATCGTTCACCGCGACAATCTGCCATGGATTCTGGACAACGGCCTGCGCTGCGGCAACGGCGGCGCGCAGACTCCTGACTGGGTGAGCATCGGCAATCCTGAGCTGATCGACAAGCGCGCCAACCAGCCGGCGCCACTGCCGCCGGGGCATTGGCTCTGGAATCTCGCATGGCAGCGGTCTGCGCCGCGGTAACTTTGACCGCTACAACCGCCAACAACGAATTAACCGAAAGCCTGATCCATGACCACGTGCAAATTGCCCAAACCCAGTTCCGGAAGTCCGCTGGAACACGCCGCACTCAAGCAACGCCACCGATTGGTGCGCGACGGACATCCGACCAATCTCACGCTGCGCATCCACCGAGCCTTGAGCTGGCTGAATCGTGCGGAACAAGCTGACGACGTGGATGGCAAGTTCATTTTCCTATGGATTGCCTTTAATGCCGCCTACGCGCAGGAACTCGACGACAGCAACCATATATCCGACAAGGCCGCCTTTACGGCCTTTCTCCAGAAGCTCTGTGACCTCGATGAAAGCAAGCGCATTGACGAACTGATCTGGAAAGAGTTCTCCGGCAGCATCCGCACATTGCTTGACAACCCCTACGTCTTCCGCCTGTTCTGGGAGTTCCGGCGCGGCAATCTTGACGAGGACGAATGGAAGGAACGCTTTGCCAACGCAAAACGGTCGGCGCAAGCCGCGCTGGCCAGCGGCAATACGCCGGCGCTGCTCTCGGTCATGTTCGACCGCCTCTACACGCTGCGTAACCAGCTGATCCACGGAGGCGCAACGTGGGACGGCAAGGTCAACCGCGACCAGCTGCGCGATTGCGCCCGGCTGCTGGGCAAGCTCGTCCCCCTAATCATCGCTCTGATGATGGACAACCCAACGGCGCTGTGGGGCGAGGCCGTCTATCCCGTTGTAAGCCAGGACGCCTGACGTTACGTCTGCGCATGGACGGCGCGGAATTCGCGGAATCTGTAAATTTTTCCCGCGTTGGCGCGGGATGCTCACGACGTCGCTCTAGTCGCCTTGTGATGGATGTTTTGGGTTTGCCGCTTCCTTCAATGTTTTTTCCGCGGCTCGCCAACGCTGAACGCATCTAGCCAATGTTTCAAGTCTATGAGGTATGGCGATGCGTCAGTCCAGCGCGCGGGTGACAATTTCCAGAAGGTTATCCGACAGCCCAGGATGTTCGCGCAAGGAGGTTAGCGCCGCGCGCGCCTGTGTTTGGCGCGGCGCGTCCATCTTTTTCCAGCGGTCAAAGGCGCGGGCAAGGCGCGCGGCCAACTGCGGATTTCGCGCGTCTGTTTTGCGGATTTCCTCTGCCAGCAAACGGTATCCCGTTCCGTCCGCCGCGTGAAAATACGGCAGGTTTCCGGAAAAAGCTCGCAGCAGGGCATAGACCTTATTAGGGTTTTTCGCGTCGTAGGCCGGATGGCTCAGCAGTCCGCGCACGACAGAGAAAGTATCCGCGCGGCGGCCTGACGCCTGTGCCGACAGCCACTTATCAACGACCAAATCCTCGTCATGCCAGCGCTGATAAAACGAATCCAGCACGGCGTCGCGCTCCGGACAATGCGCGTCGGCAGTATTGGCAAGACACGCCAGGGCGGTGAAACGTTCCGTCATGTTGTCCGCGTCCATGAACTGCCGCGCCGCCCATTGCCGGTAGCGCGGATTCTCCCGTTCCAGCAGATAACTCAGGCACAGGCCGCGCAGGGCGCGCCGCCCCGATTGCCGGGAATCAAAACAATAGCTTTCCGAAGGCGCGAGCGCCTCATACAGGGCGGAAAACGTTTCTTCCAGCGCCCGCGCAATCTGCCCGCGCAGCTCTTCCCGCGCCGCGCGCAGACGCGCGGGGTCGACATTTTCCAGATGCTCCAGCAAAACCGATTCGCCCGGCAAGGCGAGGCATTCCGCAATAAAAGCGTCGTCACGCGCGTCGTCCTGCCGTGTTTGCAGCAGTCGGCGGAAAGCGTCGACGAGGCTTTTCGAGTCGACGCTTTGCCGCGCGTAAATTTTCAGCAATATCTTCGTCGCCAGCCGCTGCCCCGCCTCCCAGGCGGCGAAGGGGTCGCGTTCATGCGCCAGCAAAAGCGCGAGATGTTCTTCCTGATCCTCCGTTTCCAAAATAACCGGCGCGGAAAACCCGCGCAGCAAAGACGGTACGGGCGGCGCGGAGACATTCTCAAAGAAAAAGGTTTCTTCCGTATTTTCCAGACGCAGCACCCGCGCGCTTCCGGGCAGCTCTTTTCCCAAATTGTCAAAAAGCGCGGCGGCAAGCGGAATGCTTTGCGGCAGCGCGGACTCTCCCAATCGCGCGCGCGCCGCGGGATTTTCTTGCCGAAGACGCAGCGCATAGCGTTTCCGCTCCGCGTCATACGCGCCTTGCGCGGTGACGCGCGGCGTGCCGGGATGCGAATACCAGCGCAGGAAAACGGAAAAATCAAAACCGCTGACCGCCGCCATCGCGGCGACAAAGTCCTCGCAAGTCACCGCCTCGCCGTCATGCCGCCGAAAATACTCGCGCATTCCCGCCAGGAAAGCTTCGCGTCCAATCAGGGTTTCCATCATGCGCACGACTTCCGCGCCCTTCTCGTATACGGTTGCGGTATAAAAATTGTCAATCGCCAGATACGCTTCCGGGCGCACGGAATGCGCCATCGGCCCCGCGTCTTCCGGGAACTGCGCGGCGCGCAAGGCGCGGGTTTCACGAATGCGCGCCGTGCGGAAATCATGCTCATCCGCGCCGAATTCCTGATCACGGAATACGGTCAACCCTTCTTTGAGAGAAAGCTGAAACCAGTCGCGGCAGGTTACGCGGTTGCCTGTCCAGTTATGAAAATATTCATGCGCGACGACGCGGTCAATATTCTCAAAATCCTGGTCCGTCGAAAGATCCGGGCGCGCCAGAACATATTTGGCGTTGAAAATATTCAGTCCCTTGTTCTCCATCGCGCCCATATTGAAATCGCTGACCGCGACAATCATGTAATGCTCCAGGTCGCAGGAAAGACCGAAACGCCGCTCGTCCCAGCGCATGGCCTTTTTCAGGGATTGCAGGGCATGGGCGCATTGGTCGGTTTTTCCTGGCTCCGCGTAAATCGCGAGCTGAACCGTTTTCCCTTCGGCGGTCAGAAAAGTATCGCGTAGCGCCTCCAGGCGCGCGGCGACCAGCGCGAATAGATAACAGGGCTTGCGGAAGGGATCGTGCCAGGTCGCAAAATGCCGCCCGTTTTCCTCCTCGCCGGACGCGACGGGATTGCCGTTGGAAAGAAGAACGGGAAAGCGCGCCTTGTCCGCGTGTAGCGTGACGCGATAGACCGCCATGACGTCGGGACGATCAGGAAACCAGGTGATGCGGCGGAATCCCTCCGCCTCGCACTGGGTAAAGTAACCGTTGCGGGAACGATACAAACCGGAAAGCGCGGTATTGCGGTTTGGATAAAGGCGCACAGTCGTGGTGAGCGTAAAGCGTTCCGGAAGGGCCGCGGGGGCGCAGAGAAGCGTAAGCCGGCGCGCCGTAATCCGGTGCGGCCAGGGGCGGCCATCCACCTCAACGCGCAGGGTTTCCAGTTCCGCGCCGTCCAGGCATAGGGGCGTCTCCGGCGGCGTTTCTGGCGCGCGGACAAAAACAATATGCGCGGCGACCCGCGCCTGGGTTTCCCGCGTTCCTTCCGCGTCGGGCGGAGCGTCCTGAAAGTCTACGTCCAGCTCGACAGAGTCCGCGCGCCACGCGGGCGGCGTGTAATCTTTTAAAAAAATCTGGCCAGGCAAAGAGGATTCCATCGGCGTCACGCTGTACTCCGCGCTCAATTTCGGCAGTGAAAAGTGAAAAAGCAATAAAAACCCGCCCAAAGGGGCGGGTGGGCAAGGGACGGCGACGCGCGCTTAGCGCAGACCCGCAGCGTATTCCGCGACGGCCTTGACATCGTGGTCAGAGAGTTTTCCCGCGATAGTCTGCATCATGCCCTCCGGATCATTGGCGCGCTCGCCGGAGCGGAATTTTTGCAGCTGCGCCGCGAGATATTCCGGGAATTGTCCGGCAAGGCGCGGATACTGCGCGGGCAGACCTTTGCCCGATACGCCATGGCAGCCCGCGCACGCGGGAATTCCTTTGGCAATGTCGCCGCCGCGCCAGAGTTTTTGTCCGCGCGGAATCAGGGTTTCGTCATCCTTGACGGCGACCGGCTGCAGAACCTGCTGGGCAAACCAGGCAGTGACATTGAGTTCGTCTTCCGGAGTCGCAATCGTGGCGGCCATGGCGGTCATGAAGGGATCAACCCGCGCTCCGGATTTGAATTGCTTGATCTGGCTAACGGCATATTCCTGCACCTGTCCGGCAAGATGGGGATAGGCGGAATTGGCGCTATTTCCGTCCGCGCCATGACAGGCTACGCAGACGCTTTCCGCCAGCGCCTTGCCTTTTTGCGGATCACCGGTTTGAGGACGAACGGCTTCTTCCGCAAACACGGGCGCGAAACCGAGAAGGGCGGAAAAAAGCGCGGGCAGCGCCAGTGTGCGAGCCAAAAAATGCGTCATGTTCAAACTCCCTCATTAAAAAAACAGGTACGGGGCGGACAGACTGCGGTTCGCCCATCCCAAAATCTGAATCCTGTTATTCTATAGCAATTCTTTTTCTGCCGCTTTCCGTCATGCCGCTCTTTCAACGCGCCGCTTTTTTCACCACCGTTGCCCAGCTTAAGGATTTGCCCGCCGACGCGATTGCGGAAGTAGCCTTTGCCGGGCGTTCCAACGCGGGAAAGTCTTCCGCGATCAACACGCTGACCGGTCGCTCGCGCCTTGCGTATGTGAGCAAAACACCGGGGCGCACCCAGCATCTGAACTATTTCGCGCTGGGCGGCGGACGTTATCTCGTGGATTTGCCGGGCTATGGATTCGCCAAAACGCCGGACTCCGTCAAGAAAAATTGGGAATGGCTTGTGGCTTCCTATCTGGCGGACCGCGCGCCGCTGGCGGGTCTTGCGCTCATCATGGATTGCCGCCGTCCGCTCACGGAGATAGATTGCCAGATGATGAATTGGTTTTCTCCTACGGGGCGTCCCATGCACCTTCTGCTTTCCAAGGCGGACAAGCTTTCCCGGCAGGCACAGCAAGCCACGCTTGCCCAGGTTCGCGCCGCTGTCGCGCCTTTGGGTAAGCAATGCTCCGTTCAGCTGTTTTCCAGCCTGAAAAAAACGGGCGTGGAAGAGTGCGAGCGGGTACTGGCGGAATGGATGAATTCCACGATTTCCTGATTGTCTGAACGTTTTGCGAAAGGAACGCGCATGTTTTTCCCGCATACTGTTTTTCCCGCCACGCGGATGCGCCGGATGCGCCGCGATGATTTTTCCCGCCGCTTGATGCGCGAAACAACGCTGACCCCGGATGACTTTATTTATCCGGTGTTCGTATTGGCGGGGGAAAATCGCCGCGAAGCGGTGCCTTCCATGCCCGGAATTGAGCGGGAGAGCGTGGACCGCTTGCTTTTTACGGCGGAACGCGCGCTTGCTTTGGGAATCCCGGCGCTGGCGCTGTTTCCGGTCATCTCCGCCGAACTGAAGACGGCGGACGCCCGCGAGGCATGGAATCCCGACGGGCTGATTCCCCGCGCCGTGCGCGCGCTCAAAAAACAATTCCCGGAGTTGGGCGTAATTACGGACGTCGCGCTGGATCCCTATACCAGTCACGGGCAGGACGGTCTGATTGACCCCGGCGATCCGAAAGGGTACGTGCAAAACGACGCGACTCTGGAGGCGCTCGCGCGGCAGGCGAAAAGTCACGCGGAGGCCGGCGCGGACATTGTCGCGCCGTCCGACATGATGGACGGGCGCGTAGGACGCATCCGCGCGGAGCTGGATGGCGCGGGTTTTCTTCATACGCGCATTCTTTCCTATGCGGCCAAGTACGCCTCGGCGTTTTACGGACCTTTCCGCGACGCGGTAGGGTCAAGCGCCAATCTGGGGAAAGGCGATAAGCGCACGTACCAGATGGACGTAGCCAACGGCGACGAAGCTCTGCGCGAAGTGGCAATGGATTTGGCGGAAGGCGCGGATATGGTGATGATCAAACCGGGATTGCCCTATCTGGACATTGTGCGCCGCGTAAAAGAAACCTTTGGCGCGCCGACCTACGCCTATCAGGTGAGCGGGGAATACGCGATGCTGAAAGCCGCTGCCGGACAAGGCTGGATTGACGAACGCGCGTGCGCGCTGGAGGCGCTGCTTTCTTTCAAACGCGCGGGCGCGGACGGCGTTCTTACGTACTTCGCCCTTTCCGCCGCCGAATGGCTGCGGCAGGAGAAATAACGAAATTCAGGGTTGGGAAACCCTGTTCTTTACTTTGTTAAAAAAGCGAAGCGCTTTCCTCGTGAGGCGCTTCGCTTTTTCGTTATCCGCGCCGCCATTCATTCCATGGCGGTTAAAGACCCAAAGCCCAGATTGGGAAACGGCTTCGTTACTTTCCCTGCCCGGTTTTTTTGCGAGCGGTCTCGCCCGTCATGGCGGCGCGCATCACTTGCAGCGCCCGGGTTTCTATTTGCCGGATGCGTTCGGCGGAAACCTGAAACTCCGCCGCCAGATCGTGCAGGGTCGCGCCCTCGCCGTTTTCGGCGAGCCAGCGCGCCTCTACGATGCGCCGGCTGCGCGCGTCCAGCACCGCCAGCGCGGTTTGCAGCCCCTCGCCATGCGAGCGTTCATATTCGCGCCGCGCGATGACTTCTGTCGGCTCCTGCGCGGTATCGCTCAAATAATCAATGGGCGCGCGCGGCGCGTCGTCGTTTTCCTCCGGGTTTCCCTCCAGCGCGAGATCATATCCTCCCATGCGCCGTTCCATTTCCGCGACTTCCTCTGGTTTGACGCCGAGGCGCGCGGCGATCTGCCCGATTTCATCTTGCTGCAAACTGTGTTCCCGCTGCTCGTTTTGGGCAAAGGCGTTTTTCAGGCTGCGCAGGTTGAAAAAAAGTTTTCGCTGCGCCTTGGTGGTGGCTACTTTGACCAGACGCCAGTTTTTCAGGATGAATTCGTGGATTTCCGCTTTAATCCAGTGAATGGCGAAAGACACCAGGCGCACGCCGCGGCTGGGGTCAAAACGCTTTACCGCTTTCATCAGACCGATATTGCCTTCCTGAATCAGGTCGGCATGGGGCAGGCCATAACCCAGATAGCCGCGCGCTACGGAAATGACCAGACGGAGATGTGACAACACCAGCTGCCGCGCGGATTCCAGATCGTCTTGCTCGCGGAATTTACGCGCGAGACGGATTTCCTCTTCTTCGTCCAGCAGGGGAATGCGCATGGCGGCTTGCATATAGGCTTCCAGATTGCCCAGGGACGCGCCGCAGACGGGAAGGGGAAAAGTTTGCGCTTGAGCGGTCATACGTGTCTCCAGAATTCAGGATAAACCCTATTTTAGCACTCAACTTTATCGAGTGCTAATACTTTAAAGAATCCGCCTCCGTCTCAAAAGGAGGCAAACTTCTATGACGCCGCAATATCCGCGAATTCAGCGATTTGTAAAAAATTTTTCCGGCATTTAATATGCTCCTGAAATGCGGGTTTTGTTATTAAATTCCACGATGAAGGAGTTGCGTCATGCAACATAAGAAAATGATGAAAAGGAGAACCCCATGCGCCATGTTTTTCGCGTCACGCCTACGCTTCCCCCGTGCCTTGCCTCCGGAGTATGCG
>JAIRPW010000006.1 GCA_031256795.1 Zoogloeaceae bacterium | reverse complement strand
CCCCCCCCCCCCCCCCCCCGTGCGCGTGGAGTCATGATGAAAATATCTCTGGCGGAAAGCCTGGTCGTTTTTCGGCGTGCGGCGGCGGCGTTGCTGTGCCTGTTTTTGATCGGGATAGGATTCGGGAGCGCGGCGCGCGCGGAAGAATCCGCGCCGGTTCTGCGCCTTGGAATTGTCCCTTTCGCTTCGCTGCGCAATATTTTGAGTACGCACGGGGGATTGCGCGATTATCTGGCGGAGGAGCTCAAGCGTCCGGTTACTATTTATTTCTCTCCGGATCACGGCGCTTTTTTGCTGGATTCGCTCGCGGGAAAATTCGACGTCGTAATTATTCCCGGCCATTTGGGAATTATCTGTATGGACGCGGGATTTACGCCGATTGCGCGCTACGCGGGGAGTTTGAGCGCCATTTTTGTTTTGCGCACGGATTCGCCGATAAAACAGCTTGCCGATTTGCGCGGGAAAAAAATCGCTTTTCCCGACCAGTTTTCGCTTTATTCCATTGCGATGCCGAAACTATTACGGGATGTAGGGCTGCTGCCCGACCTGGACTATACGTTTATTGAGCGCCCCAATCACTCGGCGGCGATTATGTCGGCGGTGACCCGGGAAACGGACGCCGCGGCGACTGCCTATGAACCGCTGGCGCAGATGTCGGTGGAGGTGCGGGAGAAACTAAAGGCCATTGAAGGACAGATAGATTTCCCGCATCTGTTTATTCTGGCCAGTCCTTCGCTGGGAGCGGAGATGATTCGCAAAACGCGGGCGGCGTTTGAGCGTTTTCCGCAAACCGCCCAGGGACGGAAATTTATGCTGCGCACCGGGTATACGGGATATGTGCCTGTGAGCGCGGAGGATGTGCGGCGTCTGAAGCCCTTTGCGGAAATTACGCGCTCCATGCTGGGAATGCCGCCGCCCAAAGAGAAGTAACACAAACAGCGCGGGTAAGCTCTCATGGTTTTTAAAAAAAGATTTCATTCCCTGCGTATACGCCTGACGCTGGTAAGCGTCTTGATCAGCATGTTAATTGTGCTGATGGTCATGGGCAACAGCGCGCATTTGGTAACGCAATACCTGCAAAAACAGAGCGAATTGCGTTTGGCCGAAACGGAGAAAATCTATAGCGCCGCTCTGATTCCTCTGCTGGCAAGCCATGACTACGCGGCCTTGCTGGATTTACTGACGGAATGGAAGCAATCCTCGGACGACATTCTCTATCTCGCGCTGGAAGGGGAAGACCGGCGTCTGGCCTCTGTGAATTGGCCGGAAGATCAGCCTTTGCCGAAGGAAGGGTTAAGCGGCGATAAAAAGCAACGCAGCGAGACGATCCCGCTTGTGCTGGGCGGGCACGAATACGGGCGTTTGTATCTGGGCTATGACATGGTCGCTCTTGAGCAGCTAATGGACGCCATGCTGCTGCAAGGCTTTTTGTTTGCCGCGGTTGGTTTGGCGCTCTTGTCTTTCTTGCTGTCTTTCTTGCTGTTTTACCTGACGCGCGGCTTGAGCTACTTGTCGGAAGCGAGTCTCAAGGTCAGTCAGGGAAATTTCAGAATGCGTCTGCCGGAACAGGGGAACGATGAAATCGCGCAGTTGTCATCCGGGTTCAACCTCATGGTGAATGCCGTGCAGAGCCGGATCGGCGCGCTGGAAGAAAGCGAGCGGCGTTTCCGCGCGATCGCGGACTATACCTACGCCTGGGAATCCTGGCACGGCGTGGATGGCAACCTGAAGTGGGTCAGTCCCGCCGTGCAGCGCATCATAGGCTACTCGCCGGAAGAGTGCATGACCATGCCGGATTATCCGCTGCCGCTGGTGCATCCGGACGACCGGGAAATGATACAGCACATGATCCAGCAGGCGACGGGGGGCCACAGCGGCCAGGATTTGGAGTTTCGCGCGCAATGCCGCAACGGGCGCACCATTTGGGCGATGGTTTCCTGGCAGCCGATTCAGGATGAGCATGGGAACGACATGGGATACCGCACCAGCGTTCACGACGTCACCTTGCAGCATCACACAAGCGAGGAATTGGCCTATCAGGCGGTGCATGATCCGCTGACCGGCCTGAATAACCGCCGCTCGTTTGAACGCCAGCTGCAGCAGGCGCTTGCCGCGTCAAAACATGACAACAAGCCTGTGGTGCTTTTGTACGTCGACCTGGATCAATTCAAGGTAATCAACGATACCTGCGGGCATGTCGCGGGCGATCAGCTGCTGGTGGATTTGTCCAAAACCCTGGCGGAGAAGCTGTCGGGAGATTTTCTGGCGCGTCTGGGCGGGGACGAGTTCGGGATTTTGATGCGTGACTGCGATGAAAAGGAAGCGGTGCGCCGGGCCGAGCGGCTGATTGAGGCGATTCGCGGCTATTCGTTTGTCTATAGCGGGCGGGCGTTCCGTTTGGGGGCGTCGGCGGGCGTGGTGCGCGCAACGCCGGATATGGACAATTTCACGTCGCTGTTGATGGCGGCGGATACGGCCTGCTACGCGGCGAAGGAGCGCGGGCGCAACCGCGTGGAGCTGTATGCGGAAAACGACGAATATTTTCAGGTGCGCAACGAGGAGTTTCGTTCGGTAGGGCATATTACGAGCGCGCTTTCGGAAGGGCGTTTTATTCTGTATTTTCAGCGCGTGGAAGCGTTGCGCCCCGATCTGCCGACACATGCGGAGGTTTTGCTCCGCTTGCGGGATTTTCTGGGCAATGTGCAGTCGCCCGCGCGTTTTATCGCGGCCGCAGAGCGGTTCAATCTGATGCCGTACATTGACCGCTGGGTTGTGGAAAACGTATGCCGCCAGCTTTCGGAATGGAAGAAAGCCGGGATCAAGACCGGGGTCAGTCACTTCGCGGTCAATGTGTCGGGTTCCAGTTTGTCGGACCGGGATTTTCCCGATTTCGTGCAGCAGCAAATCCAGGAGTTTGACGTGGACGCGGATCGCCTGTGTTTCGAGATTACGGAAAGCTGCGCGGTAGGGCAAATTACGCTCGCTCTGGAATTCATTGACCGGATGCGCTCTTTGGGCGCGAGCCTGTCGCTGGATGACTTCGGTTCCGGCTTGTCATCCTTCGCGTATCTGAAGCAGTTCAAGGTGGATCATTTGAAGATTGACGGCATGTTTGTGAAGAACATTGATCACGATGCTTCGGATTCGGCGGTAGTGCGGGCGATGGTGCAGCTGGCGGGCGCGCATGGCCTGAAAACCATCGCGGAATTTGTGAGCAGCGAGCCGATCTATGAGACTGTCAAATCGCTGGGCGTGGATTATGCGCAAGGCTATGCCCGGCATATCCCGGAACCCTTCGCCAACCTGGGCAAGAAAAACGCTGCAAAAGCGGCATAAAGCGTCTTTTTATTTGTTTTATAGACATTTTTGCGTTTTTCCGGGGAGGCGTACTCCCCGTTTTTATTTGGCCTTTCCGGCGGCGCTCGTGAAAACTCACAAACTGAAATATTAAACCGCGTTGTTATATAATTTGGTTATGTAAAGGCGGAGGACGCCATGAAACTCCAGCAGTTGCGGTATATCGTGGAAGTCGTGCGGCGCGGGATGAACGTGTCTGAAGCCGCTGAAGTGCTGTATACCTCTCAGCCCGGCGTATCCAAGCAAATTCGCCTTCTGGAAGAAGAACTCGGCGTGATGATTTTTGAGCGCAGCGGCAAGCGCTTTATCGGCGTGACCGAACAGGGGCGGGCGGTTTTGGATCGCGCGGAAAATATTCTGCGTGAAGCGGAAAATCTGGTGCGTCTTGGCAAAGAGTACGCGAGCGGGGAAAGCGGATCGCTTATGGTGGCGGCGACTCATACCCAGGCGCGTTACGCGCTGCCGTCCGCCGTGCGCGCGTTCATGACGCGGCATCCCGATGTGCGCTTGGTGCTGCGTCAGGGAACGCCTGCCCAGATTGCCGATTGGGTGGGCAAAGGGGACGCGGATATTGGCATCGCCTCAGAGGTTTTGAATGAGCGTCCCGGTTTGATCAGTCTGCCGGTCCGTCAGTGGCGGCATTGCGTGATCGCGACGCCAGAGCATCCTGTGACCAGGGCGCGCCCGCTTTCTTTGTCTGAACTCGCGCGCTGGCCGCTGATTACCTATGACCCGGATTTTACTGGCCGTTCCCGGATCAGTCAGGCGTTTTCCCGGCAGGATTTAAAACCGAATATCGTGCTGACCGCTTTGGACGCGGACGTAATCAAAACATACGTCAAGATGGGATTGGGGGTCGGCATTATCGCGGAACTCGCCTTTGACGCGGAGCGCGACCTTGGTCTGACCGCGCTTTCCGCCGAGCATCTTTTTGAGTCCAGCGTCACGCGCCTGGCGTTGCGGCGCGGGGTTTTCCCCCGCCGGTTTGAATACGACTTCATTCGCCTTTTCGCGCCGCATCTGGACAAATGGGTGGTGAACAGCGCTTTGCAGGGGGAGCGCGACGCGGAGGATTATCAGCTCTGAACCCGAACCTCGCGGAGGTTGAGGCCTCCAAAGAGAAAGGCGGCAGACAGCATAAAAAAAACCGGAATCTTTCAGATTCCGGTTTCTTGCTTTTGGCGTTTCCGTATATCGGGGCGCGTGGATTATTTCGCGGATGATTTACGGGCGGCGCTGGTGGCGCTGGCGGGTTTGGCGCCGGCGGCCTTGGCGGGCGCGTTAATGCTGGAAAGCGCCTTGACATTGCTGTCGGTAATGCTGGCGATTTGCTGCGCCATAAAATTCATCCGCTCAAAGGCTTCAGAATTGGCTTGCAGCATGGATTTCATCGCGGTAGCGAAAATATCCCCGCCCGCAGGCATTTGGTTTTTGGTTTCTTCAATCGCGTTTTCCGCGTTTTCAGACAGCGCCTTGTAATGGGATTCCATCACGCTGGTAATGTCTTTTTGCATACCCAGTACCAGTTCATACAAATTGTGGTAATAGGCGCGCGCGGATTCCAGAGAGGGTTCGGCGATAGAGTTTTGCACGGCGATCGCTTGCTTGGGGTCCTTGGCCGCTAAAATGGCGTCAGCATTTTTTGCGCCGGTCTGAAGATTGTCCCGAAGGGCGCTGAAATTGAGGTTGGCAAATTTTTCGATGTTATCCATCGTGCTGCGCAGGAGCGCAAGCATGGCTTCCGCGTTGGCCTTATTGGTCGCGGCAAGCTGTTCAACTTTGGTGTTGTTGCTCATAACTTCTCCTTTTGAAATGTGTGATTGAACAAGCATGGCAATATTACCTTTTTTTCTGAATGTAGCCTAATGTTTCAAAGAATGCTGTCATGCGGCGCGCCGGATCAGGCAAGGAATAAAAGCAATCCGTCCAGTCCCAGGGTGTTGAGGGCAATGTCCGCCCGCGCGCGGACAGCGGCTTTGGCGTGATAGGCAACCGATAGCCCGGCTTCCATCATCATCCCAAGGTCGTTGACTCCATCCCCCACCGCGATGACCTCTTCCCGCGCGGCGCCCAGCTCTTGGCGAAGGCGGCGCAGACGCTCCGCTTTGGCGTCGGCGTCAATGATGGAACCGATGATGCTGCCTGTAAGTTTTCCGCCCTTGATTTCCAGTTCGTTGGACGTAGCGAAATCCAGGCCCAGCTCAATGCGCAGACGTTCCGTAAAATAGGTGAACCCCCCGGAAAGCAGCGCGGCGCGCAGCCCGGATTGCTGGCAGGCACGGATCAGCTCGCGCGCGCCGGGAGAAAAAGCGAGCCGGTCGGAATACACTTGCGCCAGCGCCTGCGCGTTCAGCCCGGAGAGGGTTTTCAGACGGCGGCGCAGACTTTCTGGATATTCCATTTCGCCGCGCATGGCGGCTTCGGTGATTTTGGCGACTTCCTCTTTTTTCCCGGCGAAATCCGCGAGTTCATCAATGCACTCGATGGTAATCAGCGTCGAGTCCATGTCAAAAGCAATCAGACGATAGTTCGCCAGGGCTGCGCGCGCCTTTGGAACAAAGCCCCAATTGATTCTTTCCTTTTCCAGAAGCGGGATCAGCGAGGCGAAAGCGGTTGCGCGCGTCGCGTCTGTCAGGCGGGTGATCCGCCGCGTTTCCTGAAATTCGGCGCGGGAAGCGCCGGTCGCGGCCATGAGGCGTTCCAGAAGCGGCGCCGGTAAAGCCGCGCCTTGCGCGATAAAATCGGTCATAGCAAGCGATCAAGACGAGAAGAGACAAGAGAGGGTTATTGTATCGGAGGCGTTCGTTAAAAATCGGCGGCTTCGCTGGCGAGCGGCAATTCCGCCTGGGCGGCGCGCGTCGGTTGCGGAGGAGGATCGCCGCCGCGTGAAATCGCTTGCAAGTGGCTGGCGCGCACCCCTAAAAGCCGCAGGAGCCTGCGCTCCGGCGGCGCGAAAGAGAGGCGTTTCAGGCACTGCCGCGCGGCGGCGCACAAGGTTTCCGGCGAAGAGACTGGCGCGGAGAGCGAAGTTTCGCGCGTAACGAGCCGGAAATCCGCAAAGCGAATTTTGACGCCGACCGCGCCTCCCTGAACTTTTTTTCGCGCGAGATCATCGGAAAGACGCTGGCAGAGCGTTTCCAGCTGGCGGGAAAGCTCTGCGCGATCACGGGTCAGATGCAGGTCGCGCTCAAAGGTGATTTCCCGGCTCAAAGATTTCGCTTCCCGAAACGTGACGAGCGGACTATCGTCCATGCCTTGCGCGGCGCGGGAAAGCCAGTTTCCCTGCCGCGCGCCGAAATGCCGCGCGAGCAGGGAAAGCGGCGCGGCGGCCAGATCTCCAATCGAGAAAATTTTCAGTTCCGCGAGTCGGGCGGCGGTTTTTCCTCCAATGCCGTTGATTTTTTGCGTAGGCATGGGCCACAGACGCGCGGGAATATCTTCTGCCGCAAGCAAGGTGACGCCGCCTGGTTTTTGCATATCCGAGGCGATTTTGGCAAGGAGGCGGTTGGGCGCGACGCCCAAAGAGCAGGAAAGCCCCGTGGCTTCGCGCACAGCGGTTTGCAGACGCCGGGCGAGCGGCAGACTTTCCTCCGCAATCTCGCTGAGATCCAGGAAAATTTCGTCAATTCCGCGGTCTTCCATGCGCGGCGCGATGGCGCGGACGGCGGCTTTGAAGCGCCGGGAGTATTCGCGGTACGCCTCAAAATTGGCGGGCAGCAAGAGGGCTTCCGGCAGAATCCGCGCCGCGCGCGTCAGCCCCATGCCGGAAGAAACGCCGCTCGCGCGCGCCTCATAGGTAGCGGTAGTGACGACTCCGCGCCCCGCGTAATTTTTGAGCCGCGCGAATTGATAGCCGCCCTCTGGAAGCGGCTGCGGTCGCGGGACGCGCGCGCCGCCCACTACGACGGGCAGACCGCGCAATTCCGGGTAGAAGAGCAACTCCACGGAGGCGAAAAAAGCGTCCATATCCAGATGCGCGATGCGCCGGGGAGGCGCGCGGGAGGGAGTGTCCGGCATGGAATCAAGCGCGGGGCGCGAGCGGTTTGATATGCGGGGAATTCAGCGGTACTGGTTGATGGCCGCGCGCGTGGCTTCGGCTACGGCGCGGGCGGCGGCGGAAAAATTGTCCTGTTCGCTGGCGTAAAGGATCGCGCGGGAGGAATTGAGGATGAGGCCAAATCCGTCGGGGGTTTTCCCCATGCGCACCGCGGCTTCAATATCGCCGCCCTGCGCGCCGATTCCGGGCGCGAGAATTGGCAGATTTCCGGTCAGGGCGCGCACTCGCGCGATTTCCTCCGGGCGGGTCGCGCCGACCACAAGGCCGCATTGCCCCGAATGATTCCATTGCTCCGACGCGAGCCGCGCGACGCGCTCAAAAAGCGCGTCGCCGTCCTGGGTTTTGAGTTCCTGCAAATCGCCGCCGCCAGGGTTGGATGTGCGGCAGAGCAGGAATACGCCTTTTTCCGGATAGTCCAGATAGGGCTCGATGGAATCTGACCCCATGTAGGGATTCACCGTGACGGCGTCCGCACGGTAGCGTTCAAAGGCTTCCAGGGCATATTTTTGGGCGGTCGCGCCGATGTCGCCGCGCTTGGCGTCAAGGATTACGGGAATATCTGGATACTGGCGATGGATATAGGCGATCAAGTCCTCCAGCGCGTTTTCCGCGCGGCAGGCGGCAAAGTAGGCGATCTGCGGTTTGAAAGTACAGACAAGATCGGCGGTCGCGTCGACAATGGCGCGGCAAAAGGCATACAGTCCCTTTTCGCCCTGACGCCGGAGGGAGAGCGGCAGACGCGCCGGGTCGGGGTCCAGGCCCACGCAGAGCAGGGAATTGTTTTTCCGCGCGCTGGCGGCAAGCGTTTCCGTAAAGCGCATCGCATTCTTTCGACAGAAATGGTTGAGAATCCGCAGGCGCGATCGGGGCTTTGCGCGCCGCGCCGTCAGCTATTTTCCCGATTTTCTCCGGTTGCATGGCCTGCACAGAATCTGGCAGTTTGCCGCGTTTGTTGTTTTGCCGCCGGAATACCAAGGGTCAATATGGTCGCCTTCCATTTCCCTCTCGTCAACGCGCGCAAGTTTTTCCGGGTCAAGCGGCGTGTCTTTGAAGCGGTTATAAAGTTCGCCCCAGCCAACGCCTTTCATCGCTCGCTGTAGTTCAATCTTCATTTTTATCCCTTTCTTTTTATGGCAATCCGCTTGAATATTTTTTTTACCATTTACGCATATGGCGTTCACTGACGAATGACCCTCTGGAGCGTAACGGCCTAAATTTCCGGTAATTTTAAACTGCTCTGGATTGTATTTATCCAGAAATGTGACGGGTACGCCGATTACGTCCTCATAATCCGCGGGGATTTCCGCGACTTTGCTAACCTCGATCGCGTCGTAATTATCATATTTTGGATATTCCCCTGGGTTATAGCGTTTATAGAGGATTAAATTTTCATGGCGTTTTGTGCGGTCTGAATTTGTAAGCCACAGGATACTGCCCGTGCTGAAATACTTGACGCCATTTTCTATCTTAATTCTTGTTTCTGTTTTCATGTCATACCATTTTTCTCCGCCGTTATCGTTTCCAAGCCGCATTTTATTTTCTCTGATGCGCGGAAAAATTTCTTTATAGGTTAAGGCGTTCATGTTTCCGGTAATCAAGAAATTTTTCTTATGCTCGACCAGTAAAGTTACATACTCCCTGAATAAGCTAAACGGCGGATCGGTCACAATCATATCCGCGTCTTTGAGAATTTTTATACATTCAGCGGAGCGGAAATCGCCGTTTTCCTCAAGCGCGGTTTTTGTTTCGGCGTGATAGCCGCCGTCCTGGCCGACCGCGTATTTCATTTTGTAGGCGTCGCCCCGCATGAATAAATCCTGCGCAGCAAAATGGGTAGAAACCAGTTTTTTGAGGCCGAGAAGCGAAAAATTCAGAGGAAAATAGCGCCAGAAACGGCTGCTTTCCGGGGCGTCGCAGTTGCAGAAAACGGTTTTTCCTCTGAAATGCTCTTTATAACGCGCGCATTTCTCTTCAATGTCAGAACTCTGCGGATAAAACTCGTCGTTTTTCGCCCTCTTGGCGCTGCGCAATGCGGTATTGCCCATGCTCGTTTTCTGTCGCTCGTCAGTTCGTCATTGTTTTTACGCGGGGCTTTTCCTCCGATGAGGGACGGGGCGAAAGTCCGCGCCCCGTCCCGTTCTTTTTCGCGGCTCGCGGCGTTTAAGCGCTTTGTTTGCTGGTGCACAGCATCGTGGCTTCGCCCTCAATGACCGGCTTGCCGCCGACCGTGCAGACGGTTTCCAGAATCGCGCGTTTTTTGTCCGCGATGACTTCCTTGACCGTCACGGTGGCCGTGACCGTATCTCCGGGGCGCACCGGCGCTTTGAATTTCAGGGTTTGCCCCATATAGATGCAGCCGGGGCCGGGCAGACGGTTGCCCAGCGCGGCGGAAATCAGTCCCGCCGAAAGCATTCCGTGCGCGATGCGTCCGCCGAACATGGTGGTTTTGGCAAAATCCTCATTGAGATGCACCGCGTTGGTATCGGTGGAAACGCCGGAAAAAAGCACGATGTCCGCGTCTGTGATGGTCTTTGAGACGCTGGCGGTCATACCGGGTTGCAAGTCTTCAATGTCATAGCCGTTTTGCGCGTTCATGGTGTTGCACTCCTGTCAGACAGTTAAAAAAACCGCGCAAGTATATATCGCCCACGCTTGAATTGGCGCGACTTTTACGCGCAGCCGCTCGAAGAGGGAATTCGCGCGCGGCGAACGCCCCTGCCGTGCGCCGCGTTTCAGGGCGGACGTCCGTCCCTATAACTTGCTGGAGAATGAATGGAAACACTTTCTAAAATTCAAAAATAATTTTTTACATAACAATTTATTAAAATATAAAAGCCTGTCGTGCAACAGGTGTTTCACTGGAGTATGTCAATGAAAAAATATTCGCGTCATCCCCTTGCCTCGGCGATTGGCTTGCTATTCGCCTCGTGGCCAGCGTTTTCTGCCGCGGCGGGGGAAACCATCGTTTATTCCGGCGGCGGCGCGCCGCTACAAACCGTGGGCGGCGAGGCCGACTCCCTTGCTCCCAGCGGCAGCGGCAACAGGAAAAGCGCCAGTCTGTCCGATAATTCCATAACGCTGGGAAGCGGCAGTTCCGTAAATGGAGACGTTTACGGCGGAGCCAATATGGCGGACAAAGACGCCGTCAGCAAAAATCAGGTCTTCATCAAAGGCGCGGGCGGCAGACATGTTTTTGGCGGGAGGGCCGACGTCATGGATTCTTCCGGGGCCGCGCGGACTGAAAAAAACGAGGTGACGGTAGACAGCGGGGGATTTTCCGCCGCGAACGTTTATGGCGGATATGCCGCGAACAGCTTGCAAAACGCTGTTTCTGCAGGCAATCGCGTAACGATTGATGGCGGAACGGCCTCCGGGCATGTTCTCGGCGGGCGGGCGGAAAGTGGCGCCAGCTCTGGAGATGCCGCCGCCACGGGCAACTCCGTCACAATCCATGGCGGCCATGTCGGCGGCAATGTTTATGGCGCGGCCGCGAAGGCGGTCAGCGGAGCGACGATTATTTCCGGCGGCCAGGTGATGATCGGCGGCGGGCGTGTAGACGGGAAGATTTACGGCGGATTCAGCGAAAGCGCTTCCGGCAGAGTCACGGTGATCAACAACACGGTGACCCTCGGCGGAAACCCGGCTGCAATGGGCGATATTTATGGCGGCTACGCGAGCGGGATCGGGGATTCCTTTAGCGGCAATATCCTGAACAAGAATAGCGGCGTGAGCGTGAGCGCGGTCAGCAATTTTGAGTTCGTCACATTCGGCTATGACGGCGACGCGAATATCGGCGCTCTGGACGCCTCGCCTACGGGAGCGGCGGGAAATCCTCTGACCAAAATAGATACGCGAAATCACACCGTCAACATGAACGGGAATCTCACGGGTTCAGGCGGCATCGAGAAACAAGGCGGCGGAACGCTCCTATTGACCGGGGTAAACGCCTATACCGGCAGCACGAAAGTGAGCGATGGCGTTTTGCAAATCGGCAACGGCGGCACAAGCGGAAATGTGACGGGCGACGTCCTCAACAACGCGCGTCTGCGTTTTGACCGTTCCGACGCCTTGTCTTACGGCGGGAATATTTCCGGCAGCGGCGCTGTAAGCAAAGCGGGCGCGGGGACGCTGACGCTGACTGGAGCAAATACTTTTATCGGAGCGCTGTCCGTTGAGGGCGGACGTCTGGCGCTGGGCGCCGGCGGATCTCTTGCGACAGACGCTTTGTCCATAAAGGAGAACGCGGCGTTTGATTACTCGCGCGCGGTTACGCCCTACGCGTTTAAAAATCTAACCGTACATGGTTTGGGCGCGACAATCACACCGAACGCTTCGGGCGCGGATTTTTCCAATGCCCAGCTGCGTTTTGTGATTCCCAATACCGCTGCGGCGAATGACACGCTTTTGACAGTCAACGGCAACGTGACCGCCAACGGAACAAAAATTATCCTGGATACGCCGAATGGCAGGCCGGGGCTTGCGTCAGGCGAGAAAATCATTCTGCTGGACGTTGCGGGAAACCTAGTCAGCGATTTGACTGCTCTCACGCTGCAAGATTCCAGCGGCGATATTTATACGGTGCGGATGAGCGGTAATCAAATCTTGGCGTTTCTGGGGCGGATTTCTCCGACGAGTCCGGGCTATGCGCGGTTGAAAGCCTATGCCGAAGGGAGAATTTCTGGACTGGTTTTCACCAATCAGGGGCAAGATTTTCTGGTGAACCAGGGGTTTTCCTCCGCGCTTGCCGCGACAGGGCAGGCGGGATTTCGCGTGAGCGCTTTTGGCGGGATTGGCGGCGGGAAATCCCGCTATGAAAGCGGATCGCATAGCAACGTTTCCGGCGCGTCCATGCTGGCGGGCGTAGCTCTGGGAACGGACGTCGGCGCGGGAAGGATGACTGCGGGCACGTTCTTTGAAGGGGGACGGGGGGAATATGACGCCCAGAACAGCTTTACAAATGCCGCCCGCGTCAAAGGAAAGGGCGATACCTCTTATTACGGCGTCGGCGCGCTGGCGCGCTATGACTTGCCGTCCGGCCTTTATTTCGATGTTTCCGCCCGCTTTGGCCGCGCGAAAACGGATTTCAAAACCAGCGATATTCAGTACAACGGCTGGAAAGCGCGTTTCAACAGCGACGCGCTCTATTACAGTCTGCATGGCGGCGCGGGCTATCTTGTGCGGCAGGGAGCGCTGAGCGTTGATTTTTCAGCCAGGGCGCTGTGGACGCGGCAGCAGTCGGATCATCTGACGGTGTACCGGGACAGGGCGCGCTTTGACGCGGCGGATTCCGTCCGCGCGCGTCTGGGAGCGCGGGCGTCATGGGCAATGGGCGAAACGGTTTCGCCCTACGTCGGCCTTTATTGGGAACATGAGTTTGACGGCGAGCAGCGGCTTACGGTAAACAACCGGCGTATTGCCTCGCCGTCGCTGAAAGGGGAGAGCGGGATCGCGGAGGCGGGCTTGAGCATCCGTCCTTCTCGCGGTAAACCGCTTTTTCTTGATCTGGGCGTTCAGGGCTATGCCGGAAAACGCACGGGGATGACGGGCAGCGCGCAGCTGCGCTATCTGTTTTAGGCGGTTTTATTCGCGGCGCGAAGAATGTTTCCGCGCCGTGTTTTATGCCGCGATCGCGGGCATTTTTTGCAGCTGGGCAATGAGGCGGGCGAGTGTGCCGCGCATTTCCCGGCGATCCACAATGAAATCCAGCGCGCCTTTTTCCAGCAAAAATTCGGCGCGCTGAAAACCTTCCGGCAATTTTTCACGCACTGTCTGTTCAATGACGCGCGGCCCGGCAAAACCAATGAGCGCCCCCGGCTCCGCCATCACAATATCGCCCACAAAGGCGAAGGAGGCGGAAACTCCGCCCATGGTGGGGTCCGTCAAAATGGAAATGAATGGCAAACGCTTCTCCGACAGTCTGGCCAGCGCGGCGGTAGTTTTGGCCATTTGCATGAGTGAAAACAATCCTTCCTGCATTCTGGCGCCGCCGGAGGCGGTAACGCAGACAAACGGCGCGCGCGCCTCCAGCGCCGCGTCAACGCCGCGCGCAAAACGCTCGCCCAATACCGCGCCCATTGATCCGCCCATAAATTCAAACTCAAAAACGGCAAGCACGACCGGCAATTCCTGAATACAACCTTGCATGACAACCAGAGAATCCGTTTCCCCAGAGCTGACCTGCGCTTCTTTCAGACGAGTGAGATAGGTTTTGCTATCCCGGAATTTGAGCGTATCCGCAGGAAGAATGTTCGCGCCGATCTCCTGCCGTCCGTCCGCGTCCAGCAGCAGGTCAATGCGTTGCCGCGCCCGCAAGCGCCCGTGGTGACTGCATTTCGGGCAAACCCATACATTATTTTCCAGTTCCGTGGTGTACAGCACGGCTTCGCAGGCGGGACATTTACTCCACAACCCCTCCGGCAAATTGTGGCGATGCGCATTGTCCGCGTCCCGTTTGATTTTTGGCGGCAATAATTTGTTGATCCAGCTCATGGCTTCCCTTTTCCCCTTCAAAATTTAGAGCGCGCGGTCCACGCCCTGGCGTAAATCGCGCAAGAGCGCGGCGGCGCGCGCAAGCGCTTCTCCGGCGGGCGCGTTTTCCAGCTCTTCAATCAGGCGGCTGCCTACGATGACCGCGTCGGCAACTTCGGCGACAGCCGCCGCCGTCTCCGCGTCGCGGACGCCAAAGCCCACGCCTACCGGCGTTTTGACCGCCGCGCGAATGGCGGGCAGACGCCGGGCAAGTTCCGCGACGTCAGGCCGTCCCTTCCCGGTGACCCCTTTGAGCGATACATAATAGACATAGCCGCTCGCCAGTTGTCCGACTTTGGCGAAACGCTCCGGCACGGAAGTCGGCGCGAGCAAAAATATCGGGTCCAGGGACTCGGCCTTTAATTCGCGCGCAAAAGACTCCGCCTCTTCCGGCGGATAATCTACTACCAGGACGCCATCTGCGCCCGCCGCGCTGGCGGCGCGGGCAAAAACCGCCGTACCCATCGCCTCAATGGGATTGGCGTAGCCCATAAGCACAATGGGCGTTTCACGGTCGTTTTTGCGAAACTCGGCGACCATCTCCAGCGTTTTTTGCAGCGTCATGCCCTGCGCGAGCGCCCGTTCAGAGGCGCGCTGGATTGTGGGGCCGTCCGCCATCGGGTCAGAAAAGGGCATTCCCAGTTCCAGGACGTCCGCTCCCGCCTCCACCAGAGCGGACAGGAGCGGCACGGTGAGCGATATTTCGGGAAAACCAGCGGTCAGAAAAGGAATGAGCGCTTTTTTGTGACCTTCTTTGGAGAGCCTGGCAAAAGTGGCGGCGATACGGGACATGGCGGAATTTTGTAGGGAGGAGATTAAAAAGTTATGCCAGAGGCGCTGGCAACCGTATGCATATCTTTGTCGCCCCGGCCTGAAAGGTTGACGAGAAGAAGTTTGTCTTTTGGCAGTTCAGGCGCGATGCGCATGGCATGGGCAAGCGCGTGGGAAGATTCCAGGGCGGGCAGAATGCCTTCCAGACGGCAGAGCGCGTGGAAAGCCTTGAGCGCTTCGTCATCCGTGGCCGCCGTATATTCGGCGCGCCCCGTATCCCTTAGCCAGACATGTTCAGGCCCTACGCCGGGATAATCCAGACCGGCGGAAATGGAATGCGTCGCAAGAATCTGACCATCCGCGTCCTGCATGAGCGCGGTGCGGTTGCCGTGCAGGACGCCGATTTTCGCGCCGCTGGTCAGGGGCGCGGCGTGTCTGCCGGTTTTTAGACCTTCGCCCGCCGCTTCCACGCCGATCAGCCGGACGTCCTTATGCGGCAGATAGGGATGAAAAATGCCGAGAGCGTTGGAACCGCCGCCTACGGCGGCGATGATGACGTCTGGCTGGCGCCCGAAACGGTCCGTCATCTGGGTAAGGCATTCCTTGCCGATTACGGTTTGAAAGTCGCGCACCATCATAGGATAGGGATGCGGCCCCGCGACGGTGCCGATGATGTAAAACGTGTTGGAGATATTGGTCACCCAATCGCGCATGGCCTCGTTCATCGCGTCCTTCAGGGTTTTCGATCCAGAATGCACGGGCACGACGGACGCCCCCAGAAGTTTCATGCGATAGACATTGGCGGCTTGTCGCTGAACGTCTTCCGCGCCCATATAGACCACGCATTCAAAACCGAAACGGGCGGCGACAGTGGCTGTAGCGACGCCATGCTGACCGGCGCCGGTTTCCGCGATGACGCGCGGTTTTCCCATGCGTCGGGCGAGCAGCGCCTGTCCGATGCAATTATTGACCTTGTGCGATCCGGTATGGTTTAAATCCTCGCGCTTTAAGAGAATTTGCGCGCCGCCCAGCGTTTCTGAAAGGCGGCGGGCATGATAAATAGGACTTGGACGTCCAACATAGTGCGCGAGTTCCCGCGCAAATTCAGCGGCAAAGGCGGGGTCGTCCCGCGTTGTCTGATAGGCGGCTTTTAATTCCTCCAGCGCCGCAATCAGGGTTTCGGCGACAAAAACACCGCCGTAAGGGCCAAAGTGCCCGCGCGCGTCAGGCAGATCGTAGAGAGAGGTCAAGCGAAGACTCCAGAAGAAAGAAGGATCAGAATGTTCAGGTACTCGCCTCGATTTCCTGCGCGGCGGCGCGGGCAGCCAAAATAAAAGCGCGTATTTTCTCCGGGGCTTTTACACCTTTTGCCGCCTCTACGCCACTGGAGACGTCTACTGCCGCTGGACGCGCGCGCCGAATCGCGTCCGCCACGTTGTCCGGCGCGAGGCCGCCAGAGAGTACGACGGGCAGCGGAAGATCGGGCGGAATCAGCGTCCAGTCAAAGGGCTTTCCGCTGCCGCCGTACTTTTCCGTGAAGGTATCCAGCAAAAGCGCGCGCGCTCCAGAAAACGTGGCGGCGTATTCTAGCAAATTGACGCCGGGGCGCATTCGGACCGCCTTGAGATAAGGACGCCGCCAGCGCGCGCAATCTTCTGGAGACTCGTCTCCGTGGAATTGCAGAATATCAAGCGGCGCGGCGGAAAGCGCTGCTTTTACGTCGGCGTGGGCAGCGTTGACAAAAAGTCCCACAGAAGCGACAAACGGCGGCAGACGGCGGATAAGGGGCAGCGCGGCTTCCGGCGGGATGTAGCGCGGGCTGGCGGGATAAAACACAAAGCCTATCGCGTCCGCGCCCGCCTGCACGGCGCAATCAATATCTTCGGCGCGGGTCAATCCGCAAATTTTGATTCGCAGGGACATAAGCGGTTTCTTCCGTGTAAAAACCTAGGACTGTCTGCGTTCGCGCGCGTCATCCAGAGCGAAAAGCGCGGTCTGATAGCGGGACTCCAAATCATCGGGATGATCAACCGTCATAACGAGATCATGGGCGACGCCGTCGCGCAGACTGTAAATCCAGGCGTGAACGGTGAGCGCCTGACCGCGTTGCCAAGCGTCCTGCGCGACGTAGGTTTGACAGACGTTAACTGCCTGTTCCAGGGTATTGAGTTCGCAAAGCCGGTCAAGCCGCCGTTCTTCCGGCAGGGCCGAAAGCATGGATTCATGTTTTTGGCGCACATCCCGCACATGGCGGAGCCAAATCTCCGCAAGGCCGATCCGCTCGCCGCGAAGCGCGGCGCACACGCCGCCGCAGCCATAATGGCCGACAACCATGATGTGTTTGACCCGCAGGACGTCCACCGCGTACTGAATGACAGAGAGGCAATTTAAATCCGTATGCGCAACGATATTGGCGACATTGCGATGCACAAAAACCTCGCCGGGCAAAAGGCCGACGATCTGGTTGGCGGGTACGCGCGAATCCGAGCAGCCAATCCACAGATAATCTGGATTCTGCAAGTTGGAGAGTTTGTTGAAATAGTCTGGATCCAGCGTTCGCACCTGCTTTGACCAGGCGCGGTTAAAGTCAAAAAGATGGGAAAGATTTTCCTTGCGTACTTTTTCTTCGGACCAATCGCGCAAATCCAGCGACAGGGAAACCGCGCCTTCCAGCGGCGCGGGGTGGTAGGCGGGCGCCTGTGTAAAACCCATTTCGCGGTAGAGCTTGACTGCCATCCGCATGGAAGGGGCGGCGTCCAGCACGAGACGGGTGAATCCCATTTCCTGGGCGGCGCGGATGGCGCGCATGGCAAGCGCGGAACCTACGCCCTGTCTTTGGCGTTCCGGCGCGACATACATGCGTTTCATTTCGCAGACGCCGTCGGAAAGAGTGAGAAGGCCGACGCAACCGGCGAACTGGCCGTTCAGCTCTCCGACGAATAGCCGTCCGCTAGGCAGAACGTAATGCCCCGGCAGGGCGGCAATTTCCTCGTCAAAACTCTGAAAGGAAAGATTGACCCCCATCCAGGCCGCGTAATCGCGGAAAAAACCGCAAATCGCGGGAATGGCGGGGTCGTCGCGGGTATCAACCGGGCGCACTGTGACGGAGTTCATGAGGTCTTGGACAATCAGACGGACGGCAAGGAAAACCGAGGCAGGATAACCGAGTTTTTCCTCTGTGGTAATCCCGAAGATTGGATACCGGCAGAGAAGGCGCTTTGCGTTCCGCTTCCAGGGGGAGGTTTTCCGGCGGCGGCGTCAGAAACTCGCGCGGGACGAGAGAAGCGCGTTAGAATAAGCATTATGCTGACGCGCTGTCCCCATTGCCGTACCGCTTTCCGTGCTTCCCGCGAACAGCTTGCCCTGCGTGACGGGCAAGTGCGTTGCGGCGCATGTCAGAAACCTTTCAACGCCTTTACGCATCGGATTCCGGAGGAATCCGCGCACGGAACAGACCAATCCGCAGAACGCGCCATATCCGCTGCGCAAAAAGCGCCGTCCGCAGACGCTCCTTCCGTTTCTTTTCCGGCGCTGCATCTGGACTCGCTTGATCCCCTCCCGGAAACGGTGGAAGGGCGTCAGCCGCCGTTGTTTCCGGCGGACGCGCAGACGGAATTTCGGAATATGGAGATTGAGTACCTCGGCGAAGCCGAAGAGACGGAGGAGGGCGCGGATTTAAACGCGCCGGAGTCTCATGCGCCGCTCGACCCTATTGACGCCGCGCTTGCCGCCGCGGAAGGACGGCAACCAGGAAAACGCGCGCCCATATCCGCAGAGGAGGCGCGGCGGCACGCGCTGGATACGGGATTGGCCGCCGCGCGGCATACCCGCGAGCTGCCGGGATTCTCCTCCTGGAACGCCGCGCCCCTGGAAGGGCGGGGCGAGACGACCTATATGTTTTGGCCGTTCGCGCTGGCGGCGCTGGTTCTCGCGCTCTTTCTGGCGGCGCAGGCGGGATACCACTACCGGAGCGTTCTTGTCGCCGCGTTCCCGGCGTCTGGCGCGTGGTTTCGGGCGCTGCAAATCGAGGTTCCGCCGGGGCGGCGTCCTGAATCTTTAAGCATTTTGGCTTCCGAGCTGCAAACGCTAGGCGCTCCAGATCGGTTGCAGCTGCTTGTGACGTTGCGCAACCAGGCGCGCCAGCCGCAAGCCTGGCCTTGCCTGGAATTGACTCTGACGGACGTCTATGGCGCGGTTGTCGCGCGGCGCGTCTTTCAGCCAACAGAATATCTCACGCGCGCCCAAGCCGCGACGGATTTTCTTCCCGGCGACGTCGCGTTGAAGCTGGATATTGGCGCGCGCGAATTTGTGCCTACGGGCTACAAACTTTACCTCTTCTATGTCTGACGGGACGATGACGCTTTCTGCTTTTTCCGGGACGCGGCGGGCGCTGATCTGCGGTTCGCTCGCCTACGATCACATCATGATTTTTCAGGATCGCTTCAAAAACCATATCCTGCCGGAAAAAATTCATGTGCTGAACGTTGCTTTTCTGGTCCCAGAAATGCGCCGCGAGTTCGGCGGCTGCGCGGGAAATATCGCCTATGGCCTTCGTCTTTTGGGCGAAACGCCGCACGTTATGGCGACGGTCGGCGAGGATTTCGCGCCCTACCGCGAGCGGTTGACGCGCCTGGGATTGCCGCTTGCGCGTATTCGCCAGATTCCCGGTACGTTTACCGCGCAGGCCTTTATTACCACGGATTTGGATGACAACCAGATTACCGCTTTTCATCCCGGCGCGATGAGTCGCTCTCATGAAAACCGCATTGCGGCGGGTGACGCGGAACTGGGAATTGTCGCGCCGGACGGGCGTGACGGAATGCTTGGGCACGCGCGGGATTTTTCGGCGGCGGGCATTCCTTTTATTTTCGATCCGGGGCAGGGTCTGCCCATGTTTTCCGGTGAGGAATTGCTGGAATTTCTGGAATTGGCGGAGTATGCCTGTTTCAACGATTATGAGATCAATCTGGCGTCGGAGCGCACGGGGCTTTCGACGGAGCGGCTTGCGGAGCGCGTGGCGGCGCTGATTGTCACGCGCGGCGGAGAAGGTTCCTTGATTTACGCGGGCGGGACGCGCCTGGAAATTCCTTGCGCCCCGGCCAGGGCGCTCGTTGATCCTACTGGCTGCGGCGATGCGTATCGCGCGGGTTTGCTGTACGGCCTTCTGCATGAATTTGATTGGCGAAAAGCCGGTCAGCTGGCGTCTTTGATGGGCGCGCTGAAAATTGAGCATCCCGGCCCGCAAAATTACGCGCCGAGCCGGGAAGAGATTGCGGCGCGCTATGCCGAAGCATTCGGAGATCGGCTTTTTTGACGCTGTTTTCTGCCGCGGGATCACGAAAAAATGTTCGGAGAAGAAATGGGTAAAAAACGACAGCAGGGCTTCACGCTTGTGGAAATCGCCATTGTTCTCGTGATCATTGGCCTTTTGCTGGGCGGGGTTCTGAAAGGGCAGGAGCTGATTGTCCAGGCGAGAATCCGAAATGTAATCAATGATCTGAATGGCATTTCTGCGGCGGTGTATGCCTATCAGGATCGTTACCGCGCCCTGCCGGGAGACGAGCGTTCCGCGATGGTTGCCGGGCGCTGGCAAGATTTATCGGGCGGCGATGGGGATGGTCTGGTATGCGGCGCGTACAACGGCGGATCGGAAAGCGGCCTGTCATGCGGCAGCGCGCAGGAATCCCTGTTGCTCTGGCAGCATCTGCGTCAAGCGGGATTATTGACGGGCGCGGTAGATAGCGGCATTCCGCAACATGCGGCGGGCGGTCTTCTGGGGATTCAGGCGGGCGCGTTCGGGCTTTCCGGGCATGTGCTTTGCGCGAGCAATCTGCCCGCGAAAATCGCGGCTGCCATTGACGCGCAGCTGGATGACGGTTTGCCGCACCGAGGGAGTATCCGCGCGGCGGAGCAGAGCGCGCCCAATATGGCCGCGTTTCAGACTTTGCCGACGGATACCGCTTATCGGGACGATGGCGGGCAGACTTATCTTTTATGTAAAACGCTTTAAACGGCTGTTTTAGGGATTGTGAAAGGCGTTGGATATGGTTTGGAAAGCTTTTTTAAAACCCAAACTTTTTGCCTATGCGCGCTTGTTGCGTTTCAACATGATGGGCGGGATGTTGCTTTTGTGGCCGTCCATGTGGGCGCTGTGGCTGGCGTCACGAGGCCATCCTGATTATGTCTGGGTGTTGATTTTCGCCGTTGGCGCGATTTTGATGCATTCGGCGGGTTGCATTCTGAACGACTACGCCGACCGGCATTTTGACGCGCGGGTCGCGCGCACGAAAGCGCGTCCGCTGGTGGTCGGTTCCGTCGGCGCTGCGGAAGCGTTTTGTCTGCTGGCGATGTTGTGCCTGATTTGTTTTTTGATGGTGCTGCCGCGGTTAACCGCGCTTTTTTCCGCTTGCATGGCGCTGGCGGTGGCGGTGGCGGCGAGTTATCCCTTTGCCAAGCGCTTCTTTCCGCTGCCGCAAGCCTGGCTGGGTCTGGCCTTTGGCCTGAGCGCGCCGATGGCTTACGCGGCAGAGACGAGCGCGGCGCCGCTGGAGGCGTGGGTGCTGGTATGCGCCAACATTTTTTGGGCGATGGCCTATGACACAGAATACGCGATGGCTGATCGCGCGGACGACATTAAGATCGGTATACGTTCTTCCGCCATTACGCTGGGGCGTTACGACGTCCTGGCGGTGATGTGCTGTTATGGCGCGGCTTTTCTGCTGACGGGATGGGTGGGTTTGGGCGCGGGGCTGGGCGGCGTCTTTCTCGCGTTTTTGGCGCTGGCTTTTTTGTTTGCCGCGCGCCATTACCGGCTGATTCAGGACCGGGAGGGCGAGAGTTGTCTGCGCGCTTTTACGGAAAACAATCAGGTCGGCATGGTTATTTTTCTGGGCATCGCGCTGGATTATTTGTGGCGCGACTGGCCGTTGGTTTGACGCGCTATTTTTCAGGCTGCTTTCTTTTGTTTTTTTCATTTTTTTTCCCGCGCTTTTTGCGGCCAACGTCATGGGCTGCGCTTTTTGAGGGCGCGCGGAAGGTTGTCGCGCTGGCCTGGCCGATTCTGGTAGCGCAGCTTGTTTCGATGGGGATGATGGTTTGCGATACCTTAATCGTCGGTCATTATTCCACTGCGCATCTGGCGGCGGTTGCTCTTGGCGGAGGGCTGTTCGTGACCCTGATGCTGGGCATGGCCGGGGTGTTGACGGCCTTGATTCCCATTTTGGGGCAGTCGTGCGGCGCGGGCGCGGCGCGGGAAGTAGGCGCTGGCGCGCGCGACGGCTTTTGGCTGGCTGTTTTTCTGTCTTTGCTGGGGACCGCGTTGACCGCGCTTTTCCCGAAACAGTTGCTGTCTTTCGGGCGTTTGCCGCCCGAAGCGGAAGAAATCGCGGTTTCCTATCTGCGTCTTTTGGCGTTTTCTCTGCCTGCCTCATTGGGGTATCGCGTGTTTCACGCCGTTACCAATGCGGTGGGTTTTACCGCGCCGCTCATGTATATCGCGCTTCTGGAAACGACGCTGCATATGCTTGTCGCTTTTTGCCTCGTGGGCGGCGTGTCTTTTTTGGGAATTCCCGCTCTGGGCGCGTCCGGGGCGGCGGTTTCGCAGATTCTGGTGAACTGGACTGGATGCGCGGCGTCGCTGTGGTTATTGCGCGCGCATCCGCGCTTTGCGCCGTACCGGGTTTTTGGCGGCGCGGAAGAGACAGGCGCGCGCCTATGGAAACCGCGTCTGTCAAAACTTTTGGCTTTGCTGCGTTTGGGCTTGCCGATGGGCGCGTCTTATCTTGTGGAGGTCAGTTCCTTTACCCTGATGGCGTTTTTTATCGCGCGGCTGGGTACGGCAGAGGTGAGCGGGTATCGCATTGCCGCGAATGTGTCCGCGATCACCTATATGCTGCCGCTGGCGATTTCCACGGCGACGGCGGCTCTGGTCGCGCAGGCAGTGGGCGCGGGGAAAGAAGCGCGCGCCCGGGATGTTATGTTTGCGGGGCAAATGACCGCGATTACTGTCGCGCTTGCAATGTCGTTCACGCTGTATTTTGCGCGCGTCTCTGTGGCGCGGCTGGCCACTTCGGACACGGCGGTCATTGTGGCGGCGGCGGCCATGATCGTATACATCGCGGCCTATCAGTTTTTTGACGCTATCCAAACCGTTGCCGCGTTTACGTTGCGTGCCTATAAAATCAGTTTATTGCCGCTTGTCGTACACTTGGGCTGTTTCTGGGGGCTGGGTCTGGGATTGGGATATGGCCTGGCTTTCGCGGGGATTCCATTTCTTGCCGTGAGTCCGCAAGGATCGGTAGGATTTTGGCAGGCAACGGTTATTGCCAGCTTTGCGGCGGCGATTTTTTTCGGTGTATTGCTGTCGCGTGTGTTGCGGCGCAGACTTCATTCCATCGTTTCTCAATCCTCTTTGCAGGGAGTATGAAAACATGTCGGATACGACCAACATTCTGGTAGTAGGTATTGGCGGACAAGGGGTCATGACCGCTTCGGAGATTCTCGCGCGCGCCGCGATTGCCCAGGGATTCGAGGTCAAAAAGACGGAAGTGGCGGGCATGTCGCAGCGCGGCGGCGTCGTGTCTTCGCATGTTCGCTTTGGGCGGCAGGTGCTTTCCCCGGAGATTGCGGCGGGCGAGGCGGATATTCTGCTTGGCTTTGAGGCGGCGGAAGCGATGCGCTGGAGTCATTATTTGCGTCCCGCAGGCGTGGCCATGGTCAATCGTCTGCGTCTTGCGCCGCCGATCGTCTCACTGGGGCTATTTGATTATCCGGCGGATCCGATCGCGGCGATGCGCGGGCAGGGGATTACCGCGCGGGATTTTGACGCGGGCGCAATCGCGCGGGAATTGGGGGATTTGAAGCTGGTGAATACTGTCATGCTGGGGGCGATTTCTGAATATTTGCCTTTTCCCGCGCGGGTGCTGGAAGAGGGCGTTGTGTCGCGTTTTTCCGCCAAAAAACCTGAATTGGGCGATTTGAATCGCCGCGCGTTCATGCTGGGCAAGGCCGCGGGCGCGTAAAAAACGCGAGACTTGATTTGCCGCGCGTTCCCCATGCTGAAAACGACATGCTTTATGCCGATGGCAACGATCGCGCCGCTTTTGTTATAGTGCGCGGTATCGAGGCGGGTTCGCTTCTTTTCAGGGAAAAGATACATCATGGCAGCCAGGACATTTTCAGAGAGTCTGCATATTTTGCTGGTGGAACCTTCTTCCATGCAGGCGCAGTTGGTGGAGCGGATGCTTCAGAATTTGGGAGTGTCGCGTCTGAAGACCGTCAGGTCAGGAAATGAAGCGCTCGCGGAAATGAGAAAGGCGCGTCCTGACGCGGTGATCAGCAGCCTGTATCTTCCAGATATGGACGGAACCGCGCTAATTTTCGCCATGCGCGCGGATGAAGATTTGGAATACGTGCCTTTTATTTTGATTTCCAGTGAAACCAGGCCGCAGGCATTGGAGCCTGTGCGCCAGTCTGGCGCTTGTTATATCGTCTCCAAGCCGTTTGACGAAAAGCATTTGGCGCAGGCGCTGGTGGGCGTAGTGGATATTCTGGAGCCGGAGAAAAAATACAGCCCGGAGGACATGGAGGAAGTGCGCGTTTTGCTGGTGGATGACAGCGTGGCTTCGCGTAATCACTTGCGCCGGATGCTCAATGATCTGGGCATTGAGCATGTGCAGGAAGCGAGCAACGGGCGGGAAGCTGTGAATCTTCTGGCGGACACCATGGTGGACCTGGTGCTGACCGATTACAACATGCCGGAAATGGACGGCGCGGCGCTGGTGGAATATATCCGCACGCGCAGCTGGCAGGCGTCCGTGCCGATTTTGATGATTACCAGCGAGAGCAATGAGTCGCGTTTGGCCGCCGTGGAAAAGGCGGGAGTATCCGCCGTGTTTGACAAGCCTTTCGGCGCGCGCGACATGGGAGAAATTGTCGCGCGGCTTTTGGCGGATCGGGAAAACAACGCCTGAGCGAACGGGCGCGGGTTTTCAGGGGAAAGCGTCGCCGGCGTCTCTTGCGGCGGCGGGAACCTCCTCCCCGGTCAGCAGACGCTGCTCGGCGGCGATCAGGTTGGCAGGCAAGCCCAAAAGCACAATTACGTCATCCGCGCGCAAAATTGTTTCTGGGGTGAGCGGCACATGCTTGCTGCCGCGCCTCCGAATGGCGCGGATTTCGCAGTCAAAATCTTCCAGTTCCAATTCCGCGAGCGGACGTCCCGCGCCCGCCGCGCCGGGAGAAATCCAGACCGAATAAAGCCGGGGCTGCAAATCGTCATCTTCGCGTTCGCCGCCATGCTGAAAAAAGCCGCGCAGCAGCTGGTATCGCTCGCCGCGCGCGTCGCGTATCCGGCGCAGAACGCGGTGCATGGGCAGTCCCATGAGCACAAGCGCGTGCGAGGCAAGCATGAGGCTTGCCTCCAGCGGTTCTGAGACGACCTCCGTCGCGCCCGCTCTGGAAAGGCGTTCCAAATCCCGCTCATCCTGAATTCGCGCGACAACCGGAATCTCTGGGCGGCAATCGCGCACGTGGTGCAGAATTTTTTCCGCGCTGCGCGTATCGTTTACGGAAATCAATACAGCGCTGGCGCGTTGCAGACCTGCGGCCAGAAGCGCTTCGCGCCGGGTTGCGTCGGCATAAACGGCGCTTTTTCCGGTGCTGACGGCTTCCCGCACTCGCTCAGGATCAAGATCAAGCGCCATATAGGCGACGCCTTCCTGCGCGAGAAATCGTCCCAGAAGCTGTCCGCAGCGGCCAAAACCGCAAATGATGGCGTGTTTTTCCGTTTTCATGCTGTGCGCGGCGACCTGGGTAATCTGTACAGATTTCAGCAGCCATTCACTGCTGATGAAACGTGTGATAAACCGCTCGCTGTATTGCACAATAAATGGCGCGATCAGCATGGAAAGAACCAGCGCGGTCAGAACGACCTGCGCGATGTGCGCGGAAAGTCCGGCTTCACCCAAAAGCACGAAGCCGAATTCCCCGCCCGCGCACAGCCAGAGCGCGGAACGCGCTGAGTTTCCCGGCGTTGATCCCATGCGCCGCGCCGCAAGAAAGACGACGGCTCCCTTGAGCGCGAGCAGCGCGGAAAGCACGAAAAAGACAGCCCACCAGTTTTGGAGCAAAATCGGAATGTCCAGTCTCATGCCGATTGTTACGAAGAAAAGCCCCATCAGGACATCCCGAAAAGGTTTGATGTCTTCTTCCACGGTGAGTTTGTATTCCGTCTCCGAAATCAGCATTCCGGCGACGAAAGCGCCCAGCGCAAGCGAGAGACCTGCCTCTTCGGTCATCCAGGCGAGCAGCAAGGTGATGAGCAGAACGTTTAATACGAAGATTTCCGGGGAGCGCGCGCGAGCGACGATATGAAACCAGCTTTTCATGACGCGCTGTCCGAAAAAAAGAATGACAGACAAAAGCACGACCGCCTTGCCTAGCGCGAGACCGATCAGCAGGGTCATTTTTTCCGGAGGCTGCGAGAGCGAGGGCAGAAGAATCAGAAGCGGCACGACCGCGAGGTCCTGAAACAGCAGAACGCCAATGATGTCGCGCCCATGCGGAGTGGAAAGCTCCATGCGCTCGGAAAGCAGCTTGGAAAGCACGGCGGTCGAGGACATGGCAAGCACGCCGCCCAAAGCGATACCCGTTTGCCAGGAAAGGCCGCAGAGAAGCGCCAGGAGCATGATCGCGAGCATGGTTCCCGCGACCTGCAACCCGCCCAGGCCGAATACGGTGCGCTTCATTGCGTACAGGCGGGGGAGGGAAAATTCCAGACCAATGGAAAACATCAAAAATACGACTCCGAACTCCGCAAGAGACTGCGCCGCGCTGACGTCTTTCATGAAGTTGAAAGCGTGCGGCCCAATCAGCGAGCCGACAAAGAGGTAGCCCAGAACGGGCGGGAGATTGATACGGCGAAAAAGGATGACCGCCAAGACAGAAGCGCCAAGCAGGATTAGCGTCAGGTGCAAGGTGTTCATAAAAGCGGCGCAGGTTATAATGGAAGCCAATATTACCCTAGAAATTCCATCGTCTTTCTCTTTAACGCATTGTTTTTGGCGTTGACTCAGGAGCTTTTCTTGTCTGGTTCTGATTTGTCCGCTCGTATTTCCACGTCCGCCCCGTTTTGCGCCGCGCGGGCGATTGAGTTGGCCGGGAAAACATTGCGTGTCGAGGCGGCTGCGATCGAGGCGCTGATTCCGCGGCTTTCAGAAAATTTTCCGAACGCCGTTTCCCTGATGCTCGCAAGCGAAGGGCGGGTCATGGTAAGCGGCATGGGAAAATCCGGGCATATCGCGCGCAAAATCGCGGCGACATTTTCTTCTACGGGCACTCCCGCCTATTTCGTGCATCCCGCCGAGGCTAGTCATGGCGATCTGGGCATGGTGCAAAGTTCAGATGTGCTTTTGGTGCTTTCCAATTCTGGCGAGACGGAGGAAGTCTTGCGCATCTTGCCCGCTGTCCGGCGGCGCGGCGCGAAGATTATCGCTATGACCGGCCAGTCTGCTTCTACGCTGGCGCGCGAGGCAGATGTGCATTTGGACGCCAGTGTCGCGCATGAGGCTTGCCCGCTTAACCTTGCGCCGACGGCCAGTACGACGGTCGCGCTGGCATTGGGCGACGCGCTCGCGGTCGCGCTTCTGGACGCGCGTGGTTTCGGCGCGGAGGATTTTGCGCTCTCGCATCCGGGGGGCAGCCTGGGGCGCAAATTGCTTACGCATGTGCGCGACGTAATGCGCAAGGCGGAAATGGTGTCGGCGGTACGTCCCGAAGCGCCGCTCTCGGAGGCGATTCTGGCCATCAGCCGGAGCGGTCTGGGCATGACGGCGGTGACGGACGCGGAGCGGCGTGTGCTGGGTATTTTTACCGATGGGGATTTGCGCCGCGCGCTGGAAGGAGAGCGGCAAACGGCGTTTCTGGAACAGCCAATCAGAAATTGGATGCGCGCGCGTCCGGCGTGCATTACCGAAGATCGTTTGGCAGTGGAGGCGGTAGAGATTATGGAGCGGCGGCGTATCAATCAGCTCTTGGTGGTGGATGGGGAAGAGCGGCTTGTCGGCGCGCTCAATATGCATGATTTATTTACGGCAAAGGTTATTTGATGCGGCATGGCAGCGATTCTCCGGCCTGGCGGGCAGCCGCGAAAGTCAGGCTCATGGCGTTTGATGTGGACGGCGTGATGACAGATGGCCGTCTGTGGTATGACGAGGCGGGCAGGGAGATGAAAGCCTTTCACGCGCTGGACGGGCAGGGAATACGGCTATTGCAGGCGGCGGGTCTGCATGTAGCCATGATTACCGGGCGCGAATCTGGAGTAGTGGCGGCGCGCGCGGCAAATCTGGGGATTACGCATGTTTTTCAGGGCGTGGCGGACAAGGGCGCGTGTTTTTCCGGTCTGCTTGCCGCGCTTGCTTTATCTCCAGAAGCGGCGGGCTTTATGGGCGATGATGTGATTGATCTTCCGGCGATTTCTTTGGCGGCGTTTTCTGCCGCGCCTCCCAACGCGCATGTCGCGGTGCGCCGCGCCGTGTCTTTTCTGACCCGCGCGCGGGGCGGAGAAGGCGCGGTGCGGGAAGTGTGCGACTTTCTTTTGGCCGCGCAGGACATGGAAGAGATTGCTTCGCGGCGCTGGCAGAAAATGGCGTCTGGAAAGCCGGGAGGGGCGCATGGCTGAGATACGGGGTTCCGCTTCCGCGCTTTCCAGTCTGGTCGCGCCGCTTTTTCCCTTGTTCGTGCTGGGCGCGCTGGCGTTGTTGACGTTTTGGCTACAGGGCGTCGGACAGACGCCGCCGCTTGCGGAAGACCTGCGGGCGCGCCACAACCCGGATTCTATCGCCGAGCGTGTGACCATGCTTCGTTACGATGAAAAAGGGCGGCTTGCCTACCGCATGACCGCGAAGCGTCTGGAGCATTATCCAGACGATGACAGTGTACTGGCGCAGACGCCCTTTCTGGTGCGCTACCGCGCCGCCGCGCCGAATGTGACGGTGGAAGGGGAAAACGCCCTGATTACAGAAAATGGGAAGCGCGTACTTTTACGCGGTGATGTTGTGCTGAATCGGGCTGCCTACGCGGGGCGCGCCGCGCTGATCGCGCGGACTCCGGAACTAACGGTGTTCCCGGACGAGGGGCGCGCCTTTAACCAGCATCCGGTGGAAATTCGGCAGGGCGAGGATTGGGTGACGGGCGTTGGCCTTGCGGCAGACCAAACTTTGAGCAATTTGACTTTAGGCAAGAGCGTGCGCGGTATTTTTCATTCGCGTGAAAGCCGGACGCCAGTTCCGTCGCCGAAAACCTTGCCTGTTCCCGAAAAGGAGTGAGTTTCATGAAGCGTGCGCGGCCTTTGATTTGGGCGGCTGTTTTTTTTCTTTCTTTTTCTCCCGCGCGTGCAGAATTGGCGGATCGGGAAAAGCCCATCACGCTTTCCGCGGACCGCATGACGATTGACGATCTAAAAAAAGTGCAAATTCTGGAAGGCAACGTGGTGCTGACGCAAGGGACATTGGTGATTCGCGCCGCAAAAATTGTGGTGACGGAAGATATGTATGGTTTTCAGCATGGCGTGGCCTTTGGCGGCGGAGAGAAAGGCGGAGGTCTCGCGCGTTTTCGGCAAAAGCGGGAAAAGAGCGAGGACTGGATTGAAGGGGAGGCGGAGCGCATTGAGTACGATACGCACCATGAAGTCGCAGAATTTTTTCACCGCGCCTGGATTCAGAGCGGCAGCGATGAATTGCGCGGAGACTATATTTGGTATGACGGCATTTCCGAGCGTTATCAGGCCACGAGCGGCAATAACGCCGCTTCTGGAGCAAGCAGTCCGCAGCGTGTACAGGCAGTTATTCAGCCACGCAACAAGTCCGCGAAGCCTGCGGCGGGGGATGTGCCTGCGCCGGAAAGAGAGGCAGATTCGTTGGGCGACGGAGGGGCGAATTTGAAAGCGGCTCCGCGTCTGACCATCCCGTGAATATGCGCGCGGTTTCTGTATAATCAACCTTTTTCGCCGCGCCGCCGCTGAATAAAGCGGCGCGCGCTTTGTTTTTTGTGCGTTTCTTTTTGGATGAATTCCTGGTGTCGTCATGAAATTTTCTGATTCCTGGTTGCGGACGCTGGTGGATCACACGCTCTCGAATGAAGAGGTGGCGCGGCTTTTGACTATGTCGGGACTGGAGGTGGAGGAAACCGAGCCGGTTGCGCCGCCGTTCAGCCAGGTTGTCGTGGCAAAGGTTGTGCGTGCGAGCCGCCATCCTGACGCGCACAGACTTCATGTGTGCGAGGTGGAGACGGGCGAGTCTATCTTGCGAAAAATTGTCTGCGGCGCGCCCAATGTCGCTCCAGGATTGAAGGTTCCCTGCGCCCTTCCTGGCGCGACGCTTCCGGGCGGTGCGCGCATTCAGAAAACAAAAGTGCGCGGCGTGGAATCGGAAGGGATGCTCTGTTCCGCAAAGGAACTGGGTATTTCAGAGGATGCGTCTGGCCTGATGATTTTGCCGGAAGATGCGCCGACAGGCGCGGATATACGCGCCTATCTTGATTTGGACGATACGGTATATACCCTGAAACTTACGCCCAACCGCGCGGATTGCCTGTCGCTTTTCGGTGTTGCGCGGGAGGTGGCCGCGCTGACTGGAATTTCCGCGCGCTTTCCCGATATTCCCGTGGTTCCGACGACATGCGATATGCGGCAGACAGTCCGTCTTGCCGCGCCTGCCGCCTGTCCGCGCTATTGCGGTCGTGTATTGCGCGGTGTGAATGCCCGCTCCGCTACTCCGGAATGGATGCGCCGCCGTTTGGAGCGTTGCGGCTTGCGTTCTGTTTCCGCGCTGGTGGATGTGACAAATTACGTCATGCTGGAAATGGGGCAGCCCCTGCATGCTTTTGATCATGCGCGGCTTTCTGGCGGAATTGAGGTGCGCATGGCAAAGGAGGGAGAAGCGCTGACGCTGATCAATGGGCAGGAGGCCGCGCTTTCCTCGGATGTGCTTGTGATTGCAGACGAGGCGCGCGCGCTGGCCATGGCCGGGGTGATGGGCGGGGCGGAAAGCGCCATTACACTGGAAACCCGCGATGTTTTTCTGGAATCCGCGTTTTTTGCTCCGGAAATCATTGCGGGGCGCGCGCGGCGTTATAACTTTGCCAGCGACGCTTCGCATCGGTTTGAGCGCGGTGTGGATTGGAATCAATGTCTGTCTGCTCTGGAGCGGGCGAGTTCCCTGATTTTGGAAATCTGCGGCGGCGTGGCGGGGCCTGTAACGACGGCGGAAGAGACTACGGCATTGCCGAAGCGTCCTCCGGCGCGTTTGCGGCTTTCTCGCCTTGCGCAGGTACTGGGGATTCCTTTTTCGCGGGATGTGGTGGCGGAGTATCTTTCCCGGCTTTCTCTCGCTTTTGTTTGCGAGGGGGAGGAGTTTATGGTGACGCCGCCCAGTTACCGTTTTGATTTGGCTCTGGAAGTGGATTTGATAGAGGAAGTCGCGCGGTTGCATGGGTACGACCGTATTCCATACGCCGCGCCGACTGCGCGGCTTGCAATGCGGGAGGAGGCGGAAACTTGTCTCGCGTTGCCTTTTTTGCGCCAGCGTTTGGTGGATCGCGGTTTCCAGGAACTGATTCAATACGTTTTTGTTCCAGAGGAATGGGAGCGCGATTTTGCAGCCAATGAGCGGCCTGTGCGGCTTGCCAATCCCATTGATAGCGCGAGACCGGTTTTGCGCAGCACGCTTTTCGGCAGCTTGATCGAGGCGCTGGCAGTCAATTTGCGGCGCAAAGAGGCGCGCGTGCGCGTTTTTGAAATAGGGCGTTGCTTCTCGCAGACAGAGGGGGCGTATGCGCAGCCCTGGCGTTTGGCGGCGCTTGCTTACGGCGCGGCGAATCCAGAAGGTTGGGGAACGGAAGGGCGGCGCGCGGATTTTTTTGATTTGAAAGGAGACCTGGCCGCGATGCTGCTGCCCAAGGCTGCGGTTTTCATTGCCGCGCCGCATCCTGCTTTGCATCCGGGGCGTTCAGCAAAGGTGATGCTGGGAGAGCGAGAGATTGGCTGGTTGGGCGAACTGCATCCGCAATGGGTTCAGCGGTATGAACTGCCTGCCGCGCCCGTGTTGTTTGAAATTGATCTGGAAGCGGCGCGAATGACGCCGACGCCGCGCTCTGGTGAAATTTCGCGGTTTCAGCCGGTAACACGCGATCTCGCCATTGTGGTTGACCAAAAGCTTTCCTGGCAGACGATTCTGGATGGTCTGGAGCGTCAGGCTCCGAAAGAGGTTACGGGGATTTTTCTTTTTGATCTGTACCAGGGTAAGGGGATTCCGGATGGCAGAAAAAGTCTTGCTTTTCGGATAGTTATGCAAGATACTCAACGTACTTTGTCAGAAACGGACATTGACGGGGTCGTCACAAAAATTATGGCGTGGCTGGAGCAGAATTGCGGCGCGCGTCTGCGCGCTTAAGGTGCGGTCAAGGTTGCGTATGGAAACACTTACCAAGGCGGATATGTCCAATTTGCTTTTTGAGCAGGTTGGTATCAATAAGCGCGAATCCAAGGATATGGTAGAGGCGTTCTTTGAGGAAATTCGAGATGCGCTGTCGAGCGGTGCGGGCGTAAAACTTTCTGGATTCGGCAATTTTCAGTTGCGCGATAAACCGCAGCGTCCTGGTCGTAATCCCAAGACGGGGGAGGAGATTCCCATTAGCGCGCGGCGTGTGGTGACCTTTCATGCGAGCCAGAAGCTGAAATTAGATGTGGAGCAGGCTCTGAATGGACGCGAATAGCCCTTCGCATACGCCTGTCGCGGTTGATCTGCCGCCCATTCCCGCAAAGCGTTATTTTACGATTGGCGAGGTTAGCGAGTTGTGCGGCGTCAAGCCGCATGTGCTGCGATACTGGGAACAGGAGTTTACGCAGCTGAAGTCTGTCGTGAAACGTCGGGGTAATCGGCGTTATTATCAGCATCATGAGGTTTTGCTGGTGCGCCGTATTCGAGATTTGCTTTACAGCCAGCGTTTTACAATCAGCGGGGCGCGCAGCCAGCTGGAAGAGGAACTGCTGCAAGCGGGCGGGCTGATGAAGGAAGAAGGAGGAGGAGGGGCGTCGGAACAGCCTTTATCCATTGCGCAGATTCATGCGGAATTGGCTGCGATTCTGAAAATTCTGGACGCGCAAACGATACTGGCGCCGTCTGAGCTGAAAGCGCCGCCGCCGGAGGCGGTTGTATCTTCCCCTGTTTCTGGAGTGAACGCCGAGAGCGTGACACGGGAGTTGTTTTCCGATTCGTGTCAGGGGACTTTGCCGCAGATTGCGCACGCGGACTGAGTTTTTGTTTTTGTCGCGGCGGCTATACGTTTTTCCCAATGGCGGCGGATGGAAATGGATGAGTCTGGACGGCGCAATCGGGAAGACAATACGCGCATAGATCGAGCCGCGCTGGAAACGTTTCTTGTCGCGCGCGGGCTGAATCCGGAGGGGCTTTCGGTTACGCATCCACACCTTTTCGCGGATGTTCCCGTGTGGGTGGACGAAAGTAGCGTACGGCAGATTATTTGTCTGATTGAGACGATCGAGCGCGTTATCGCGTTGCCGTGTTATCGCGAAGCGGTTCTGTCGCGTGATTCCGGGGGAGTGTCTGCGGATCCGGGGTATCCGGGCGTTTTCATGGGCTATGATTTTCATGTGGGTGAAGGTGGCGCGCCCCAGTTAATAGAGATCAATACAAATGCCGGGGGCGCGTTTTTGAGCGCGCTGTTGCTAGCCTCGCAGTCCGGGGCGCAAGGAGAAGAGATTTGGCGGCGGTTTTGCGCGTGGGTTGTTGAGATGTTTCGGGGTGTTTGGCGATCTGCGGGGCGTAAAGAAGAGCTTTTGCGAATCGCTCTGGTGGATGAAACGCCGCAGACGCAGTATCTCGCGCCGGAATTTGAATTGTGCCGGCAGGTTTTAACCGATGCGGGCTGGCAAGTGGTGGTGAGTGCGCCTGAGGAATTGTTTTGGGATGGCGGGAGTTTGACTCACGCGCAATTGGGCGTTGTAGACCTGCTATATAACCGGCTGACGGATTTTTCGCTTTCAGAGCCGGGACATGCCGCGATTCTGAAGGCATGGCAGAGAGGGCGCGCAGTAGTGACGCCGCATCCTTACGCGCATCGGCTGTATGCGGATAAGCGCAATCTGGCGCTGTTAACGGATGCGGAGTGGCTGGTGCGCGCCGGAGTTTCGGAGGATGCGGCACGGGTGCTGCTGGCGGGGATTCCGCGTGTGGAGCGAGTGATCGGCGAGGACCGGGAAGCGCGGTTTTGGCGGGAACGTAGACATCTTTTTTTCAAGCCTGCGGATGGTTTTGGAGGGCGCGCGGCATACCGCGGGGAGAAATTAAGCCGTCGGGTATTTGCGGAAATCTTGGCGGGCGAATATGTCGCGCAAAGTTTTACGCCGCCGCCAATGCGCTATTTTTGGGCGGATACGGGGGAAGAGAAAGCGCTTAAATGGGATTTGCGTTGCTATGCGTTTGAGGGGCGTCCGGGGCTTTATGCTGCGCGCCTATACCAAGGGCAGACGACCAATTTCCGTACTCCTGGCGGCGGGTTTGCATCGGCGCTGCCATGAAGGTTTGATGACGCAGGCGCGGCGTACTCTCTGTATTCAGCTTTGCGCTGTGTCTTGAATCATCAGAAAACAAACCGAAATATTTGTTGGCGGAGTGGACGGGACTCGAACCCGCGACCCCCGGCGTGACAGGCCGGTATTCTAACCAACTGAACTACCACTCCAGAATCCATTACCAAAAATCTGGCGTCCCCACGGGGATTCGAACCCCGGTTATCGCCGTGAAAGGGCGGTGTCCTAGGCCTCTAGACGATGGGGACCCTAGGCGTACTTCATTTTCTCTGCGGCTGGTGGAGGTAAGCGGGATCGAACCGCTGACCTCTTGCATGCCATGCAAGCGCTCTCCCAGCTGAGCTATACCCCCGCCGCGAAAAGAAGACGCATTATAAGGAGAAGTTTTAGGCTTGTAAACCGCAAAAGCATAGTTTTTACCGCTTCATTCCACAAAAGAAGACGGTAAATTCAAGGGGCGCAAAATGCGCGTCTCGAACGCAGAAGGCGCGACGTACTGGAAAATATCCTTGCCCTTTTCGTCCAAGACAATATCCAGGCCGCGCTCAGGATACAAATAGTGCTTTAGGGTTGCTTCCGCCGCATAAACGCGCGCAGGCGCGCCGAAAAGCCGCTCAACCTGCGTCTCATCCAAACTGGCGGAGGGAATCAGGGTTATCGCGGCTACAATCCAACGATCCGCGTCCGTCAGCGCGCCAGCGGGCAGCGCATACTTGCGGCTGCCGCTTCCCAGGGCTTCTGCCTTTCCGGCTTGATTCAGCAAAGCAGCCAGCGTTTTTGCGGAAGCAGCCAGCGTTACAACAAGACGCGCGGATATTTGTCCCAGCATGATACGTTCGTAATAACCTTCCAGAGCGGCGTTTTCCGCTTCTTTCCCCGGCTCAATGCCGCGAGCAACCACAATGGCGACTTCCAATTCCCCGCCAAAACGCGCTTTCACATCTTTCAACGTGCTTCTGCCAAGGGAAATTCCCAACACGCGCGTTTCTCCCTTTTCGTCACGCTCAATGCGCCAGGGCATTTCCTCGGGGCGCATCTGCTGCGTGACGGAATCGGAGAATAAAACAGGCAACGCAAGCAGCACGATCAACGCAAGCGCCGCCACCAGAACCAACAAAGGAGTTTTCATGGCAAAAGGGAAAAGCAGAAAATGAAAATATGAACTCAGCGTTCATCCGCCGCGTTTAATACGCGCAAAAAAACCGCCGCCTTCTGGAAACCAATCACGCGCAATCCCTCAATCTCCTGACCATCACGGTCAAAAAACACGATGCCGGGCGGACCATAAAGGGAAAATCTTCGTAGCAGCTGACGGTCAGCTTCCGTATTGTCCGTCACATCTGCCTGCAAACGTACAAATACCTGAAGTCGCGCCGCCACTTCCGGATCGGAAAAAGTAAACCGTTCCATCTCTTTGCAGGAAACGCACCAGTCCGCATAAAAATCCAGCAGTACCGGTTGATGATTCTGTGCGGCGGACGCAAGGCGCGCGTCTAACGCTTCCATGTTTGCTACGCGCTCAAACGGCGGAAAATTATGTTTCGTACCTCTTTCATTTTCCCGCCGCGCGGCCAGTGTTTCCAATGGGGCAAGCGGATCGCGCGCGCCAGAAAAAGAGCCTGCCGCCAGCGCGATCCCATAAAGCAAAAATAATATGCCCAAACTTTTTCCCGCATACGCCATTTTGCCCGCGCCGGATGGCAGCCGCTCCAGCGCCTTGAGCGCGACCGCGGCAAGCAGCGCCAGAAAAGCCCAGGCAGCCAGCGCCGCTTCATCCGGGATTACCGGAGAAACAATCCAAACCGCTGCGGCAAGCAACAGAAAGCCAAAAAATCTTTGGACGGATTGCATCCACATTCCGGCGCGCGGCAGAAACGCGCCCGCCGAAACGCCGAACAGCATGAGCGGCGTTCCCATCCCAATGGACAGAGCAAAGAGCGCGACGCCGCCTAATACCGCGTTACCGCTTTGCCCGATATACAATAAAATCCCCGAAAGCGGCGCGGCAACACAAGGCCCAATAATGAGCGAGGACAAAGCCCCCATGACGAAAACCGCGAAAAAACGCCCGCCTTGCAGACGCCGCGAGCGTTCCGCCAGACGGTTTTGCAGAGCGGGCGGCAATTGCAAGGCGTAAAACCCAAACATGGCGAGCGCCAGCAGAACAAAAATCGCCGCGAACGAGAAAAGCGCCCAGGGCGTTTGCAAGGTCTGGGAAAGCATTTCTCCAGATAAGGCAGCCGCCACGCCGAGAACGGCATACGTTATTGCCATACCCAATACATATGACAGCGACAGCCCAAACGCGCGGCGGCGAGAGATGTTCGCGCCTTGTCCCACAATAACGCTGGATAAAATTGGCAGCATGGGCAGAACACAAGGCGTAAACGACAAACCTAGCCCCGCGAAAAAAAAGAGCGCGAGTTTGCCCAGAAAAAATCTCTCCTCATTTTCCTCGCGCAAAAGGCGCGCGAAAAAACCGCTCTCATCCAAAATGTCCTGCTCAGATAATGCAGAAACGCTCTTTTCCGCAGAATCCGCCGCGCGTATTTCTTCCGCTATTTTTTCCGGGAAATCCTCTCCGGGTAAATGAACGGCAAGGCGTGTCGTTTGCGGCAAATAACACAAACCTTCTTCCGCGCAGCCCTGCGAAGTGACTTCCAGCGTAAAGCGCAGAACGCCGGACGCATTGCGTGTCACGGGAAGCGCGACATCCACTGTGTCGTAAAACACTTCCACCAGACCAAAATTTTCATCGTCTTTGTTTTTGCCGCGCGGAATGGCAGGCGTTCCCAGTTCAATATTTTCCGCCTTGAAGCGAAAACGGTCCCGGTAGAGGTAATACCCTGGCGCAATCGAAAAACGGAGAGCTAGCGTATGTCCATCCAGGGCGCGGGCGGATACCTGAAACGCTTCGGCGGGATCAAGAAAAGCGCTCGTTTTGCCTATGTCGGGAAAAATCGTAGCGCCGACCAGCGCGAGGAAACAATACCTCGCAATGCGCCGCATAAACGCGGAAAATGGAAGCGAACCCAAAAACATACCGCGCTAAACCGCTTTTCCCGGATGCGCTAAAGCCGGGTCGAGAACTTTGCGCGGCACGTGCTTTTCGGCGTCGCTTTCGTTGGTCTCCGTCTCCAGCCAATGAAAATAGGCGGGCAGGCCGTTGGTCAATGGGAGCGCGACGATTTCCGGCAGTTCATAGGGATGATTTTTGCGGATAAAGGCTTCAAGCGCGGCATAACATTTGGCGCTTGTCTTGATATGCAGGGGAATTTCGTCGGTCTCTTCCAGATTGCCTTTCCAGAGAAAAACAGAACGGCAGCGCGCAAGCACATGTACGCAGGCCGCCAGCCGACGCTCTACCAGCGCGGCAGCCATCTGCCGCGCGCTCTGCGCATCGGGCAGCGTGGTCAGCACCAGCAAAAAGTCTGCGTCAAAGGCCATGATTATTTCCGTACCAGAATTTTTCCCGGAATGCCCGGTGATTTTTGCGCCAGTTTAGGGGATGCGACTGCTTTCAGGGAGAGAGGCAAAGCCCGATGGCTACAATAAAGGACAAACATTGTACACGTCTTGAAATTCCGCAACAACGCACGAAGAGCGGGCATGGGGCGAGATTTTCCGCCCGACGCCCGCGCCGTTTTTCGCGCGCGGAAATCGCGTCCGATGGGTATCACATCCAAACAAAGCGGGCAAATAAACTTACCACGATGATGGAGGCGACGACCAGGAAGAACCCGCCCTTGATCATGTCTTTCTGCCGGAGATAGCCCGACCCGTAAATAATGGCGTTTGGCGGCGTTGAGACGGGCAGCAGGAAGGCAAATGAAGCTCCCACACCGATTACGATGGGCAAAATATGCGCCGGCAATCCAAGAGCGCTGCCCACTACGCCAAAAAGCGGCACCAGAAGCGCCGCCGCCGCCGTATTGCTGACAAATGAGGTCAGGGCAATAATGAACGTCGTAATGGCGATCATGACTACAAAAGGAGACACCTCACCCAGGCTGTTTTTGACGAACTCCGCAAGCACGAGGTCGGCGCCGGAATCTTTCAGCAAAGAAGAAAGCGCCAGACCGCCTCCGAAGAGAAAAAGCACTCCCCAGTCTGTGTTTTCCTGAATTTGCTTCCATGAGGCTACGCCCAAAAGACAAATCAACACAGCGGCCAGCACGGCAATATAGGAATCAAACTGCTTTTCTTGGTACACCAAAGAACGCAAAGAGTCACTGAAAATCCAGGCGGAAGCGACCAACAGAAAAATGACGAGCGTAAATATCCGCGCCCGCGTCCATTTGAAAGAATAGGCTTTGACCTCCACGCTGCGGCGCATGTCCGGTCGAAAAACAAGATACAGCACGCCTACCATGACCGGCAACATAACCAGCATGACCGGCAGCGCGTATTTCATCCACTCCGCAAACCCGAAGTCCAGTCCCATTGTTTGGCGCAAATAGCTGGCGGCAATGGCATTGGGCGGACTGCCGACCAGTGTCCCGACTCCGCCGATGCTGGCGCTGAAAGCAATCCCCAAAAGCAAGAAAACAAAGGCGTTGCGTTCCTTTTCTCTGTCCAGGTTGCTCAAAATACCCAGCGCAAGCGGCAACATCATCGCCGCCGTCGCGGTATTGCTAATCCACATTGATAAAAGCGCTGTCGCGATAAACAGCATAATCGCTGTCAGAACGAAACGCCCGCGCGCCAGCAGCAACAGCCGGTTGGCCAGCAAACGGTCAATGCCCTGCACATGTAAAGCCGTGGCCAGGGCGAATCCTCCAAAGAAAAGAAACACCGTGGGATCCGCAAAGGAAGTCAGCGAACTCGTCCAATTTTTGATGCCGAAACCTACCGCCAGAATGGGCACAAGCAGCGCGGTAATCGTAATGTGCAAAGATTCTGTCAGCTAGAGCGCGCCCGCAAAGAAAAGAATAGCCAGACCCGCGTTCGTCTTGGGTTCATAAGGCAGATATTGATAGAGCGCGAAAGTGATCGCGATTGTCGCGGCAATAATGGACAAATCGCGCACGCTGAACGTGTGGCCGTGTCCATGCACCTCTTCCAGATCGTCCATATTCAGCAGGTGGCTGTCCGGCGGCAGACTGTCCGGACCATTTGCTCCCTGCTTTCCATTGAAATTTCCCATCGAAATGCTCCATTTAGTTGTGCGGAAAAACTAATTTCTGGCCGCTGATCTCAAGCGAGAATGGGCGGGGATTACCGCGTACTGTAGAAAACATACGCATTTTTGCCGACGCCCGCTCGCGCGTGAAAAATGTAAATGAAAAATCGGCGTACCATAGCAGAACAAAGCCTTCCTTGTCACGAACGCATGTCATAAATTTTGCCTTATTTTTCAACGGAAATCGCGTTGCTTATAACTTAAGGCTATAAGAAAGTTGCAAAATAGTCTCGACAATGCGCGTTTTCATTTTTATCCTTGCACGATTCTCTTTCGAGGCGCTCTCATGTCCAAAAAATCATCCGCTGCCGCGCAAAAAGCTAAAGCCACGCTTGACGCCGCAAAAACCGCGCGCGAAGCCGTTTCTGTATCCAGGAAAAAATCCAGCAAAAAAACCAGCGCCGCATCGGCTGTTTCTGCCGCTCCCGCCGCAGAGCTTGCCTTTGATACGCTGTGTTTGCAGGGAGGTTACTCGCCGAAATTCGGCGAGCCGCGCGTGCTGCCCATTATTCAGAGCACGACCTACAAGTACGATGATATTGACCATGTTAACCGCATCATGACTTTGCAGGCGTTTGGGCATAAATACAGTCGCACCAGCAATCCAACCGTAGCGGGTTTTGAGGCGCGGGTTAATCTTCTGGAGGGCGGGGCGGGCGCGATTGCCACCGCCTCCGGGCAAGCCGCGACTCTTCTTGCCACAACCGCCATTGTCCGCGAGGGCGATCACATTCTGGCCGCGTCCCAGCTTTACGGCGGCACTTACACGCTTTTTCACTCCACGCTGAAAAGATTTGGCGTCCGCGCGAGTTTTTTCGACCCGAACGCGCCCGCGCGTGAAATCGAAAAACTTTTCCGTCCGGAAACTCGTCTTGTTTTTGGCGAGACGATCGGCAACCCTGGTCTGGCTATTCTGGATTTCGGCAAACTTTCCGCGCTGGCCAAAGCGCATGGCGTTCCGCTCATTGTCGACAATACGCTGGCGACTCCTTTTCTTTGCCAGCCGCTCAAGCACGGCGCGAATATCGTGATCAATTCCGCGACCAAATATATGGACGGACATGCCACCAGCGTGGGCGGAATTGTGGTAGATGGCGGGAATTTTGATTGGGCGAATGGTCTTTTTCCTGAATTTACCTCCCCCGATCCCACCTATAACGGTGTGATTTACGCGGAAAAATTTCCGGCGTCTCCCTTTCTTTACAAAGCGCGCGCGCAATCTCTGCGGGATTTTGGCGGATGCCTTAGCCCCATGAACGCTTTTTTGATCAATCTGGGACTGGAAACCCTGCATCTGAGAATGCCGCGTCATGGTGACAACGCGCTCGCGCTCGCCAAATTTCTAAGCGCGCATCCGAAAGTTACCTGGGTGAATTATCCGGGTCTGGAGACCGCAAGCAAAAAACTTGTTGCCCGTTATTTCCGAAAGGACAACGCGGGCGGCATTTTGACTTTTGGACTGAAAGGCGGTTTGGACGCCATTCGCCGTTTTGTCAAAGCGCTGAAGGTCGCCGCGCTGGTTGTACACGTCGGGGACGCGCGCACCAGCGTGCTGCATCCGGCCTCTTCTACGCACGCGCAGCTCACGGAACAGGAACAGCGCGCCGCAGGTATTCTTCCTGACATGGTGCGTGTTTCCGTCGGGATTGAGGATCCCGCTGACTTGATCGCCGATTTTGAACAGGCCATTGCCGCCGCTGTGTAACCGTCTATTTTTCTTCTCTTGTCCTATGAACTCCGCACATACGCTTTGCCTCGCCATTTCCGCAACGGACTATCTCAAACTTTCCGCGCCGCCGAAAAGACTTAAAAACTTGTTGCGCGTCGAGGTGACGGGGCGCAGTTTTCTGCCGCAGGCGGACGATCTGGAAAGCGACTGGGTCGCCACCGTTGCCGCGCCTGTTTTTAAACGCATTGCGCGGGAGGCGCGCGCGCCGAAAAGTTTTTGTAGCATTGGTACCGGGACTGGCTTGGACGCGCTGACTGCCATTGAAATTCTGAACGCGACGCAGGTAGGCGTGACGGACGTGCATGAAGAGGTCGTTGCCGCAGCCGTCGCCAACATTCGCGCCAATCTTTTGGGCGCCGACGCCATCGCGCTTCAATTCGGACACGGTGATTTGCTGGAGCCGCTGGATACGGAGGATGCCGCCAATCGTCCGCGCTATGACCTTATTTATGAAAATCTGCCCAATATTCCGGTCGACGACGCCAGCGCCATTGAGACGGCGCGCGTGAGTTCGAGCTTTGTGCCGCCGCGTTCAGAAAATATCCCGGAATTGTTTCGGCGTAACCTCCTGGCATTGCACTATGTCGCACTTTTACGGGCGAAGGATTTTTTAACGCCCGGAGGATCAACGCTCTCATTGCTGGGCGCGCGCGTGCCGCTGGAGGTCTTTCTGGAAATGGGACGCGCGGCGGGCTTCCGTTCTGAAATTTACGCCTACGGCTGGAAAGCGCAGACGGAAGCCGAGGCGGTATTTTCTGGGCATATCGCGCAGCAACAAGCCGGATTGGGACCCTTTCATTTTTACCGGGTGGATCGGCTCGCGCAGCTTTTTGGCGGTTCATCGCTGGAAATATCCGGAAAGGAAGCGCTGGCTCTGGAAACCACGCTCGCAAAAGAAGCGCTCTCCCCGAAAGAGGCTTTTCTCCTGCATCAGCAAGGAGAACGGATCGGGCATACGGTTGCCGCGTTGCGCTCCTGGCCGATATGATTCGCAAAAGCCTGAAAACCTGTTCAAAATGAGTATTTCCACCGATGCGCTGCCCGTTGCCGACGCGCTGGCGATTGTGACGCGAATTCGCGCGCTTTTGGCGCGGCGTTTAAGAAGTGAAATCCACACGCCTGCGCTGACTGAGGAACTCTCCTGCGCGTTTGCGCTTCTGGATGCAGTGGACTTTTCCCGTTGTGACGAAGAACGCCTTCGCGCCAGCCATCATCCGATCGCCGGCATTTTGCAAAAGGCGCTTGTAGCGCCGTCAACGGTTCATGATGCGGGTACGGAAAGTCCGGAAACAGAGGGAATCGCTGATTTGCTCGCTCTGTTGTATCCGTGTCTTTCCCGTTTTCCTTGGCGATACAGTTATGACGCGCGCCCAGATATGCCAGATATTGGCGCGCGCATGGCTTGGGCAGAGCTGGTTGGGCCTGTCGCGCCTTTTAAAAGCCATTCGGTTTGTTTGGGGATCACCGCGATGGATGCGGGATTGTTTTATCCGATTCACGCGCATCCCGCCGTTGAAACTTATGTTGTGCTGTTCGGTACAGCGGAATGGACTCTGGAAAACGAGACGCGCGCGCGTCCTCCCGGCGCGCTGATCCTGCATCCTTCAGACGCGGCGCATGCCATGCGCGCGGGAGCGGATTCTCCGCTCCTTGCTGTTTATACCTGGCGTGGCGAGGTGGAAACTCTTTCCCGCTACCTTGAATCAAGCTCTCTTGATCCATAGGATATGTCCATAGTCGTATTTCTTCCAATTTTTCAATTCAATTGTATATTGATTATTCTTTTCGCACTCGCTTCGCAGTGAGTCTCTTATGCAAATATATTCTTCTTCGTGGATTAAATCCAGGATATTGTTGCATTCAACGTAGTCGCCAAGATTTCTAAACAATTCTGCGCTTCTTAATTTTCCGCTGATAGTGTTTTTATCCAGTGTTTCAATCATTTTGATACAATTTGATTCATAAATTTCTTTATCATCCTTATCTATGAAGATGTTTTTATTTTCTCTCGTTTTATCATTAGAAATAAATATGTTTTCATCCTCTCTTGTTCTATGATTAAATGCCCACCATAATCTTAATCGCAAATAATTTTCCTCGTCTTTATTTGTATAGATTTTCATATTAATTGCCTCGATGTATTCATGTAGAGATAGGAATACCGCACAACTGGCAGTATATATTTTTGAATAGTACTTATACTCGTATCCATATACTCCCAGTAGATTTTTATCTACGAGCCAATAAAATTCTTTACATCTTTCACATTTTGTAATAAATGGAAATTCCATGAGCATCGGAGCGATCATTCTTCCATCGGAATACAAGGTTGCCCCGGTGGTATTTCCAGACAATAGGCTTCTATTTGTGGTGAATTTTCCGCATTTAGGACATTTATAAACAAAATTAGGCCCGAACATCATTTTCTTTCTCCGAATCAATGAAATCTTCATTTGTTGTACACTAATTCACTAAAAATGTCAATAGCCATTCCGCATAACGCTCTGTCTGTCCGCGACGTTTTTTGTGCTTAATAGAAGAAATCGTAAATCTTATGGGGCAAAATATTCTTTTCAAATTGTTTTTCATATGTCTTTCATCGGCGTTGGATCGTATAATTTTCAACGCTTTGCGATCACGTGGAACACTGAACGGCATATTGACTGGCGACCGTAAATCGCAGCAACGTTAAATTCGCTGCGGTTTGCGTGGAGTCTAGGAAGACAGGGGAACGATTTACATTTTCAAGAAGTTCGGGCATAATGTTAAAACATGAAAAATGAAATCAACGATAATCGTTGCGTGCTGAAAGTCGGCAGTTTTCGCCGGTTTGGGCGGTATTTGCCTTGCGTTTAAGAACGCGGGATATGGTCTTTCGTGGTCCAACGAGGTTGACAAGGCCGCGTGCAAGACATACAGAAGAAACTTTAACCACACGCTTATTGAAGACGACATTTGCAATTTGCACCCGAACGACGGACGGCTCGGCAGAGTGGATATAATAACAGGCGGATTTCCGTGCCAAGCGTTTTACATAGCTGGCCACCGCAAGGGATTTGAAGACGAACGCGGGCGCGCGGCCAGTATATGAATGGATACGCCTATGCATCGCCCGCAGAAAAGAAAAAGTTTCAATTGGAATATCCGAAGAGCCAGCTGTTCACAAAAACCGATTTGGCGAAATATGAAGGCGTCTGGATGCAACTGCCGCATGTCGTCAGCAAGGGCGCGCAATACATATTCCTGGAATACGCGGATCAGATTGACGCGCGCTGGCAGAAGGACGACACGCAGTTCAATGAAGCATATTATAAAATCGCAATAGCGAAGGCGATAGCGTTCAAGTCGGCGGAAAAAATTGTGACCAACCCCCCCTAGTATGATGGCGGATACCGCGCAAACATTGTCGCTTATGCGCTGGCATACATCGCGCGCAAGGTCGCGGATATTGGCAAATCCGTGGATTTTATGAAGATATGGAACAAGCAGGCGATATCGGAAGCGTTTGACGGCTTGTTGAAGCAGGCGGCGGAAAAAGTCCACAACCACCTGATGAACGATAGCGCGATGTCAAATATCGGGCAATACTGCAAGCGTCCGGCGTGCTGGGACGCCGTGAAGCATTTGGAAATTGAGATTCCGGAAGATTTCATCGGCGAGCTTGTTGACGAGAACGTCGTCGGGCAGGAAATCCGCTCCGCCAAGTCCGGACAGAAGATAGAGAACGACATACAGGTAGAAACCCACATCCTGGACATAGGCGAAGCAAATTGGCGCAAATTGCGCGATTTCGGAAAAAGCAGGAATATGATAAGCCCGAAGGAAGACGGAATACTTGCATACTTGTTCAAGAACAGGTTTGTTTCAGCCGCGCAGGGCCGCGTCCTGCTATCGTTGTTTGAAAAAATGCAGGGCGAAGGTTTTGAGTTGTCCAAATAACCAGCAGACCATAGCACGGTTTTTATTTTTCAACCCGCATTCAAAAAATGCGGACCACACGCTAGTTTTTTTAATTTCAACCTTACAGGAGCGCTGGCTACAAATAGTGAGCGTCAGTCAATATGCTGGACAGCGAGGCAATAGTGGTGGATTTCTGCCGCACGTGTTTTGATTATACTTTTAAAAACCTTAGAGGAAATGACATATAATGTGCTGTAAATCAGTAGATTCACGTTGTCTCTAGCTACTTAAAGTAGTTGCCATACTCGTTTGTGTCTACCACAACCACTCGCAATGTCGTGACGCCCGCAACAGATCGTTCCTATTGTAGCCTCATCTTCACAGACATTTATGCGGGGAAGTCTGTCTAACGCCTTTACGCACGCGCGTAAATCGCGGGCAGATTGCGCCACATGCCGCAAATATCCATACCGAAACCAAATACAAAACGGTCGGGAACAACAAGCCCCACATAATCGGCGATCAGCGGTTTCGTTTTTCCGGTATTTTTTTCAACCAGCACGGCGGCGCGCACACTGGCCGCGCCCATTTGCTTCAATCGCGCGCAAATGGTTGAGAGCGTTACGCCTTCATCCAAAATGTCATCCACAACCAGCACGTGCCGCTCCTTGAGCGCAATCCAGGGACCGCTGCGCCAGGTTAGCGCGCTTTTGCTTTGCGTTTCCAGACCGTAGCGGCTGGCGTGGAGATAATCAAAATCCAAAGGAAAATCCAATCGCGGCAATAGATGTCCGACAAAAGGCACCGCGCCGCTCATAACCGCCAAAATCACCGGATACAGGCCGGACAAATCCTGCCGTATGCGCTCGGCGACACTGTCAATCGCGCGTTGCACCGCATCGGCGGAATGAATCAATTCTGCGTCTTGCAAAACCGCGCGCGCGTTTTCCAAATTCATGAGGACTCTCCCGAAGAACGATGCGCCAGATACTCCGAAAATTCCGCGCCGACTTCAGGATGGCGCTGTCCAAATACGACTGAAGCCCGCAAATACCCCAGCTTGGAACCACAATCATAGCGGTCACCGCGATAACGGTACGCCAGCACCGTTTCTTCCCGCAAAAGCGCGGCAATCGCGTCGGTCAGCTGTATTTCCCCGCCCGCGCCAAAGCCAACGTTTTCCAGATGATGAAAAATACGCGGCGTCAACACATAGCGTCCTATGACTGCCAGCGTAGAAGAGGTTTCTTCCGGTTTGGGTTTCTCTACAATTCTTTGCACCGCCGCCGCTTTTCCTTCTTCAAAAATATTACCAGACACGGTCTCAATAATCCCGTAAGAGCCAATGTCCTGGAGCGGCACATTCTGCGCGGCCAGCACAGGCGCGCCTTGAGCGGCAAAAACGTCCGTCATCTGCTTTAAAACGGAGGGAGAGGCGTCCAGCAAATCATCCGCCAGCAGCACCGCAAACGGCTCATCGCCGATCACGCTCTTCGCGCATAGCACCGCATGCCCCAATCCCAGCGCTTCGGCCTGCCGGATATAAAGACAAGTCACGCCGCGCGGAAGAATATGACGCACCCGCTCCAGCATCTCTGTTTTGCCCTTTTTTTCCAGTTCCATTTCCAGTTCGGCTGCGCGGTCAAAATGATCTTCAATTGCCCGCTTGCCGCGCCCGGTGACAAATATCAGCTCTGTCACGCCCGCTTCCAGAGCTTCTTCTACCGCGTATTGAATCAAAGGCTTATCTACTACCGGCAGCATTTCTTTCGGACTAGCCTTGGTCGCGGGCAAAAAACGGGTTCCCAGACCAGCTACCGGGAAAACCGCCTTACGAATCGGCTTCATAGGTTTTCTCTCCACGCAAAAGTTTTATCAATTCAGCCTCATCTATCACCGGAACCCCCAGTTCCCGCGCCTTGTCCAGCTTTGAACCCGGATTTTCTCCGGCGACCACATAATCTGTTTTCCCGGACACCGAACTGCCGACCCGCGCGCCCGCCTCCAAAATCTGGTCGCGCGCCGCGTCACGCCCCAGTGTCGGCAAAACTCCCGTCAGCACGAATACTTTTCCGGTCAAAGCGCCTGCCGTATTTTCCCGCGCGCGATCCGTCCAAGATATTCCCGCCGCGACAAGCCGGTCGACTACCGCGCGATTGCGCGGCTCGGCAAAAAAATCTATCAGAGACGCCGCGACTGTCTCGCCCACGTCTGGAATTGCCAATAGGCTTTCCAGATCCGCTTCCCGCAAACGCGCAAGCGACCCAAAGGAACGCGCGACATCCCGCGCCGTAGATTCTCCAACATGACGAATTCCCAAAGCGAAAATAAACCGCTCGAATGTCGTTTTCTTGCTTTTCTCAATCGCCGCCAAAAGATTCGCGGCGGACTTCTCTCCCATGCGCTCCAAATCGGCCAGATCGGCGCGCGTCAGGTGATATACATCCGCGACGGTGCGCGCTTTGCCACACTCTACCAATTGTTCAATCAGCTTTTCGCCCAGACCTTCAATATCCATTGCCCGCCGCTGCGCGAAATGCAGAATCGCGCCCTTCATTTGCGCTGGACAAACCAATCCGCCGGAGCAGCGAATGACCGTGTTTTCTTCTTCGCGCGCGACATGGGAACCGCATTCTGGACAAACCGTCGGCATGGAAAACGGCGTCGCGTCTTCTGGACGCGCTTCTGGAACGACGCGCGCGATCTCTGGAATGACGTCCCCCGCGCGGCGGACAATCACGGTATCGCCTACACGAACATCTCGACGCCGCGTTTCTTCCTCGTTGTGCAAGGTAGCATGGGTTACGGTGACGCCGCCCACAAAAACCGGACGCAGCCGCGCAACCGGTGTCAACGCGCCCGTACGCCCAACCTGTATCAGAATTTCTTCCACGACGGTCGCGGCTTCTTCCGCCGGATATTTGTGCGCGACCGCCCAGCGCGGCTCGCGTGAGCGAAACCCCAGGCGCCGCTGCAAAGCGAGGTCATTGATCTTATAAACCACGCCGTCAAAATCAAAAGGGATCGTTGCGCGTAGCGCCGCCATACGAGCGTGAAACTGTGCCAGAGCCGCCGCGCCGCGCGCGACTTCCCGGTATTCGCACACCGGAAAACCCAGGGCGGCAAGCGCCAAAAGCAGTTCATGCTGTGTTTTGAAGGCCGTCCAGCCTTCGCTCACACCCGTGCCATACGCGAAAAACCGCAACGGTCTTTTTCCTGCCACAGCAGGATTTAGCTGGCGAATGCTGCCTGCCGCGCCGTTGCGCGGGTTGACCAGTAATTTTTCTCCCTGCGCGCGCGCCCGCTCGTTGTAACGCGCCAGATCATCCCGGCGCATATAGACTTCGCCGCGCACTTCCAAAAGCGGAGGCGCGGCGTTCGGCAAGGTGAGCGGAATGTCGCGGAGTGTTTTTAGATTTTGCGTGACGTCTTCGCCTACCGCGCCGTCGCCGCGCGTCGCGCCCTGTATCAGAATGCCGCGCTCATAGCGCAGACTGATCGCCAAGCCATCAAATTTGAGTTCTGCCGTATATTCCACTTCTGGAGCGTCGTCCGGCAATTCCAGCTCGCGGCGCACTCGAGCGTCGAACGCGGACGCGCCCTCCGCGCTGGTATCCGTTTCGGTCTGAATGGAAAGCATTGGCGTGGCATGAATCACTTTCGCAAACGCTTCCAGGGGACGCCCTCCGACTCGCTGCGTGGGCGAATCCGGCGTAATCAGGTGCGGGTGCGCAGATTCCCAGGCCTGCAATTCCCGGAATAAAGCGTCATATTCAGCGTCCGAAATCAGAGGGTTATCCAATTCGTAATAGGCGTGGTCATGCCGCTTGATTTCTTCCCGCAAGGCAGGAATTCGCTCTGCCGCGCGGCATTCTTCCTCGTCGCTTTCCATCCCGGTTTTTTTTGCCCCTGACGCCATCTTCTTCCCTAAAAAATCCGCCGCCTCTCTGTTTCGGTGGCGGATTTTAGCATTAGCGTAAATTTCCGTGGCGTCTGTTCTTGTTGCCGCGCGCCGCGTCCAACAGGAAACGGATCGGAGGCGAATCTTCTTTCCGTTAAAGAGTTTTCTTCCCCCATAGAAGTAGACGGAAACCCTGCGTCAGTAAGGCTTCTCCTGAAAGAATCCGTAAAGGACAGACGCCGCCTGTATCACGTGGAAATTCAGGGAATAGAAACGCCGTCGGAAAACATCAACGAATCGGTCGCTTCTGACGAAACGCTGTTCGCCACCTCCAACGGCGCGGGAGAAAGCATAGCGGACGAGGCGGAAAAGTCAAGCGGGAACGGGCGGGCGCAGCCGTTGAGCGCAAAGGTGCTTACGCCCGACGGTTACCGTCTCATGGGGGATTTGCGCGCGGGGGACGAAGTCATCGCCGCCAACGGAGAGACTGCGGAAATTGCGGCGGTGTATCCGCAAGGGCGCAAGGAAATTTATACCGTGGAATTTTCCGACGGCGGGAGGACGCGCGCGACGGCAGACCACCTATGGCAAGTCTCCGCGCCGCGCCACGGAACCTGCGTGATGACGCTCTCGGAGATGAAAAAGGCGATGGAGAATATCCGGGATTTCCTGCCGTTCGTCCCCGTCATCGGCAAGGAGGGCGCGTTTGTCTTTCAATCGGAGGATCGTTACGCCCTGGAAAAGCTGGCGCAGACCGCGCGCGCAATCGGGATGGAGGCGAGAATCGGCGCGTAAGGGGGAACGGAGCCGCGCTAGGCTTGTCCAAAACGAGATTGAGTACTGGCGCGGCTATCCGGCAAGAAACGTCGTAGCCCTTCCGTCTTTCGCAAGAGAATATCCTTCGATGGCGGAAGAAAGAATTTTCGGGGTAATGCCAAAAATTCTGTCCGCCTGCAGCTCCTTGACGCTCCCGTCCGGCATTCCCATGACGTGGCCGTTATCGGCGCACCATAAGGCGACGGAAGAATCCGCGCCGCTGTCTTTCCCTTCCAGAAGTACGGCAGACCCGGCGATCGGCGCCTGGCAGGCGAGAGGATTCATCGCGAGATTCTCCGGTCTGTCTCCCGACAAAAACACGACGTGCGTTTCCTGTCCGACAAACAGGCCGCCGGCAACGGGCGCGATAAAGGTAACCGTTTCCGGGAAAAGAAAGAATCCATGGCGCGGGTCGCGCAGATGGTAAGCGAGAGGCTCCGAAAACGTCATCGTTCCGCCGGAGGATACGACGAGCCTTCCGCGCCAGAGAGACAGCCCCGCCCTCTCCCCGCCGCACATCGGAGAGAATCCGCGAAAGGGAGAAGGCTTACCGCCCGCGTTGTCCATGCGAATCGCCGTTTCCGATACGGAAGCGGGAACGGTCTCTTGCAGCAGCATTTCCCCGCCGTTTCGCCGGGTCATGTAGATTCTCACAAAGTCTATCGTATCGTCCATGACCATAGGCAATGCCGCGCGAATCCCGGCGGCGGATCGCAAGGTGATTTTCTCCGAAGGGGAGAGAGAGGATTCCATGCCCTTTCTCATCCACGATACCGCCACAAGATAATCCCCCGGCTCTAAAGCCCCGTCCTCGTCCTCCATCAGGAAAGGAGAGGGGGGCTCAGGAACGGTATACGGCTTCACGGAGAATCCATAGACGGATACGACGTCGCGCATTTCGACGCGCGGATGCGGGTTATCCGCAAAAGCCCCCCGGCGGTCATTCCTCCAAAGCCGCCGGAACAAAGAATCGTCTGCGGGGAATGGCGCGGGAACGCCGCCATGGGAATCCTTTCCGCCGAGAATCGGCGCGGGCATATCTATCCAGACGGATGCGCGGACGAGTATATCCCCGGCGCGGTATTTATAGACCACGCGGCCTTAAGGCATGTGTGGGCGTTTTCGGCGCAGGAAGAAGAGGCGCACGGGAACGGCAGGGTGGAGAGGATTTAGCAGGTCTGTTCGTCGGTTTTCGTTTCCGCGCGGATTCAGTATAAGAGGCGCGGATAACTTTTTCCCGGCGCGCGATATGTATACTCTAACGATTCGGCAGGACGTTTCAAAGCCCAGGTTCATTACAAATATCCGCTACGACGGAGAGGAGGAGGCGCAATGCATCCGCATCTCGCACCCGTCCCGGCTGTATATCACGGACGACTTCATTCCGACGCACAATACCTATCTTCCCGCTTCGGAAGAGACGTTCCATCAAGACCCGCACGATTATGAAGACCTTCCCGAAGGGGAAAGCCCGTCCTTCCGCAAGGCGGAAAAAGCCTACGGCGGACAGGCGGCTTACGACAAGGCGAAGGCGGCGGGACGCACAAAGCTCAACTATCGGCAATGGGTGCAAGTCCGCACCCCGGAATTCAAGAAGTGGTTCGGGGACTGGGAAGGATTGCGGGCGAAAAGCGCGCTTGAAGAAATGGCCGCCGTTCCTCTCGACGACGATTCGCTTGCCGGACTTTCAGCAGAGGATTTACGCAAAGAAGTATCCTCTCGCTACGATTCATTCAAGAAAAGTCCAGTTACTACAAAAGACGGGCGCGAAGTCAGGTTTTCGCGGGTTGGATTGCGCGAGACGAAACATCACAGCGCGGATAGGAAAATCCTTGAACTTCTAGCGAAAGTGGATGAGATTTTGCCGAAAGCCGTGCCGCTCTGGTCAGAAGCGCATGAGCAAGAAAACTCAATGGACAGCATCCGCGCGTGGCATTACTACGGCGCAAAAACACAACTGAACGGAGAGGAATATCTTGCGCGCCTTGTCGTGCGCGAGGACGTGAATGGGAATATCTACTATGACGCAGATATGACCACTCTAGAAAAAATCGCCGGAGACGGCGCACCCCGAAACAAATCCGGGACGTCGTCTAAATCCGGCGACGCGCACAACATAGCGCAATGGTACGCAAACGTCAATCCCGATAGCGTCTCCAAGATTACGGACGAAGAGACGGGAGAGCCGAAAGTCATGTATCACGGGACGATGACGGGAAACTTTTCAGAATTCGACACAAGAGGAAAAGGAAAAACAGAAGGAACTGGCGCATGGTTTGCGGAAGAAATTCCGCACGCGGTTACTTATTCTGGAAGAGGCGATTTTCTGACGAAGGAACAGTTGGAAGACGCCAAAGATGGAGAATACACAGAAGAAGGAATTTATCCCGTATTCCTGAATCTCCGCACCCCGATGACGTATGACTTTGCGGGGAACGATTGGCAAGAAGGAATGAAAGAAATCGTTGCGCTGGATGAAGACGAGGACGTGGTTGATTATTTGTATTCCAAAGAAGAGGCGGATGCGTATCGAGAGGAAAACCCGACGCATACCGTAGAGGAAAGAAACACAGAAATTTCTACGAACGAGTACGCGCGCGAAGCAAGAGAATACGGCGCGGACGGCGCGATATTCTTCAACGTGGTAGACGAAGGTCATTTCGGCAGAGGCTATCTAGTACCCTCCAGCAGCACAGTCGTCTTTAACCCGGAGCAGATTAAGTCCGCCACGGAGAACAACGGCGATTTCAGCGAAAAAATGGACGACATTTTTTACCGCGAGAACGAGGGAGAGACGAACGCGGGGCTGGACGCCGCCGGGATTCAAGAGGCCTTGTCGTCCGCCTTTGGCAAAAAGGCATTTGCCCGGCTGAAGGAAAACGGGATTGTGCGCGTCGTCACTCCGGCGCAGGCGGCGGGGATTGCGGGAGAGGAACGGGCAAGGGGAGCGGGCGGATTCATGAAGGACGGCGTTCTCTACCTTGTCGCGGGGAACGTCGCGGAAGAGACTTTGCGCGGCGCAGCCCTGCACGAGGCGGTACATGCCGCGCTGACTTCCAAAGACGCAAACGGCGACATTCGCTATCGAAAGCTCATGAACCGCCTGAAGCTCATGCGCGGCGCGCTGGCAAAGACGGAGTGGTTTCAAAAGGCGGAGGCGCGGATTGGCGCGGCGGACAGGCGGAACGAGGCAAGGTCGCTCCATGAACTTGCCGCATACGCGGTGGAAGAATACGAAAACGCTCCGCGCTCCGTACCCATGCAGGTCGTGAAATGGGTGCGGGACTTGCTCGCCTATATGAAAACGGCAATCGCGGAACGCCTTGGAGTGGAATACGCGCCCACCGCAGCGGACTTGTCCGCCATCGCGCGGCGTTACCTTTCCGCGCAAGCGCAAAGACAAACGCAAGGGACGCGCGAGGAAAACGCGGCCATGGCGTCAGAGCGGAAAAATCCGTTCCAGCCAGACCCTTACGACGCGCGGAAGTTTGCAGAGGCCGTAGAGCGCATCGCCGCCATGAAAGACGCGCCGCATACTACGCTGACGATTGGCGACACGCCCGCCGCATTGCGAGCCGCCGGGGCGAACGCCAGAAGTATGCAAGTCGCCCCTTCCGTCATTCACAAGGCCATGCGCCCGGAAATCAAAGGGCATGACGTGCCGCTGGAAGTCATGAAGAATCTTCCCGCGCTGTTGGCGGATCCGATAGCGGTATTCTCTTCGCAGACGGAAGAGAACGCGCTCGTCGCCTTTGTGGAGGCGAAAGACGGCAGCGGGAGAAGCGTAGTAGCCGCCGTGCATATGGACGCGCGGAGAGAATTCACAAAAGTAAATAAAGTCGCCAGTGTCTATGGCCGTCCGGCGCAAGACTTCATAAAGTGGGCAAACGCAGGAAGAACCAAGTATTTAAATAAAGAAAAAGCCTCAGAATGGCTTCGTACAAACCGGCTGCAATTGCCGGAGGTGAACACCATAGAGAGGCTCGGCAAAAATACTATCACGAAAGAGGACATTGTCAACGGCGGAATTCTGTACTCCATTCCCGCCGCAAATACGGTACGGCAATCGTTAAAAAATATGAAGGATAAAACGAGCGAAGCCGTCAACGATACTCTGGACGCTCTCGAACGGAAATTGCAGGACAAGTACGCGGACTTGGGAAATTTATATGAAACGCTGAGAGAGCAAGGGAAAACCATTCACGACAGTCTGGACGCATACCTGCAGGAAACGCTCTATCACGGAAGGGTTGCGAACCAGGTAGATAACTTCACGAAAGACGAACTGCGCCCTCTGCTCGAAGAAATACAAAAAGAAAACGCAGACCTGGGAGACTTTGAGGAATTCCTGTGGATGCGCCACGCAAAAGAGCGGAACGCCCAGATCGCAAACATCAACCCCAATTTCCCAGACGGCGGTATTCCGCGACGTTGATTCAGCAGAATTTAGAATGCCTATTCCCGAATAGTTTTATATGAAACCGTTGCGTAAGGAGAGAGTTTGGTTCACTTTCCGATACAAAAACGGCTGAAAATTTCGCCTAGCAAATCGTCGGGCGTGAATGCTCCGGTGATTTCTGATAGCGCGTTTTGCGCCAAACGCAGGTTTTCAGCAAAAAGTTCCAGCGCCGGAGAGGCGGATTCCAGTTCTATTTGCGCCTGCGCAAGAAAATCCGCCGCGCGTTTTAGCGCGTTCAAATGGCGTTCACGGGCGATAAAAGTCTCCTCTGATCCCTGCCAGCCAACCATTTCTAACAACGTGTCCTCCAAAGATTCTAGCCCTGCGCCGGTTTTGGCGGAAAGGGCAACCACGGATTCTCTTTTCCCGTTCGTCCTTTGCGCGGGAGCGTCAGTTTTTGTATCCAGGAGGTCAATTTTGTTATGCGCGATGAGGCGGGGAAGGCGTTCAGGGAGCCGTTCTAGAATGATTTTATCCTCCGGGGCGACGCCGGAGCGCGCGTCTACGAGAAGCAGGGCAATATCCGCCTCTTCTGCGGCGCGCCATGCGCGGGCAATGCCAATTTGTTCTACTTCATCGCCTGTCTCGCGCAATCCTGCCGTATCAATGATATGCAAAGGAACGCCGCGTATCTGGATCGTGGATTTGAGCGTGTCGCGCGTTGTGCCGGGGATAGCGGTAACAATGGCCAGTTCATCGCCTGAAAGTCGGTTTAAGAGCGAAGACTTTCCCACATTGGGCTGACCGAGAAGCACAACGGAAAGTCCCGTCTGTAACAGTTTTCCGCTCCGCGCCCTGGCGCGGACCTCCTCCAGACGCTCGGCAAGCCGGGTCATGCGGCAAAAGGCGTCTGCTTCGCGCAAAAAATCAATTTCTTCTTCGGGGAAATCCAGCGTTGCCTCTACCAAAAGGCGCAGATCTGTGAGTTCGGCTACCAGCGCGTGAATGACGCGGGAAAATTCTCCTGAAAGCGAACGGATAGCGCTTCTCGCGGCGGCGGCGGTTGCCGCGTCAATGAGATCGGCTACTGCTTCCGCCTCGGCCAAATCCAGCTTGCCATTCAGAAATGCGCGGCGAGTGAATTCTCCAGGATCGGCCAGACGCGCGCCCAATTCGAGGCAGCGCGCAAGCAGAAGGTTCATGACGGTCGTGCCGCCATGCCCATGCAGTTCCAGTACGTCCTCGCCGGTAAAAGACGATGGCGCGGGAAAATACAAAAGAAGCCCCTGATCAATTACGCTACCCGCAGCGTCCCTGAAATTCGCAAGCATGGCCGCGCGCGCCTGAGGCGCTACGGGGTTACCAGTCAACCGTTGGGCAAAAGCCGACAGAGCAGACCCGGACAAACGGACAATGCCGATTCCGCCTCGACCGGGCGGAGTGGCAATGGCGGCAATCGGCGCGGAAGCGGGCGGACAGGAGAATTCCGTCATGGGCGCGTGTAAGTCACGAAATGAAAAGAATATCCTGCGGCGCTGCTATGAGTTTCTCGCTTGGTTTCCCGCCAGTTCGTTCGGGAGAATTCCGGGAAGCGCGCGTCGCCCTCCACATCCAGATCAATTTCCGTGAGGAGCAGGCGGTGAGCGAAGGGCAGGGCGTCCGCATACGTTTTCGCGCCGCCAATCACGAAAATTTCCGGAGTCAGGCCGGGAGCCGCCTCAGGGGATTTCCGCGTCAGGAATTTCAGCGCGGCGGACAATTCCGGGAAAACCCGCGCTCCTGGCGCGGTGTAGTGGGTCTGGCGGGATAAAACCAAATTGAGCCGTCCCGGCAGCGGGCGAAATTTTTCCGGCAAAGACTCCCAGGTATGCCGCCCCATCAGGACCGGATGTCCCAAGGTAGCGTCGCGGAAATGCCGCAAGTCTTCCGGCAGATGCCAGGGAAGGCGATTTTGCGCGCCAATGATCCGGTTTCGCGCAACGGCGGCGATGAGCGTGAGGCGCGGGCAGCTTTCCGAAGTCATCGGCGCAGGGCGCGGAGAAGTCCGCGTGTGGAAGCGTCCAGTTTTTCTTCCGCCGCGGCGTTCGGCGCGTCCATTGCCGCGTCGGACAGGGAGGGCAGGAGCGTTCTGGCCATTTGTTTGCCTAGCTCTACGCCCCATTGATCAAAGGCGTTAATGTTCCAAAGGACGCTTTCGGTAAAGACCTTGTGTTCATAGAGCGCCAGCAGCTGCCCTAGCGCGCGCGGCGAAAGATTTTCCATGAGAATGGTGGTGGACGGCTGATTTCCAGGAAAGGCGCGGTAAGGCAGAAGCGCTTCTGGAAGTCCGGCGGCGCGGGCTTCCTCACGAGTCTGTCCAAAGGCGAGCGCGGCGGATTGCGCCAGACCATTGGCGAGAAGCCGCGCGTGATGATCGGCCAGGGGAAAATCCGCGCGTTTTACCAAGATAAAGTCGCAGGGGACAATTTGTCCGCCCTGGTGCAGGAGTTGAAAAAAGGAATGTTGGCCGATTGTGCCTGGACTTCCCCAGAGAATCGGACAACTTTTCCGCATAAGGACGCGCCCCTCGCGGTCGACGGATTTTCCGTTGCTTTCCATTTCCAATTGCTGAAGGTAAGCGGGGAGAAATTCCAGTGACTGGCTGTAGGGGAAAATGCCATGGCTGGAGACGCCAATGCCATTGACGTTCCAAATATCCAGAAGCGCCAGCGTAATCGGCAGATTTTCTTCCAGCGGAGCGTGGAAAAAATGTTCATCCATCAAGCGCGCGCCAGAAAGCATACGTTCAAAATGGGAGAATCCCACCGCGAGCGCCAACGAAAGTCCTGCGGGCGACCAGAGCGAAAAACGCCCGCCTACCCAATCGCCGAACGCAAAAATCTGCTCCGAAGGAACGCCGAAGGAATGCGCGTCTTCTATATGACTGGTTACCGCGGCGAAATGCCGCGCGAGCGCGGCGGTTTTTTGAGGTTCACTCAGCGCTTCTGGAAGGCAAGTCGCCAGCCAGTCGCGGGCGGCGCGGGCGTTTTGCAGGGTTTCTTCGGTCGCAAAAGATTTGCTTACCACCACAAAAAGCGTTGAGCGCGGATTTAGACGAGCGAGCAGCGGCGCGAGATCAGCGCCATCCATATTGGCGACAAAATGCGTTTTCAGATCGGGATGCGCAAAGGCTGTGAGCGCGCGCACCGCCATACGCGGCCCCAGATCAGAACCTCCAATGCCCAAATTCACGACGTCGGTGATGGGACTGTCGCTCATGCCGCGCCATTGCCGATTATGCACAGTTTCGCAAAAATCACGCATCCGAACAAGATTGCGCGCGACCTCTTCGCCAACCCTGGGCGGAAAAGTCGGCGCTTTGGCCGTTTGTTCCGCCGCGCCGTATGGAAAACGCAGTGCCATATGCAGGGCCGGACGGTTTTCCGTATGGTTAATGGGGTCTCCGGCAGCCATTTTTTGCCGCCAGTCGTCAATCCGGGCGGCGCGCGCCAAATCGCGCAGATACAGCAAGGTTTCCGGTGTTACGCGCTGTTTGGAAAAATCAATCAGCAGATCGCCCGCCGTAAGTGAAAAATCCTCAAAGCGCGTCGGATGTCGGGCAAAAAGTTCGCGCAGGTGACGCGGTTTGAGCGCGTTGGCGTGTGTTTCCAGTGACTGCCAGGCAAGCGCGGTATCGTGCGGAATACTCATACGCAAGGCTCGTTCAAAAGTCGGCGCTCATACCGAGACGGGCGCGGCGATGTGCGGATAAGGGTCGTAGCCTTCCAGCGTGAAATCTTCTGGCTGGAACGCGAAGAGGTCGCGCGCGTCCGGGCTGAGCCACATACGGGGCAGGGCGCGCGGTGTGCGCTCCAGCTGCTGACGCGCCTGCTCAAAGTGATTGCGGTACAAATGCGCGTCGCCGAACGTATGGATGAATTCTCCGGGCGCATAGCCTGTCACTTGCGCCAGCATGAGGGTGAGGAGCGCGTAGCTTGCGATATTGAACGGCACACCCAAAAAAAGGTCGGCGCTGCGCTGGTACAACTGGCAGGAAAGTCGTCCGCCAGCGACGTAAAACTGAATCAGGCAATGACAGGGCGGCAGCGCCATCCGTTCAACGTCGGCGGGATTCCAGGCGGTGACGAGATGGCGGCGGGAGTCTGGATTTTCGCGCAATCCCTGGACAAGCCGGGCAATTTGGTCAATTTCTTTTCCCTCTGGAGTTTGCCAGTGCCGCCACTGATGGCCGTAAATGGGTCCCAATTCGCCATTTGCGTCGGCCCATTCGTCCCAGATGCGAACGCCGTTTGCTTTGAGGGGGGCGACATTGGTTTCGCCGCGCAAAAACCAGAGCAATTCGTGAATAATAGATTTTAGATGCAGCTTTTTGGTTGTGAGCAACGGAAAGCCGTCCATGAGGTCAAAGCGTGTCTGCCAGCCGAAAATGGAGCGCGTTCCCGTGCCGGTGCGATCGTTTTTGTCGACGCCGTTTTCCAGCGCGTGACGCAATAAAGTCAAATAGGCGTGCATGAAACTGTCAGGCAAGGTAATCAAAGGACGGATTCTAATATATCCTATGCTTTTCATTTCTATGCTCGGAGGTTTCGCGTCATGCTTGACGATCTCCCACAGGAAAAATCAACATTTTCCCTTTTAACGGCGAACGATCTACAGCAGTTTGTTCAGGCGCTTCCGCCTGATCCCTTCCGCGCGGTAGATAGCGTTGTCGCGCAGCTGGAGGGCGTGCTGGACAGCGGCATGGACGTCGCCGCGCGTTTCGGTGTTGTCAGCCAGCTGGATGAAGCGGCGCAGTCGCGTGTCAAGCAGCTGGCTCTGGGATACTTACAGATTCCGCGTCCGGGCAAGGCGGAGGAAAACCGGCTGCGGACAATGATTTTGGGATTCTGGGCGAATGTTTCCCGCGTCTATGGGCATATTTTGGCCGCTGTGGTGGAGGGCAAAGACGCCAGCGCAAAGCAGCTGATGCCGCGCCTTCCTTTTCTGGTGGGGCGTACCCTGGTTTCGGTTGGCGAGCATCTCAAATGGGAATATTTTGGCTATGGAACGATTTCCAAAAAATTCTGGGCCAATGTAGGGCGGACGTACCTGCTCTCGGAAAAATTTGGCTTTGCTGAAAAAACGCTGCAAATTTATCCGGGGATTGGGGGAATTTCCTCGCCGCAAAAGGAATATCTGAAAATTCTTTTCTTTCAGACCGCCTCCCTGAACAGCTTGTTGCCGCCGGAAATTGAGCTTGCGGATCGTTTAATCGCGCATCTTCTGCCCAGCTTTGTGTTTTCGGAAACAGAGGAAGAGCAAAGCCTTTACTGGGTAGCGGTGGGTTCGGAGCGTGAGCCGACGCGCTCTTCTTGCCCGCCGCCCGCTTCATTGCGGGCCGTGCGTTATTTTCATGCGGGCGATGCCGCCGCGCGTTTGCATTTGCTCATGCAGGAGGCTGAAACCGCCAATGCGATTCCGGTGAAAATCAGTCAGGACGAGCGTTTCAATTTGCGCGATTTTCTCAATGTCACGCAGCATTTGGCGCAGCAATGGTCAAAAACCGCGCCGCAGCGTCGTTTTGAGCGACATGCCATTCTGCGCCGCGTGACGGTGCTGCCGGGATTCGTGAACAGTTATGTGATGACCGCGCCGGAATTTGGCGGCAAGCCGAGCGGTTTGCCGCTGGAGAGCTGGATTGTGGAAAACGTGAGCCGCGGCGGGTTTGGCGCGGTTATCAAGCGCGTGAACAGCGACTGGATTCGGGTGGGCGCGCTTTTGGCGCTTCAGCCGGAAGAGTCGGGGGGCTGGCTGATTGGCGTGATCCGGCGTGTCCGGCATGTGTCTGACGAGGAAATCAAAGTGGGGATTGAGACGCTTTCCAAGCGGATCGCCGCGCTGGAGACGCGCCCGCGCTCGGTTTCCAGCGTCGCGTTTAATCCCGGATCGCCCGCGCTTTGGTTGCAGGATGACGATCCGAAAGAGCCAATTCGTTTTGTTTTTCCCAGGGACACCTTTAACCCGGAGGAGCGTTTGGAATCCGAATATAACGGACGCCGTATTTTTCTTACGCCCGTGGAGTTGAAAGAGCAGGGTCTGGATTACGAAATCGCCACATATAAAGTGACAGTGGCTGCGGCGTCGCAGAACGCGGCCTAGGAGCGGGTTTGTTTAAAAAGACAGTTCTTCCTGGGCGCCGTTATTTTCTTCTGTCTGGGCGGCCTTGAAGTTTTTTCGTCCCATGGAAAGGTCGGGCGTCATCGCCGCGCCCACGTTCTCGCCGCCTTTCACGCTTACCGGCACTTTTTCGGTTTTGCCTCTGGAGACTTCGATAAACGCCACGCCGTCAATGCCTTGGTCCGCGCCTTTTTTGCCGCCTTTGTAGGGCTGTAAGGGCGAGGGTTTTTGGGGTGAGGGAGCCGAGGCGTTCTCTCGCTTGGGAGTTGATGGGGGTGACGTCAGTCCAGACATTTCCGTTGACCGAGTCTTCCATTTCGTCCAAATATCTTTTCAGGCGTGGGCGTTTCGACGTATCGAGTGAACCGTCTGGCAAAGTCGGATACCAGATACGGCATTCTTCATCCAGCCTCCCCATCGTGGCGCGTTCATAGCGCCAGCCTTTTTCAGGATTTCCCGGAACTCGTCCTGCGCCTAGCTGCCCCAATGCCAGGCGTCCTCAAAAGCGGTGATTTGCGCGTCCAATTCCTGCCCCTTCGGGGTTTTGAACAAGAGGTTGTAGTCGCGCTTGCTGTTGAACGGCGGGTCAAGGTAGATGAGGTCGACGGACTCGTCCGCAATGTGTTCGCGCAGGATATTGAGGTTGTCGCCGAAATAAAGGCGCTTGCCGTAGGTCATGGCGGGGATTTTCTGCTTACGAAAAGTCTTGTTGAAAATATCGCATGTCAGAGCGGGTCAGAGCGGGGCTGTCCATAAAGTTTTCACCGTGGTAGCGGCTGGCGCACCAAAATGGAGCAAAAGACGATTCAAAACGATGCGCCGCAATGACAAAGGAGTGGCCGCGCGCAAGGGGACGAGGCGCGGCGCGCATCGGAAAAATACGCCTCTGGCGCGGATTTCCAGGGATTTTGCGCGTTTCTGGCACAAGGGTTGCGTAGACCGTTTCGGGCGGCGCGGTTTCACGCTGCCGGAAGAAATAAAGCAGATTGCCCGATCAATGAATGCGCGTCCCGAACGCTTCTTTCACGCGAAAGATGGTTTCGGAGACGCTTGCGAAAGGACTTTTCATGACCTCACCGCTGCCGATTTCCGCAGACCGTTTGCGCGCGTTGCCTTCCGAGACGCAGCGCGTCATCGCGGAGCATGGTTTGCGTTACGTGCTGACTCAGTTTGTGGATATTCACGGCGTGGCCAAAACCAAATCCGTACCGGTTTCCGCGCTGGCGGACGCGGTTAAAAATGGCGCGGGCTTCGCGGGTTTTGCCATTGCCGGCATGGGTATGGCTCCGCACGGCCCTGACCTTCTCGCGTTCGGCGATTTATCAACCCTGCTTCCCCTGCCGTGGCAGCCGGGATACGGGCGGGTCAACTGCGTTTGCCATGTTGGCGGAAAGCCGCATCCTTATGATAGCCGCTATGTTTTGATGCGGCAGATTGCCCGTCTGTCTGAACGGGGCTGGAAGCTGAACACCGGACTTGAGCCTGAATTCAGCCTGTTTCGCCGCGATGAAAATGGCGCGCTTTGCCCGGATGATTCCGATACTCTGGACAAGCCTTGTTACGATTACAAAGGTCTGGCGCGTCAACGGGAGTTTCTGGAAAAGCTGACTGAGTCGCTCCAGCAAATCGGATATGACATTTTCCAGATTGACCACGAGGACGCGCCCGGCCAATTCGAGATCAACTACACCTATAGCGAGGCGCTGGAGTCCGCCGACCGTTTCGTGCTTTTCCGCATGGCGGCGACGGAAATTGCCAACAGCATGGGCATGGTCTGCTCCTTCATGCCCAAGCCCAATCCGCAGCGTTCGGGAAACGGGATGCACATTCACCTCTCTATCGCGGACGAAAAAGGAAACAATCTTTTTTACGACGATTCGGATGCGCGGCACATGGGGCTTTCCAAGCTGGCCTATCACTTCGCTGCGGGGCTTTTGAAACACGCGCCCGCGCTGTGCGCGTTTGCGGCCCCTACCGTGAATTCCTACAAACGTCTGGTGGTGGGGCGCTCGCTCTCCGGCGCGACGTGGGCCCCCGTGTTTATCAC
>JAIRPW010000025.1 GCA_031256795.1 Zoogloeaceae bacterium | reverse complement strand
GCCGCTATGCAGTCACAAGCGGTTTTTTTGTTGCCCTGGCGCGCCTTCCTGTGGGCGGCCTGCGCAAGGCACGGTCAGGACAGGCCGCCGCGCGCGATCCTTAGCAAGCCTCGCAGGGTCTTGAGATTCCAGCGCCGCAAAGGTATCTGCGCGAGTAACTCGCGCGCGAGCGCCCGGTCTTTGCCGGCGGCCTTGAGAAACCATGAATTCAGGAGCCTTGCCCGTACTTTTTCATAAGCGGGGTGATCGGCATAATCCGCATAGGTGGCGAGAAAACTCTCGATCATCATGCGCGTATTTTTGTAGCTGTTGCTGGGGTGCATCCGGTAACGCGCCAGAAGCATTGGCATACGATCAATGGTATGACCGGCGCGGGTAATCTTGAATTGGATATACAGGTCTTCCAGGCGAATATCGGGATTGAATCCACCGGCTTCATCCAGAACGCTTTTGCGAAACATTTGCGTCACGATTTGCGGGACGAGGGATTTTCTTGGGATGAAAATATCGTCGAACCCCAAACACTGGCTTCCCACGTCACGCTGGTTCTGCCGATCATCCGGCAGGGGATGGCCGTTGCTGTCGATGAATTCGGAATTGCCGCCAACGACGCCTGTCCGGGGATGCTCCGCGAGATAGGCGACCTGCGCGGTAATGCGCCCCGGCAGCATGACGTCGTCCGAGCCGAAAAAGACGATCAGACTGCCACGGGCGCGAGCCAGCGCCTCATTGTAGGTTTTGGTCAGCCCCTGATTGGGCTGTACATGGAAATCGAAGCCGTGCGCTTCCGCCAGCGGGCGAATACGCGCTACGCTGTCATCGCTTGAACCATCGTCGATCACGAGTAATTCGAGATGAGGATAATCTTGCGCCAGCACGCTTTTTATGGATTCTTCTATGTATGGCTCATGGTTATAGCAACTGATGATGACCGTGACGAGCGGGAGTTTTCCATTCATGCGATTTCTCCAAATCCTTGCGCGCTGATTTGCCAATGCGCTTGCCGCGCCAACTGCCGTATCGTTTCCGTTGAAGGTTTCGGTTTCTCCGCCCATTCACGTTTCCAGACCATGAAATGCAGGTAAGGAAATTCACGCGCCCCGTCTTTGTCGTTCGAGAGGCGAGAACCAGCGGGACGGGAAATTTCTGCTGCCGTCCGTCCAGGGAACGCGCGCGTTCGGGGTGCTGTACGCTTCCCGGAAAACGCTTTTCCGCCGCCAGGGGTTGCATAGCCCGACGAGCTTGAACAGCGGGGCGGGGAAATTTTTCCGCTTGATGAAAATACGCGAAAACGCGCCTTCGTCCAAAGCCTCGTGCGGGCCGCAAAAACGCTGCCGCCAATCCGGAATTTTTGTAAACGCGCGATTCATGCGCGAATTGTTGCGGATGACGCATAAATGCTCGGAGACGCGGCGCGCGTGATTTGAAATCAGATCGTAACGCTGAAGCAGTTCTTCCGTGAGATATTCGCGCAGTTTCCCGTAAACGAGATCGACGTCGCCGAATCCCCAGAAATCATATCCTTTGATCGCTTCTTCATGAATGAACCCATAAGCGGGTCTGAGGTCGCAAAGTTTATAGGGACTGGACGGAGAAAAATCCATTCCGAGTTTTTCGGATATGAGGGCAAGATAATCTTCGTAACGGATGGGCTGTACGCGCACATTGTCCGGCAGGTCGTCCGGTTGTCCGCAGTCGCTGAAAAAAAGCCAGTCAATGTCCGGGTTTTTGCGGCAGCTTTCCAGAAAAAACGGCGTCCAGAACGGCCAGCGCCCAAAATAAGGAATCAAAATACAGATGGTGCTCATGAATGCGACTGACCAATACGTAAAAACCTTCTTCCGCCACATATCCGCCGACACGGACACTCTTTGTCTTATATAAGATAAATTATACAGCCTGACATATAGCCCGCATAGACGAGCGCGATACGATTCGGCGGCGATTCCCAGGAGATGGCATACGTTCAGGACGTCCGGCGCGGAAAAGCAAAAGCATAAAGGGGAAAAACTCTCCTTTCATTCCCGAAAGGGAAAACATAGAATTACAGGAAAACAAGGGTTGTGATACCCTTGTTTTCGCTTTTTTCAAATGACACAGAACCCGTCATGACTTCTGAAATGACTTCTGAATCGCCCGCCGCGATCGCGCGCAAGGAAATCCCTGTCCTTGCCGAAACCGACGCCGTTTCCAGCGCGGATACCGCCGCTGTTGCGGAAGCGGCCTCTGCCGCAGAAAAAACAGACGCCGCAGACGCTGTTCCCGCAAAGACCTCTGCGGAAGAACATGATCCCGGCGCCGCGCCTCCTCCTTCTCCCGCGCCTTACGAGCTGCTTGCCCTGCTGCAAGCGCGGTTTGAGGTGTTCCGCGCGCATTTGCCGCTTACTTTGGGCATTGATAAGGCGATTCGCGCGCGCTGTCCAGAAATACAACGAAAAACCCTGCGGGTTGCCTTGAGCATTCATACGCACAGCAACCGCTATTTGCGCGTGACCGGGAAATCCAGTCATCGTTTTAACCTGGACGGACAGGCGGCGGAGGCTTTGAGCGAGGAGCATCGCCAATACGCGCGCGATCTGCTTTCTGAGCGTCTGGAAAAGCACGCGGCCAAACGCCGCGAAAACCTCCATGCGGAAAATTCGCGCTCTGCCGCGCGGGAAACGCCCGCTGCGGATTCTCTGGCGTCCGCGAAAACCAGCGCGAATCCCGAAACGGCAGACGCCCAAAACCAGGCAAAAACCAACAGGCCCGTCAGAAAACACGCCGCCGCGCGTAAAAATAATCCGCGCGTGCATCACGAAAACCGCGGGAAACGGGAAAATAATCCGGGCGCGCCCAAAGAGGCGGAAATCGCGCGGAAGCTAGCGCCAAAGGTTGATTCGGCGGGCGCGACGGCGGAGGGTCAGCCGCTTTCTCTGGCCGAAAAAGTCGCGCGTTTGGCCGAAAAATTCGCGCGTCAGTGATTTCCGCGTTCGCATGACTTGCCAGGACTGCCGGCATTTTTTTATCACGCACGAAGCGCGTTATCCCTACTCCTGTCGGGCGATGCGCTTTAAAAGCGCCAGAATGCCCGGCGAGGACGTGCGGGAGGCCAGCGGCCAGCCCTGTCTGCATTTTCAGCCGCGTCTTTCGCGCCGCGCCGCCAGAGCGGACCGCGCGTGAAACTGGCGGGAAAGCGGACGATCGTGCGCTTCTTTTTCTCTTTATGGTTCTATTTTCGCGTAGCTTGTTTTTTTTGCGCGTTTTTTCTTTTTGATTTGGCGCAGGCCGCGCCGTTGCGCCTTGTTTTTTCGGCGGACACGCCTTTGGAAGTCCAGAAAGATCTGGAGGCTTTTTTGTCGCGCTACCTGTCCAGGGAAGACGCGGCGGGCGCTTCTCCGGAAGAGCGCGAACGGGCGCGGCAGAGCAGAGCGTTTGAACTGGAAAAAACCGGAAGTGAACTTCTGGCCACCGAAGGGTACTTTGACGCGCGTCTTGAAGCGCGAGCGCGGAATGAGAGCGAGGACGCCTTTACGCTTTGGGTGCATCCTGGTCGGCTGACTCGAGTGGTTTCCGTTGATCTTGCGTTGGAGGGCGTTTTGCCGGAAGAACGGCGAAGCGCGCTTCTGGCCGCGTGGCGTTTAGGGAAAGACGCGGTTTTCCGGCAAGAGGATTGGAATGCCGCCAAAGAAGCGCTGTTACAGGATTTGCTGGAAAAAGATTTCCCGGACGCGCGAATTGTCTTTAGCGAGGCGCGCGTGGAAAACGGCGCGGCGCGGCTTGTCGTGCGTTTCGAGAGCGGCGCGGCGTACCGCTTCGGCGCGCTGGAAATCGAGGGACTCGCGCGTTACTCTCCGGATCTGGTGCGCCGCTACAATAAACGCGCGCGCGAAGGATCGCCTTATTCGGCGGAGGCGCTTTCCGCCCTGCGCGGCGCGCTGGAGAACTCTCCGTATTTTTCACTGGTTTCCGTGCGCCTGGATCGGGAAAGCGCGCGGGAGGATGAGCGGGGATTCAGAATCGCGCCCGTGCGCGTTACGTTGAGCGAGCGCGCGGCGCATCAGTTGGGCTTTGGCGTTGGGGTCAGTTCCAACACCGGCGCGCGCGCCGAAATAAATTGGCGTACCGCCGATCTTTTTTCCCGCGCCATTGAGATGAAAGGCGGGTTGCGGCTGGAAACGCTGCGCCAGTCGCTGTACGCGGACTTTTTCCTGCCTCCGGGCGAGGGCGCTTACCGTTACGCCCTGGGCTTTTTGCTGGATAAATCGGACATTCGCAATCTGAAATTGACGTCTGGGGCGTTGGGGATTTCCCGTAGCCGACAGTCTGGACATATTCGCCACAGCCAGAATTTGAGTTTTATCACGGAGCGGGAGGAAAGCCCTGATCGTTCCATACGCCGTAACCGGGCGCTGTCTCTGAATTTTTCCTGGACCTGGACTCCGGAAGTTTCTTTTGGCGAGCATTTGAGTCAATTTCAGTTAGGCAGCGCCCTGAAACCGGTTTCGGATCAAAATTTCGTCCGGGTCTACGCGCTTGCGCGTCAGCGCTTTTATTTAAGCCCGCGCGACTCCCTCATGCTGCGCGCGGAAAGCGGAATCGTGCTTGCGGATAGCCGCGAGGGCATTCCGCAAAATTTCCTTTTTCGCGCGGGCGGCTCCGCCTCCGTGCGCGGCTACGCTTACCAAAGCCTGGGCGTGAAAGAAGGACGAGGCACGCTGGGCGGACGCTATTTGATGACCTTTTCCGGGGAATACACGCGCTGGTTCGCGGATAGTCCGTGGGGCGCGGCCATTTTCATGGATATGGGCAATGCCGGAGACGATAAAAAGTTATTCCGCCTTGCGCGCGGCTATGGCGCTGGCGCGCGCTGGCGCAATCAATCCACGGTTTTGGGGCTGGACGCCGCCTATGGGGAAGCTGCGCGCAGCTGGCGTCTGCACTTCGCCTTTGAAGTGCCGTTTTAGGCTGTTTTTCTACCATTTTTCTTCTCGTCCATTCTATGTCTGATTTTGCTTTCCCTGATTTTCCCGTATCCCTGGAGGCGGCGGTTGCCGCCGACGTGGAGGCCGCGCTCGCCGAAGACGTGGGCATGGGCGACCTCTCCGCGCGGCTTGTTCCGCCGGAAATTTCCGCGCGCGCAGCGGTGGTGACGCGCGAAATGGGTATTCTTTGCGGTCAGCCCTGGTTTGACGCGGTTTTTGCGCGCCTGGACTCTGACGTGCGCGTTGAGTGGCGCGTGGCGGAAGGCGCGCGCGTCGAGCCGGGAGAGACGCTTTGCGCGCTTTCCGGCTCCGCCCGCGCTCTGCTTACGGGGGAGCGTTCAGCGCTCAATTTTTTACAGCTGCTTTCTGGCGTCGCCAGCCGCGCGCGTAAATACGCGGATCTCGTATCCGGACTTGGCGCGATCATCGTGGATACCCGCAAAACTCTGCCGGGATTGCGCGCCGCGCAAAAATACGCTGTGCGCGTAGGCGGGGGCGGCAATCACCGATTCGCGCTCTGGGACGCCATTCTGATCAAGGAAAATCATATTCACGCCGCGGGCGGTATTTCTCTGGCGCTGGCGTCCGCGCAAAAAATCGCCAGGGAAGAAGCGGATCGCTGCCGCTTTGTGCAGGTGGAAGTCAGGAATCTGGAGGAAATGCGGGAAGCGCTGGCGGCGGGCGCGGCCATGCTGCTTTTGGATAATTTCTCTCTTTCCGCTTTGCGGGAGGCGGTGGCCGAAAACCGTTGCCGTCCGCAGCCCGCCATACTGGAGGCTTCTGGCGGCATTACGGAAGAAACGCTTGTCGCCGCCGCCCGCGCGGGGGTCGACCGCGTTTCTATCGGCGCGCTGACCAAAAATATAGAGGCGCTGGATCTTTCCTTGCGCTTTTTCTGAATTTTGCAATCATGCCGCGCCCGCCGGGATTTTTCGCAAGAGAGTAGAATTCAAACTTTTCAAAAGGGTTTTTGCCGCATCCATGAATACGACTTTTCTCGATTTCGAGCAGCCCATCGCCGAACTGGAAAACAAAATTGAGGCGCTGCGCTTTGGTCAGGAAGATTCCGCCGTTGATATTTCTGAAGAGATTGACCGGCTTTCCGAAAAAAGCCAGACGCTCACCAAAAATATTTACGCCAAGCTCACTCCCTGGCAAATCGCGCAGGTCGCGCGGCATCCGCAGCGCCCTTATACCCTGGATTACGTTGAGCGCGTTTTCACAGATTTCACCGAACTGCATGGCGACCGCGCCTTTGCCGACGACAAGGCGATTGTTGGCGGAACGGCGCGCTTCAATGGCGAGCCTTGCGTCGTGATCGGCCACCAAAAGGGGCGGGATACCAAAGAAAAAATCTTCCGCAATTTCGGTATGCCCCGGCCAGAGGGCTATCGCAAGGCGTTACGCCTCATGCGTTTGGCGGAAAAATTCAGAATGCCGGTGTTCACTTTTGTGGATACGCCGGGCGCCTATCCGGGCATTGACGCAGAAGAGCGCGGCCAGTCCGAGGCTATTGGCCGCAATCTTTATGAAATGGCGCAGATCAAAACTCCCGTGATCGTCACGATCATTGGCGAGGGCGGTTCTGGAGGCGCGCTCGCGATCGCCGTGGGCGATGTGGTTTTGATGCTGCAGCACGCCACCTATTCCGTTATTTCTCCGGAAGGCTGCGCTTCCATTCTCTGGAAAAGCGCGGAAAAAGCTCCAGAAGCCGCGGAGATTATGGGCATTACCGCGCACCGCCTGAAAAATCTTGGTCTGATCGACAAGATCGTCAGCGAACCCAATGGCGGCGCGCACCGTGATCCCGCCTGTATGGCGGTTTCCCTCAAAAAGGCTTTGCAGGAAAGTCTGCGCCATTTGCAAACCCTTTCCGCTCCGGAGCTTTTGGAAGCGCGTTACGCGCGGCTCATGAATTATGGACGCTTCAAGGAGTCTGCCGCGTGACGCTCCGCGCGTCGACATGAGCGCAACGGGCGGCGCGGAGAAAATCCCTGCCGACGATACTGTGTTATCCGACGCGGTCGCCGCCTTTCTTCACCGATACCTGGCGGATGAGATACGGCTGTGTCTTGGGCTGTCCGGGGGGCAGGATTCTGTTGTGCTTTTGCACGTTCTGGCCGCGCTGATTCCCGAAAAACTTTCCGCGATTCACGTGCATCACGGGTTTTTTCCAGAGGATGACGCCTGGGCGGATTTTTGCGAAACGCTTTGCCGCAAGCGTTCCATTCCTCTGACGGTGGCGCGAACTCGGATTGACCCGGAGGTTGCGCGGCGCAAGGGACTGGAAGCCGCCGCTCGCGCCGCGCGGTATCAGGCGTATTGCGCGCATGGCGCGACGCGCCCGGTCGCTTTTGCGCTTGCGCACCATCAGCGCGATCAAGCGGAAACCTTGCTGTTGCGCTTGTGTCGCGGCGCGGGGTTATCCGGCGCGGCGGGGATGCGCGCCGCGCAAACGCGCGTTTTTCAGGGGAAGTCGCTTCTTTTTTTGCGCCCTTTGCTTGAACAAGGAAAGGCCGCGATTGAAAATTACGCGCGGCGGCACGATCTGGAATGGATGGAGGATAAAAGCAATCAGGACGTCTCATTCCGGCGTAATGCGTTGCGTCACCGTGTTTTTCCCGCGCTCGCGCCGTTTTTTCCGGCGGCGGAGGCCAATTTCTCCCGCGCCGCGCGGCATTTTTCCGAAGCCGAACAATTGCTTTCCGAGCTGGCTGAGTCGGATGCGCGGCAGATCGGCGCGCGTTTGGAAAAACTTCGCCTTCTTTCCCCGGCGCGGCAAGCCAATTGGCTGCGTTACTGGCTGAAGGACGCGGGCTGGCAGACGCCTCCTGCGGCGCGTCTTTCTGAAGTGTTGCGCCAGTTGGCCGCAATCAATCCCGCAGATACGCGCTTTCAGGAAAATCTGCCGGAAGGAAGTTTGCGCCTTTGGCGCGGAACGTTATATCGCGTGCCTAAATCTTTGCCGCCGTCTGCGGTTTTGCTGGCTCTGGAGTCCGCCGAACCGATTTCCTGGGGAGGAGGGCGCGTGCTTTGGGAAGCTCGTGTCGGAGAGGGGATAGACACGGCCCGGCTTATGCGGGCGCGCAAAGCCGGAGGAAATCTTTGGCTGCGTCCGCGCCAGGGCGGAGAGGCGCTGCAAACCGCGCCGAACCGTCCGCGCCGCCCGCTCAAGGCCCTGCTTCGCGAGGCGGGAATCCCGCCCTGGCTGCGCGTTAACTGGCCGTTGCTCTATCTGGAGAATGAACTGATCGCCGCGCCTGCCCTGGGCGTCCGTGCCGACTGGCAGTGCCTTTCGGGCGATACGGGAATTCTTCCGGTTTTTCGGTCGCCGTCGGCATGAATCCCGCGTCAGGTGGTTTTCATGGGTTCCGGGTTGCCCAGCGCGGTGGAGTGCATTCCGCCATCCACATAAATGATTTCGCCGTTGATGCCCGACGCCAGGTCGGAAAACAGGAAAGCGGCGGCATTGCCGACTTCCTCAATGGTAACGTTGCGGCGTGACGGCGCGTTGTGCGCGTTGTAGGCCAGAAGTTTGCTGAAATTCCCGATACCGGAAGCGGCCAGTGTTTTGATGGGGCCGGCGGAAATGGCATTGGCGCGAATTCCTTCCGGTCCCAGGCAAAACGCCAGATAGCGGGTAGCGGATTCCAGACTGGCTTTGGCGAGACCCATGGTGTTGTAATTGGGCATGGTGCGTTCGGCGCCCAGATAAGTGAGCGCGATGAGCGAGGCGTTGCGTCCTTGCATCAAGGGGCGCGCGGCCTTGGCGAGCGCGGGATAACTGTACGCGGAAATTTCATGCGCAGTGCGAAAGGCTTCGCGGGAAAGCCCTTCGAGAAAATCGCCTTCAATCGCGTCAGAAGGCGCGTAAGCGATGGAGTGCAGCAGGCCGTCCAGGCCGCCCCAGGCGCTTCCCAATTGAGCGAACAGAGCGCGGATATCCTCATCGCTGGCAACGTCGCAAGGGAAAACGAGGGTACTGCCGCATTCCTCGGCAAATTTTCGCACACGGTCGGCAAAACGCTCGTTCTGGTAGGTAAAGGCAAGCTCCGCGCCCTCGCGCTGGCAGGCGCGCGCCACGCCATAGGCAATGGAATGTTTGGACAGGACGCCCGTAATCAGCAATTTTTTCTCGGCCAGAAAACCCATTGAAGTATCTCCTTCTTGGCAGGAGGCGGAATTATAGCGGAAACCTTTCGGCAATCACTATGACTGTAGCGGCGCGTGCGTTGTTCCCGCGAAAAGGAATGCCGCCAAATTGTTGTCCGCTTATGCTATATTTGCGCCCCTTATGCGGGGGACTGGCGCAAAAGCGCTTCGTTTATTCGTTATTTTTCAGAATATCGCCGTCCTGTTTTTTTTACGCCGAACAAAGGAAATTTCATGGAACAAGCCGTTTCTGCACCGCAAAATCCTCTGGAGCGTCGTCTGGCGCTTTCCATTGAGCGCGTGGCGTTGGACAAGGAAATGGAATCATGGCTGAAGCAGAAGGGACGGTCCGCCAAAATACCGGGATTCCGTCCTGGAAAAACGCCGCTTTCTGTACTGCGCCAGCAGTTTGGAAAGGAAGCGCGGCATGAGGCGCTCTCGCGCGCGTTACAAGCGGCTTTTGGCGCGCGCGCGGCGGAGGAGCGTCTTAATATCGCGGGTATGCCGCGCATTGAGGCGGATGATTCGGCCAGCAGCGGAACGCATTTGGCGTTTCAGGCGGTTTTTGAGGTTTTCCCGGAGATCGCTCTGGGGGATTTGTCCGGCGTGACGATTGAGCGTCCGGTGCTGGAAGTGACGGAAGCAGAAGTGGATAAGGCGCTGGAGATGCTGCGTCGGCAGCGTGTGCGCTATCACGCTGTGGAGAGCGGCGCAGCGAAGGAAGATCGCGTAGTCGTTGATTTTTTTGGCAGCAAGAATGGCGAGCCGTTTCCGGGCGGGGAGGCAAAGGACTATCCGTTTGTGCTGGGGCGCGGCATGATGCTTCCCGCGTTTGAGGCCGCTGTGGAAGGAATGCGCGCGGGCGAGGAAAAAGAGTTTGATCTTACTTTTCCGGAAGATTATTTCTCCAAAGAGATGGCGGGGCAGAAGGTCGCATTTAAGGTTCATGTAAAACAGGTGACGACGCCGTCGCTGCCGGAGGTTGACGCGGAGTTTGCTCGCGCGCTGGGCATTGAGGATGGCGATTTGGTCAAAATGCGCGCGGAGGTGGAAGGCAATCTGCGCCGCGAGGTCAAGAAACGCATTGAGGCGCGTGTACAGACGCAGGTCATGGACGCGCTGCTCAAGGTTCATTCCATCCCCGTACCGTATGTTCTGGTGGACGCGGAAATCCGGAGGCTTATGGAGAGCGCGCGGCAGGATTTGGCCGCGCGTGGCATGAGTGCGCAGACGCCGATGTTGCAGCCTGCCTGGTTTGCGGAACGCGCGAAGACGCGCGTCACGCTGGGGCTGATTGTCGCGGAGATTGTCAAGACGGAAAAACTGGAAGCCAGCCGCGATCAGGTCAAGGCGCTGATTGAGGAAATGGCGGAAACTTACGAGAAGCCAGAGGAAGTGGCAGCCTGGTATCAGGCGGATGCGGAGCGCCTGTCGAGTATTGAGGCGCTGGTTGTGGAAAGGAATGTGGCGCAATGGGTGCTTTCCCGCGCGAAGGTGACGGATGCGCCTGTTGCGTTTGAGGAACTGATGAAGTCCGCGTCCGCGAATGCGGCGGCTTGACGCATCGTCAACAAATAAAGGATTTGCTGTGGATTATTTTTCCCGCCTTGATTGTGTGCCGCGCGCTTTTGGCTTTGTTCCGATGGTTGTTGAGCAAAGCGGGCGCGGAGAGCGCGCGTATGATATTTATTCCCGGCTTCTGAAGGAGCGGGTGGTGTTTCTGGTGGGGCCCGTGACGGATGACGTCGCCAATCTTGTTGTAGCGCAGCTTCTGTTTTTGGAGGCGGAAAATCCAGATAAAGACATCGCGCTTTATATCAATTCTCCTGGCGGGTCGGTTACGGCGGGGTTGTCCATTTATGACACCATGCAGTTTATCAAGTCGGATGTTTCCACGCTGTGCATGGGGCAAGCCGCGTCCATGGGCGCTTTTTTGCTATGCGCGGGCGCCAAGGGGAAACGCGCGGCGTTGCCGAACGCGCGGGTTATGATTCACCAGCCTCTGGGCGGGTTTCAGGGACAGGCTTCGGATATTGCCATTCACGCGAAGGAAATTCTTTCCATTCGGGAGAAGTTAAACCGTCTCATGGCAGAGCATACCGGGCAGCCGGTTGCGCGTATTGAGAAGGATACGGACCGGGACAATTTTTTGTCGGCTGCGGAGGCTTTGGAGTATGGGCTGATTGACCGGGTTATGACGCAGCGCGCGGACGTAAAATGAGGCGCGTACCTGTTCTTTCGCGTGAGTATTTCATCGCGCCGGGTATTTTTTTACGGCGCTCTTTTTTTCCTTTGGCTGGAGTTATCTGTCATGATGAACAGCGGTGACAAGCACGGGAAATCGAAACTTCTGTATTGCTCGTTTTGCAGCAAGAGCCAGCATGAGACCAAAAAGCTGATTGCGGGGCCTTCCGTATTTATTTGTGACGAATGCATCAATCTGTGCAATGACATCATGCGTGACGAGACGCCCGCGCTGGCGCGGGGGAATTCTGGGGATTTGCCCCAGCCGCGCGAGATTGCCGAGCATCTGGATGGGTATGTCATTGGTCAGGAGAAGGCCAAGCGCATTTTGGCGGTCGCGGTCTATAACCACTACAAGCGGCTGCGCTGCAAGGCGGATGTTGGCGAGGTGGAGTTGTCCAAGAGCAATATTTTGCTGATCGGCCCGACGGGTTCGGGAAAGACGCTGCTGGCGCAGACTCTGGCGCGGCGGCTCAATGTGCCTTTTGTCATGGCGGACGCCACGACGCTTACGGAAGCGGGCTATGTCGGCGAGGATGTGGAAAACATCATTCAGGCGCTTTTGCGCAAATGCGAGTACGATGTGGCGAAGGCGCAGCAGGGCATTATCTATATTGATGAAATAGACAAAATTTCCCGTCGCTCGGAGAATCCGTCAATTACGCGGGACGTCTCCGGGGAGGGGGTGCAGCAGGCGCTGCTGAAACTCATTGAGGGAACGATTGCCGCAGTGCCGCCGCAGGGCGGGCGCAAGCATCCGAATCAGGATTTCCTGCAGGTGGATACCTCCAATATTCTGTTTATTTGCGGCGGCGCGTTTGATGGTCTGGAGAAGATCATTCAGGCGCGTTCGGAAAAAAGCGGCATTGGCTTTGGCGCGGAAGTGAAGGGCAAGGATGAGACGCGCCGCGTCGGCGATATTATGCAGGGGGTGGAGCCGGATGATCTGATCCGCTTTGGTCTGATTCCAGAGCTGATTGGCCGTTTGCCGGTGGTGGCCTCGCTGCGGGAACTGGATGAAGAGGCGCTGGTTGAAATTCTGGTCGCGCCCAGAAACGCGCTGGTGAAACAATATCAGCGGTTGTTTTCTATGGAGGGCGTGGAGTTGGAGATTCGCCCCGAAGCGCTGACCGCGATTGCGAAAAAGGCGCTGGAGCGCCGCACGGGCGCGCGCGGACTGCGTTCTATTTTGGAGCAGGTGCTTTTGGATACGATGTACGATTTACCGGGAATGAAGGATGTCAGCAAGGTTGTGGTGGACGAAAAAACCATTGCGGATGGCAGCGCTCCCTTGGTGCTGTACGCGGAGCAGGCGAAAGTTTCCGGCTCCAATTGAGGGTTGAATTTTTTTGAGCGATCCCGATATATGCGCGGGAGAGATTTTTTTTGAGCGTTTTCTGACAGCAGGGGTTTTTTTGACATGTCCAATCCTGTTTTTCCTACAGGTCAGTCTTTGGTGCTGCCGCTTTTGCCGTTGCGGGACGTCGTAGTTTTTCCGCACATGGTGCTGCCGTTGTTTGTGGGGCGTCCAAAGTCTATTCACGCGCTGCAAATTTCGATGGAAGGCAGCCGCGCCATTGTGCTGGCGGCGCAGAAAACCGCCAGCCAGGACGAGCCGGACGCGGATGATCTTTACGATATTGGCTGTCTCGCGCATGTGCTGCAAATGCTGAAATTGCCGGATGGCACGGTCAAGGTGCTGGTGGAAGGCGCGCAGCGGGCGAAGATTACCTCCATTGCTTCTTCCGAAACGCATTTCATCGCGGGCGTACATGTGCTGGAAGAGACGGACAGCGACGGTCATGAAACGGAAGCCATGCGCCGCACGGTCATGGCGCAGTTTGATCAGTACGTCAAAATGAACAAGAAAATTCCGCCGGAGATTATGGCTTCGGTGGCGGGCATTGAGCAGGTCGGGCGGCTGGTGGACACGATTGCCGCGCATTTGCCGCTCAAGCTGGAAAACAAACAGGAGATGCTGTCGCTGGCGTCTGTGCGCCAGAGGATGGAGCGGCTGCTGTCTCACATGGAGACGGAGATTGATATTCTTCAGGTAGAGAAGCGTATCCGCGGGCGGGTCAAGCGGCAGATGGAAAAAACCCAGCGGGAGTATTATCTGAACGAGCAGGTCAAGGCGATTCAGAAAGAGCTGGGCGAGGGAGAAGATGGCGCGGACCTGGAGGAACTGGGGAAAAAGATCCGGGGCGCGGGCATGAGCCGCGAGGCTTTGCGCAAGGCGGAAGGCGAGCTGAAAAAATTGCGGTTGATGCCGCCCATGTCCGCTGAGGCTACGGTGGTGCGCAATTACATTGACGCGCTCGTCAGTTTGCCCTGGCGCAAGAAAACGCGCGTCAGCAAGGACCTGAAGGCGGCGGAAACGGTGCTGGAGGCGGATCACTATGGCCTGGAGAAGGTCAAGGAACGCATCATTGAATATTTGGCGGTGCAGCAGAGGGTAGAGAAGGTCAAGGCGCCTATTTTGTGCCTGGTCGGCCCGCCGGGCGTGGGCAAAACGTCGCTGGGCGAATCCATTGCCCGCGCGACCAACCGCAAGTTTGTGCGCATGGCGCTGGGCGGGGTACGAGACGAGGCGGAAATTCGCGGGCATCGTCGTACCTATATCGGTTCCCTTCCGGGGAAAATTCTGCAAAGCCTGACGAAGTGCGAAGCGCGGAATCCTCTATTTTTGCTGGATGAAGTTGACAAACTGGGGCAGGATTTGCGCGGCGACCCGGCTTCCGCGCTTCTGGAAGTGCTTGATCCTGAACAGAATCACACATTCCAGGATCATTATGTGGAGGTGGATTTCGACTTATCCGACGTCATGTTTGTCGCTACGGCCAACAGCATGAACATTTCCCCGCCGCTTTTGGACCGTATGGAGGTGATTCGTCTGTCTGGCTATACGGAGGACGAGAAGGTTCATATTGCCATGCGTTATCTTTTGCCCAAGCAGATGAGAAATAATGGGTTGAAAAAGACGGAGCTGGCGGTAGCCGAAAGCGCGATCTTGGACATTATTCGTTATTACACGCGGGAGGCGGGTGTGCGCGGTCTGGATCGCGAGATTTCCAAAATTTGCCGCAAGGTCGTCAAAACGCTGCTGATGACGCCGCGCAAAGCCAGACAGTCGGTAACCGCCAGAAATCTGGAAAAATTTCTCGGTGTGCGCCGTTATAGTTTTGGCGTGGCGGAAAAGGAAAACCAGGTGGGACAGGTCACGGGTTTGGCCTGGACGGAAGTGGGGGGGGAACTGCTGACGATAGAGTGCGCGATTATGCCGGGCAAGGGCAATATTTTGCGCACGGGATCGCTGGGCGATGTTATGAAGGAGTCTGTGGAGGCCGCGCGCTCGGTGGTGCGCGCCCGTGCCGGACGGCTGGGAATTCACGCGGATTTTTTTGACAAGCAGGATATTCATGTGCACGTTCCTGAAGGCGCGACGCCCAAGGATGGCCCTTCTGCGGGCATTGCCATGACGACGGCGCTGGTGTCGGCATGTACGGGCATTCCCGTGCGTTGTGACTTGGCCATGACGGGGGAGATTACCCTGCGCGGCGAGGTGCTGGCGATTGGCGGGCTGAAGGAAAAGCTGCTGGCGGCGGTGCGCGGCGGGATTAAAGCCGCGTTGATTCCGCAAGAGAACGCCAAGGACCTGGTGGAGATTCCGGACAATATTAAAAACCGGATTGAGATTATTCCGGTGAAATGGATTGACGAGGTGCTGGAGCGCGCGTTGGAGCGTTCCGCGCTGCCGCTCTTGCGGCAGGATGAGGTTGGGGAAACGCCGCCGCCCGCGCCGATTGGCGACGCCGGGAATGAGACGCTTCTCATTGTCAAGCATTGAAAAAAAATCATCTCTGAAAACGCGCCCGTATCGGGCGCGTTTTTTATGGGGAAAATTCTGTCTGACCTGGTTTTCTTGCCCAAAACGCAAAAGCGGCGCGGGGCGGACTATGCGGCCCTGAGATATTTCTCAAAAATTTTCCTCAGTTTTTCAATGATGCGCTGTTTTTTTTGCGGCGCGGATTCCGCCGCCAAAGCGCGAGATGGGCGGCAGGATTTTATCAATGTCCGTGCCTGTGGTTTTTAGCGCGCCGTTGCGGAAAGCGTTATCCATAAATTTATGAGTTTCTTCTTCCTTTAATTTTTCGTCCGCGATCCGGGCGGAGAGCTCGGTTTCCTTTTGCTTCCGCACGAATTCTCGCCAATCGTCGTCCACTTGCGTGGAGGTATTCACGCGGGCGATAAAGCCCTCGATTAGTTCCTTTTTGCTGCGCAGTTCAAGGCTGGAATTGACCGCTTTGTCAATTGCGGCGAGGATTTCCTTATCGGCGCAGTTGCTTTCGTGGTATTTCGCCACAAGCATCAGGATATAGTCGAGATTGTTCAATCTGCTTAATGAGTTCCATCTCAAAAACAATATCGTTATCTATGTTTTCCTTGTCCGCTCCGTTCCGCGTGCGGAATGGGAAAATGTCAAACCTTGATCAAGAAATTTATGTAATTTCCGATGAAATTGCCGTGCGTGACTGGATTTTAGTCCAAAAGCTCGCCCTGCGCGATTGCGGCGATTACGTGGAAAACACAACGGCGTCGCGCCCGTGTATGAGTTGGAGGCGATAGAGTATGAAGAACGGCATCCGCCGCAATTGGGGGAGCGGTGGCGTTGATCATGAGTGGCACGACTCGCAGGAAGAGGCAGAAGATGCGCTTGCTGACATTTGGATGCACGACCTGCTTGAAACCGTTCATACCAACGTGAATTATTTCACGAAGACGTTGACAGAGGCTTGGGATGAAGTATTTAATTTCATTAAATTGTATGAAGAAAATGAAATCGAGCCGCCGGAAGATTTTTCAATTGAGTTTAAGTTATGAACCACGAGAATAGAAACTGGCAGCGGCGCTGGAAGTTTTTTACTGAAACTTACACCGCCGTCCACGAGACGGGAATTGCCGTGAAATTTGTCACGCCGCAGCAGTATGCCGGAATGCCGCCCGCGAAGTTGGGCGGGCATGGCTGGGCGGCGGGCGATTCTTTTATTACCGTTTGCACGAACACGGACGCGGAATTGGACGAGTGGGCGCGGCGAATGAAAGAGGAGCGCGGAAAAAATCCAAGGCAAGTTAACCAATATGAAGCGCGCTTGATGCGCGAGGCGGGAGAATTGTATGCAAGAGAGCGAGAAGGGCGGCGCGGCAAATGGGCGAGCTAGGAAAAAGAGAGCGGACGCGATGGAAGGCGGCCATAGGGCTTATATTTATCTAGACCGCGCGGCGCATGAGGCGGCCTACGAGATCGGCGCGGGAAACGTGAGCGCCGGGATTCGCCGCGCGCTGGAGTTTTTCTTGAGGGAGGGGAAAAATCGCGCGGATGCAATTTGAATTTTCTATATAATTAAAATTTTCCGCGCGATTTTGCGCGGAATTTCTTGACTTTTTTGCGGTTTATTTGTTTTCCTTCCAAGGATTGCGCAAGGAGAAACTTATAAGTGCAAGCAAGCCGATGGAAGCACGGTTTACAAGGACATGCCTTGCGATGGAGAGAGCAAGACGCATGGAGTGTATGCGGATGAAGTGATTACACAAAAAAACAATGTCGTTTTAGACGTTGTCGTCTTGCCGAATGGGGTGTAAAAATGTCAGAAAGCCTGGATACCAAGTCGGACGCAACGGGACTCCTGCGTTCGATTTCCGAGCGGTCAACTTCTCTGTTACAGCCTGCCGTGCTGGAAAGCGCGTTTCGTAGGTTTGCGCGCGGAGTTTTTAGTCATTTGCAAGGAGTTCTTGACGGGAGGGTGACGCGGGAAAACTTTCCTTCCATTGTTTTGTCGCATTGCGAATATGCATCCGGGGTTCTTTCTGGGAGGCTAAAGGCGCATGAGGGATATACGATAGACGGATCTTGGCTTCCGTATGGGCTGGCTGCGTATCTGCGAGGCGAACACGGGATAAAAGGGGAGATAGACCCGTTTCTTGATGGAGATACGGACGATGAGGCGGTTATTCGCGCCGCGCTGTTGAGCCTTTATTTCCGCATACGAGACCTTGGCACGGTAGATGGAGACGATGACGTCGAGAAAGCGCTGGAAGACATTTTGGGCGGGGCGGTTCGTTTGTTCTTGGGGCTGGAGTAATGTAATGGATATGCTGTCCAAGGCGCACGTTAAGGCGCATACGCGCGCAGGGGGAATGGTGCGGGTACGATCCTATGACACGAGGCGCGGCGGCGCGCCCTTGTCTTTATTTGGTGGTTGGAGCGCGTTCTTTCAGGAGAAAAAAACGTCCCAAAAGCATCCTCAGAAGGGAGAGTTTGGAGAGGGCGTCTTTATCCGAGATCCGGATGAGGCGACGGACGCCGCTTCATGGCGAGACGGAGAACGGACTGCGGTTTTTGTTCCTGGCGGGTTAGTTCCAGAGGAACTGAACGGCGTCCCTTTTTCTTCATGGAAAGACTATCCGAAAACATCCGGAGGGTGGGAATATTTACAGGGACTATTTGCGGACATAGAGGAACCGGACATGGAATTGCCGATTGGGAAGCGTCCGGCGGCGGGAGTTGTCGTTGAGGAACCGGATGGGCGCGTATGGGTTGTACATCCGACCAATAATTTTTTTGGTGTTCGTGCAAGTTTCCCCAAGGGGCATGTAGACGGCGACATGTCGCTTCAGGCAACGGCATTGAAGGAGTGCTTTGAGGAGACTGGGTTAAAAGTGCGTATTACTGGATTTATTGGCGACCAGATACGCAGCGGGACGATAACGCGCTATTACCGCGCGGAAAGAGTTGGCGGTTCTCCTGCCGAAATGGGGTGGGAGTCCCAGGCGGTATCGCTTGCGCCGCGATCTGAAGTTGCCGCCTTGATGACCGGGTATGACCTGGGAACGGTGAAGATGTCAGGATTCCCGCTTTATCGAGCGGCGCGGCAGATAGACGGCTGGAGAAAAATATCTGACCAGTTGGGAAGCAATCGCGGCGGCGTTTTTGAGGACATAAGCGGGAAGCGGTATTACTGTAAATTTCCGCATGACGAGGATATTGCGCGCAATGAGGTTCTCTCTGGCGCGTTGTACCGTTTATGCGGAGTTTACGTGCCGAAAACTTTCTTGGTCATGGGGGATGGCGGAACGCTGGGCGTCGCGTCGGAAATGGTGGATGGCGCGCGTCGTGATGCGAAAGCGGCGACGTCCGGGGAGCTTCCCGGAGTGTTTGACGGTTTTGCGGCAGACGCCTGGTTAGCCAATTGGGACGTAGCGGGGAGCCTTTTTGATAATCTTCTGGTCGCGGGGAACCGCGCGCTGCGGGTTGACGCAGGCGGGGCGCTTTTGTTTCGCGCGGGAGGGGAGAAAAAACCTTTCGGGAGCAAAGTGCCCGAAGTAGATTCTTTGCGGGACAAAGGAATTAACCCTTTCGCTTTCGCTGTTTTTAAAAAAATAAAGACTTCGGATATTGTGCGAGGCGTGGAACGGATTGCGGAGATTCCGAACAAAATTATCCGGAAAACAGTCATGCGTTTTGGCGCAGGGGATCGGTCAGAGCGTCTGGCATTGGCAAATACGCTGATTGCGCGCAAGGAAGACTTACGGCGTAGATTTTTGCGCGGGAATGCTTGAACAATCTCATTGGGTATGGACAAATGCGCACAATTCTCAGGAGGAGGAAACCATGTGGCTTTGTCTGAATAATGCGTTCTTGTCTGTGGTAAACAAGTCTAAAAAAAAGGATTGCCTTTTAGTGCGCGCGCGCCGTCCTGGTGACATTGAGAAGATTTTCCCTCATGTTGCGGTTCGAGAGACCCTGGGGACAGATTATCGCTATCGCGCGGATGTGGCGAGGTCGGATGTTGCCGCGAAAATTGCGCTGCTTGTCATGGACATTCGCTATGACAATTTCAAGGATTCAGTGTCGGATACTTCTTTGCATGACGCATATTTTCGGATATGGGATGTTATGGCTCGCTTGCAGCCGGGCGGCGCATACGCGCTAGAATAATCTTGCGAGGAGGATATTCGTGCGGGATCAGGAGTTAGTATTGCGTATTCCTGCGCTCCATGCCGCGCAGAAAAAATTGTTTTCAAGCCAGCGTATTACCGAATGATTGATCAGAGCGAACTCCTTCTTGTCATTCCGGCAGCGACGAATCTGGAAGCCGCTACATGACACTCAAACCTTGGCACGAATTCGCGGAACCGCACTCCGACGCGCGGAAAGACGAAATCTGCGAAGGGCAATCCAGAGATTCGTAGCCTGTCGGCAATCCTCAAGACGATAGGGCTGCATCTTGCATACAGGGCGGCATTGGGAATCATTTGGCGTCACGAGAGGTTGGCGTAGCGTCGCTATGAACGCGCGGCAAAAAATGCCCTTGCTGCTACCAAATAGAAGCGTCTTCAGCCAACGAAAACGGCACATCCGCACAGAACCTACTCAGGCTACAAGCCGAAAATTCATCAGAACACGTATCGGGAATGTTCATCAGCAAAGGTTCAAAAAATCCTTATTTGAGTTACAATCTGCAAATTCAGTAGGTATGGTCTTGTCGTAAACCATGCTGGATTGATGTGAACTTTTCCCTGAAGCGGCCCTATGAAATTTTCGGACAGCGCGCCTTTTATTTTCAGCGAACCAAGTCAAGACAGTGGAGGCGTGCCGATTCTCCAGTCAGGCATTGACATCGCCAGCCGACTGGAAAAGGTGAAGATCGCGCAAAACCCCTTGCTGGAAGCAGCCAGACCTCTCCTGCTTGCGATTGCGCAAACGCCGAAAGAATTACCCGATGCGGCAAGTGCTGACGCATGGTATGAATTGCTGGAGCATGAAGTCGGCGCCTTTACCCAAATTTGTGTCAAGGCCAACATTCGGCGCGAGCATGCGGTAACTGCTAGTTTTTGTCTAACAACCGCGCTTGATGAAGCGGCCAACAGTACGCGTTGGGGTGGAACCAACGATATCCGACAAGTAGGTGTTTGGGCGGGGCAGCAGCTTGCCTCGCGTTTTCATGGAGACGTGCAGGGCGGTAAGAAATTTTTTCTCCTGATTGGAAGATTATCTGTTCATGCTGAAGAACATCTGGATTTGCTGGAAGTTATGTATCACATTTTGGGTCTTGGATTTGAGGGGCAGTACAGCGCAATTACTAATGGGCATCGGGAGTTGGAGGCGATTCGCCACCGTTTGCTGGCACTTCTTTCCTCGGCGCGCGACACGGTTCCCCGCGAGCTTTCTCCGCACTGGCGCGGAGAAATGACTGGGGAAAATAAATTTTGGCGTGAAATTCCAGTGTGGATGAGCATGTGTCTGGTCGGGGTCGTCATTTTGGCGTTGTTTAGCTGGTACAAGTATCACTTGCTTAAACAGAGCGTAGTGGTTCAGGAGAAAATTTCCGCCATTGGAAAATTGACGCCGCCTCCCGTGCGTGCGCTGAGACTTGCCGAATTGTTGAAGGAAGAAATCATGCAGGGCAAGGTATTTATTGACGAAGATGATTCGCGTAGTGCAGTGACGTTCAGGGGAGATGACATGTTTGTTATTGGGAAAGCTGAAATCAATTCCAATATTCTGTCTTTACTTGATCGTATTGCGGTGGAAGTTGGCAAAGTTCCCGGCATGATTCATATCATCGGACATTCAGACAATCGTCCTGTTCGCATGAATAGGTTTCCAGATAATTATGCGCTTTCCAAGGCGCGCGCTGATAATGTGGCGAAAGAACTTGAAGCGAGAGGAGTGTCGCGTCTTAGGATCGAGACTTTTGGCAAAGCTGATAGCGATCCTATTGCGGATAACGCAACTTCGGACGGACGTGCAAAAAACCGCCGGGTGCAAATCGTTGTACAGCAATCGAGGCATGATTTTCCTGTGACAGTAATATTAAAATAATGCATTGACTGGAGTCATTAATATGTTCAAAAAAATTTTTTCCATACTATTTTCACGCCAAACGTTGCTCATTTTGACGTTTATTCTCTTGAGTCTGGTTGTATGGTTTCTTGGTCCGCTCGTATCATTCGGAGACATGTATCCTTTTGTTTCTCTGGGGTCGCGCGTTATTATCATAGTATTTTTGGTGATTCTTTTGCTATTTGTCATATTTGGCTGGCCAATTTCCGTCATGGGTATCGTAGCGCTATGTTTGCTATTTTGGCGTCTTGGTCCTTTGTTGGCTATTGGAGAATATCATTTTTTTGCTTCAATCGGGGTGAGGATTGGCGTCATTGTTTTCTTCCTTTTCTGCGGCCTAATTTATGTTCTTTATCGGTTGTGGGGAAAGTTACGCAACGATGAAGATTTACTGAATAAGTTTTTTTATCGTTCAGAAAAGGAGATGAAGAATGATATTGAGCAACAGGCACGAAAAAATTTAAAGGCGGTGAACAGTATTGTCAAGCGCGCGATCGCGCAATTGCGGCAAATGTACTTCAGGGATGGTTGGTGGCGGCATATATTTGAAAATAAGCGTTACCTTTATGAATTGCCGTGGTACATGCTAATTGGCAATCCCGGCGCTGGGAAAACAACGGCCATTCTTAATTCTGGCCTGAAGTTTCCTTTGGCGGAGCAAATGGGAGAGGCTTTTCAGTCGTTTGGTAAGTCTGCTGTAATTTCTGGGGAGGGAGGGACCAAGCATTGTGACTGGTGGTTTACAAACGAAGCGATTATGATCGATACGGCGGGACGTTATGCCTCGCAGGATTCAGATCCGCAGAATGATTCTGCTGAGTGGTTTGGTTTTCTTAACCTGCTACGCAAATATCGTACTCAAGCACCAATTAATGGTGTTATCCTAGTCGTCAATGTCGCCGAATTAATCAATCAGGACAAAAGCGTCCGCATGGTACATGCCGGGCATTTGCGTGGGCGTTTGCTTCAGCTTCGTCAGAAGTTGGGGATACGCTTTCCGGTATATGTTATTGTTACCAAGATGGATATGCTGGAAGGTTTTGAGCAGTATTTTAGTTACCTCACCAGCGAAAGCAGGGCGCAAGTATGGGGTTTCACGCTCCCGTATCGTCATCATGAAAAAAAATCTATATTTAGCAAACGTGATGACTCGAAGTCCAAACAAAAGCTAACTATATGCCTAGAGCAGCATTTTTCCGCATTGGTTGAACGATTGGAGGCAGGGTTGGCGCTACGTTTCCAGGAAGAATTCGATTTGGAACGCCGCCGTTTGCTTTATGCGCTTCCACTGGAATTCGCTAGTTTTGGGCAAATACTGATACCTTTTTTGGATGAGGTTTTCTTAGACTCTCCCTACGACGCCACTCAGCTGCATAACACTCTGCGCGGCGTGTATTTTACAAGCAGTTTGCAAACAGAAACCGTCTTGCGCGCTAATCCGAATACTATTCTACAACGATTGTGGCGTAATCTACGCGGACAGACGGGAATAAATACAAGTGTTGCCCAATTTGCGGAAGAAATGAAAGAAGGGGAAGATTTTACTGCATATATTCCTGCAGCCTCCCGACCGAAACAATCAGTTACGGGTATACAGGGATATTTTCTTGGAGAATTATTCTCCCGTGTCATATTCCCAGAAGCTTCGTTGGTTCGTCTTAATCTGAAACGGGAAACTCGTCATCGTGCTTTACGATTGCTCGGTCACTTAGCCATGTTTGGGGTTCTAATTTGGTTGACTATGGCTTTATATGTATCCTTCGGGAGCAATTCTGAATATCTTAAAGCAGTGTCTGTTCATGCAGAGGAATTGCATGGGAAATTGCTTGTTTTGTTCAGCAAAACTGCTGCAGAACGGGAAAAGTATATTCCAGAAAGTCTGGATGCTGCGCGGAATTTGTCGCAATTTAAGGATGTTGATGTGCTTGAACCGCCCGCTGCATTTCGCTACGGACTTTATACGCCGCCGCCCATCGTCAAAAAATCGGCGGAAATCTATGAGATTCTTCAGGAAAAATTGCTCTTGCCTTATATGATCCAACGGCTAGAGAACGTACTGCGGGAAGCTGTGCGCTATTCAGATGAAAAACTTGCATATAACACCCTGCGGGTTTACCTGCAATTACATGATAGAGAACGGTATAAAGCGAAAGATATTCGCGCCTGGCTGCAAAAGGATTGGGAAAATTCGAACAGTGCCAATGAATTTACCAGCCAAGTTATCGTTATGAAACACCTCCATCATTTGTTTTCCGATGATAGAGTTGTGCAGTCACCTTTTCCGATCAACGAATTATTGGTACGGCAAGCGCGCGTGTTTCTGGACGCCAAGCCATCTCCTCAGCGATTGTATGAGCGCGCCAAGGAGGAAATGTCGAAAGAGGCTCCTCCAGACTTTACCTTAATCCAGACAGTTGGTCCCCAGGCGGGAATGGTGTTTGTTCGTGCGTCTGGCACGCCTTTGGATCAAGGGATTCCCGGTTTGTTTACGTTTGACGGGTATCGTCGATTATTCGATAAGCGGCTGGGGGAATTCGTCAATACAGTCTGGGCGGACGATTTCTGGGTCATGGGAAGACGCAAAGTCGGCGTGACCGATAGCGTAAAAGAGCTGGCGAATGACGTTCGTTTTTCTAATTCGCGCTCTTTTCTAACGGATGATTCGTTGATGCAAGATTTACGCCGTCGTTATCTGATGGAATATGTCAATCAATGGGACGCCTTTCTGGAGGACATCCGTCCAGTTTCAGGTACTTCCTTGAGTTTTGATTTGGTTGTTGTGCAAAAAATCGCAATGCCTGATTCACCGCTGACACGCCTTGCTCGCGCCGTCGTTAGGGAAACAACCTTGTCACGGGAAATCGTACAGAATAATCCGGAGAAGAATGCGTTAGAAAAGGCTGTGGAAACCTTTGATAGGAAAACTCGAGATATAGAGCGGGACCTTGGATTGCTTTCTCAGGCACGTGTTGAGCGTGAAATAGTGGATAATCATTTCGCTGCTTTGCGCGAAATTGTCACCGGACAAACAGACGTTCAAGAAAATAAAGAAAACACTCATTCAATCCCTATCGCTGGCACAGTTGGCATTGTTAATTTGAGCTCCGTTATCGGCATGATCAATGAGTTTCATAATCAATTGTTTATGGCAGATATTGCTCTGAACGCAAGTACCGTACCGCCTAATGCTTTGGCAGCGGCGATAAAATTAAGGCTAGACGCCAGTCGTTTGCCCGCGCCTTTAAGGAATATCATGATGGCGTTGGCTGATAATGGTGGCGAAAAAATTAAGCTGGGTAGCGTATCTATTCTTCAATCTCAGGCGGAAATTCAGATTGACCGAACATTGGCTTCTTTTACTTATCAAATTGGAAATCCTTGTCGGAACTATTTAGATGGTTATTATCCATTTGCTAACAGTGCACATGATGCATCTATCGAAGAATTTACCCGCTTATTTGCTTTGGGCGGTAGCGCGGACGATTTTTTCCAGAAACAACTTGCGTCCTATGTTGATACTGGAACACGCCCCTGGAGATACAGAGATTCTGGAAACATGGTCATGAGCGATAATCCTCATGCAACAAATGATCTTCCCATGCCATCAGCCGCCAATGTGCCGACACTGCAAGGAGAGTATCTTAGGCAATTACAACGATATATCCCAAATCCAGACGTTTTTGCGCAAATACAGGAGATTCGAGGGGTTTTTTTTCGTGATTCTGAAGCAAAAAAAATGACATGGAAAATGGATTTCAAAATTGTAGAAATTGATCCTGCCATCGTAGAATTTATCATCAACATCGATGGACAGGTACTGCGTTATATACACGGGCCGATTCAAGTATTTCCTGTCAATTGGCCAGGTTCACGTGGCGGTACTGTTGCGGAAATAAGCGCCAATCCGCGCGTGCGTTCGGAAACATCGACTATTGTCGCCAATGGCCCTTGGGCAATATTCCGTCTGCTGGATCGTGGGAAAATTATTGATACTGCCAATCCAGAGCGTGTGCTGGTCGAGTACGATCTTGACGGGCGTAAGGCGCTTCTGGAAATCAGTACCGGAGGTCAAAAAAATCCCCTGAGCAGCGGATTACTTAGGAATTTCAAATGTCCTGGTGTATGATGAAATATATGTTTTCCAGAACACATTGGCTATTGGCGAAGTCGCCTGAATTTTGGGGGAAAATTCCCAGTTGCGGAGACTTTATCCGCCACAATTTGTCGTTTGAGCGGGAAAAGGCACTGGAGGAGTGGGTGCGTCAAAAACGCGGCGTTCTATCGCCGCCGAGGGAAATTTTACGACGTAAAGTGACAAACGGGATTCCTTGGCATTCCCTAGAACCGCAATCAAGCCGAAGGCAATCTATTGACGTCCTGACTTTCGGATATTCTGGTCAGCCATGGTGTTTCGTTTTGCCGCCGCAAAGTCCGCCGTTCGCAGTCAATCATTACCTGCTTGGCGTATGGATGGAATCTTATGACAAAGTGGGGAGGGCATATCCTTTCATTATGATTCAGGAAGTAACGCGCCGCTGGGCCAAGCAATATTTCGCGCTACATGTGAGACAGCCATGTGAGTGGTTATTTAACGCCGCTCGCCTTATCGCGAATTCAATCCGCGCCCAGGAGTCAAAAACAGGCCAATTCTTCGTTGGAGAAATTGATCATGCCGCTACACTCTTGACGAAGCTGAACGCACTGTGGTTACTTTATGCTCCCAGTTGGCGCAATTTTCTAGGCAAGCGCATTACGTTGCCTGACGGAAAATCACGTTGGATACAGGAATTGCTAGAATCATCAGGTTCAAACGATCCTGCTCGTGATCTGGACGGCGTACGATTCTTGCCTTGGGCGGATTGGCCGTACTGCATGCTGAGGCTCAAGGATGAAGGCTACTTCTGGCAACAGAACTTGCGCGGACGTTTTATCAGTGCTGTTTGTGCCTGAATACGGCGATGCGGACGATTCGTTTCATGTATGATGTATTAATTGGTTTTATAAAGGACTTTCTATGACTTCCGTCCTTTTTCGTCTGGTGTTTGTCTTGGCTTTCTTCTCGGCGCTTTCGGCTTGTTCCATGCTTTTTCCTGAGAGCAAAAACGAGGAGACATTGCAACTCCATATTTCCATTCAGGCAGCAACGAATCTAAACCCTGACATCAAAAGTCGCCCGTCTCCCATAATTTTGCGAGTTTATGAACTGAAATCTGATGCGGTGTTTACCCAGGCTGATTTTTTCTCTCTGCAGGACAATGACAAAACCACGTTGACCGAAGACTTGCTGGCACGGAATGAATTTATCGTACGTCCCGGAGATAGGTTTACGACGCGTCGCAAGGCGCACCCGCAAAGCGGAGTCATCGGTATGTTCGCGGCATTTCGCGACCTCCCGCATTCAACCTGGCGCGCCACTTTTCGTCTACCGCCGCCTTCCGACGCCGCATGGTATAAAAAAATGTTTTCTTCCAACGCGATACGTTTGCAGGTATTGCTGGAAGAAAATACTATCAGGATACTGGAGGACTAGTATCAGTGGAACATGAAAAAATATAACGTCATTTGTTACGGATACCCCATAATTCGATATTCAGTCCGGGAAATACTTCAGCGATGTACATACCCAGTCCTCCATGTTTGAGTACGCTTTCCCACATTGGCCCTGAGCGGTTCAGTTCATAATAGATAAATCCTGTGCTAAAAGGAATTTGCCGGGGCGGAACAGGTAAGGCGCTAATGGCGATACCCGGCAGGTGCGAGCGCACGAGTTGGGGTAATTGCGCCGAAGAGCCGAATTTGCTCTGCAGCGGAAAACGCTGCGCCAGTTCTTCCGGCGGAATATTTGCGGATATGGCCAGCACCAGACCACTGAAACTTTGCAGAGTCGCCGTGTCCGCGACGGCCAAACGCACGCCGTGCGGACGTTCCTGAAGTTCAATGCGCTCCGCGCTGCGTATCAATACTTCGTTCAACATTGCGTACAAAAGATCAGTCAAGTCTTTGAAGCTGTGATAAGGGTCAAGATGCTGATACGACGGTAAACTTTTCGGGCGGCGTGTACTGGTAACGAAGGTGGAAAGTTCTCCGGCGTATCCAGACAGCAATTGGTATATACCGTCCGGATGGCTTTCTCTGACGTTGAGCAGGTGATTGAGCAGTGGCTCATAGCGGTTAAGCATTTGCAACAGCATGAAATCAGCGACTTCCGCAGCGCCTTCCGCTTTACCGCTCCCGGTAAGTCTTGCTGATAACGCCTGTGCGCGTAATTGGGTAAGCCCATGTACTTTGGTGATCCAGTCTGTTAGCAAGGGACTGGCGCCGTAGCTAGACACAGGCGGAATCAATCGCTGATCCAGAGTAATACCGCCATCAGAATGTAACGCAGATACTCTGGCAATAGGTAGGCTGATCCAAGAGTCGGTTACTTCTTTTTCAGGCAACAGACGCAAACGCAGCTGTGCCAGCTGCACGAGTTTTGGCCCTAACCCGATCGCGTTGGCGTCTCGTAATTCTTCATCTATTGCCGTATAACGCGCTAACGACGCCGTGTCGTCCTCGAAGGTAGTTTCTTCCGCATGCGGTGTTCGCACAGGAACGGCAAGACAGATATTTTGTTCCAGATGTTCTGCCAGAATTGTCAAAGGCGGTGGCAACGATGTTTGCGCAGGAGCATCGAAAGGTGTTCCATCCTGAAAAATGCCCGTCGCGCTAGAAAGAACGAGCTTTCCCAATGTCAGGGAGTCATGATCGATTTGGTATCGCTCGAAACCCCAGTAAAACGGCGTCAGAGGCGAAGTTCGCTTGTGGGCATACGCTTCCAGATAGCGTTCCTGTTGCTGAAAATGCTGCGGTCCCAAAAATAAGCCTTCCGTCCAAACGACTTTGTTGTGCCAACTCATGCATTTCATCCCTTCTTATTTGACGTATCACCAGATGTGGTTTTTCTCGCGCATGTGCTCGCTATTTCACATGGAAATACTATATTCAGCATCTCATCGCGCGCGACCAATCGCTACAGTCGTCCATTGTCCGAGCATACGTTACGACCTGGAAATCAGTTGTGCGCCGCATGTGGTTTTGTGACCTTCAGTAGCGATGGGGATGCCCTGATCCAGGCAACTCTCCAATCCCTCCGCAATAACAAAGATATGCGGCTCGCAAAGCGGGCATGTCACAGTATCCCCTTTGCGCGCGATAGGAACGCCGTCTTCCTTAAGCGTCGCGCTTCCCGTCACAACCACGCCGCCATGCGTCGTAACGTCGCCTACCCGAATTCTGTGCTTGCCATGCAGTTTGATACGAGACATGCTTTGCTTTCTGAAAATTCCATCTATGTCAAAGTCAATTTACGCTAAACCAAACCGTGGGAACCCGATCCTGCCCAGTCCATGCTATCGGCATGACCAAATGTCCGGCAAACAGTTTCCCTCATCGCGCGTCCTTTCTCTCTCCATCTTACCATGATGTAACTTAAAAGAAACAATCCGCCAAGCCTATCCCAGCCCGCGGCTTC